>PMLO01000091.1 GCA_003158895.1 Propionibacteriaceae bacterium
CATCTACGACATCAGCGTCGACACCCTCCGCCGCCACATCGCCAGCGGCAGACTCCCCGCCTCCCGGTTCGGCGCACGGCTCATCCGCGTAAGGATCGCCGACCTCGAGCAGCTGTACCGACCGGTCGCCCCGATCCGGCCAACGCTTCGGAGGGCCTGGTGAGGTACCAGCCGACAACCAGTTGGCGATTCAGCCATGCGAACCACCATTCATGGCGGGCGTCGGCAGCCCCTCGACCTCGCATGGCCGGCGCACTCCTCGCATCACGCTTCTGCATCCCGCTCAGTCGTATTCGCATCGAGGACTCAGCAGAGCCTGTTGTCCGGTTCGCGATCGGCGGACGGGCTCTCAGCGCGGCGGCGCGCGGTGAAGACCTGGATATGCCGACCCGGTCTATCGGCGCCAAGCACGAACGCGCCGGAGGTGACAACACTTTACTGATTTCGGTAAAGTGTTGTCCGTGACATTGAGGGACGAGTTGTGGAACATCGCCGTGGACCAGTATGGCTACGTCACCGCTGCGGACGCGCGCCAGTTGGGCGCCCCGGTCGTCGAACTCGGCAAACTGGCCACCCGAGGGAAGTTGCAGCGTGTGGCCTATGGGCTCTACCGCTTCCCCGAGTGGCCCGCAGGCACCCGGGATCACCTGATGGAGGCCGTCTTGTGGACACGTGATCCTGAGGCCGCACTGAGCCACGACACCGCACTCGACGTCTACGAACTGTCCGACATTAACCCCGGCCGAATCCATGTCACTGTGCCTCGCAGGTCCGGGCCCTTGCGCCGTCGGCACACTCCAGCGGCGTACGCCGTCCACTACGAAGCCTTGACACCAGCGCAACGTGGCTACTGGGAGCAGATCCCGACTGTGACCGTGCCGACGGCGATCGACCAGTGCATCGCCTCCGGCGTGCGACCGGACCTGATTCGGCAGGCTATTGACGCAGCCCGGGCGCAGGGCCTGATCGACCCCAAGACTGCCGCCCGCCAGCGGTCCGAACTGGCCGGCGAACCACGATGACAGCCGATTTGCCTGACAGGCAGCGAACTCCTGTCTCGGCGCGGGCGCTCAACATGTGGCTGCGGGATGCCCAAACCAGGACCGGTGTCGGCGAGAAGCGGATTGGCTGGCTGCTCGCCTCAACCGTCGCCGTCGCCGCTCTGCAACGGGCTCTCGGGGATGACGAGGAGCCCCTGTTCCTGCTCAAAGGCGGTCTGTTCATGGAGTTTCACCTCGGTCTTGATGCTCGCGTCACGAAGGACGTCGACGCCCTGTTTCGAGGCGGGGTGGAGCGATTCGAGTCCGCCCTGGACGCCGCGATCTCCGAGCCGTGGGGGCCATTCACACTCCAGCGCACGGCCATCGAGGAGATCACGGGCGCCCGCCCGCTCGCGAAGCCTCGGCGGTTCGATCTCAAGCTGCTCATCAAGGGCACCGTATGGAGACGCATCAAGGTCGAGATCTCCTTCCCCGAGGGCCACATCGCCGACGGCCTCGAATCGGTCCCCACACCGAGGGCCGGGTTCTTCGGCATCACGACCCCCGACCACCTCTCCGGTATCGCCATGGCCTACCAGGTCGCACAGAAACTCCACGCCTGCACTGACCCGGACGACCCTCCGGAGTTCCTCAACGACAGGGTGCGGGACGTCGTGGATCTGCTGCTGATTCGGGACCGCTTCTACGGCGGCCAGGCCGCGATCGACGTGAGGGCGGCGTGCGTCGACGTGTTCAACGCCCGTGCGACGGAGGCCTCGGAGGTCGGCCAGCCGGTTCGCCGTTGGCCCCCGGTGCTCGCTGTTCCGAACGAGGAGTGGGTCCGGGCTTATCCGGCCCTCGCCGAATCCGTCGACATTTCCCTCACGCTCGACCAGGCAGTCTCGGCACTGAACGACTGGATCCTCTCGATGGAGCGGCTCGGTCCATAGGCGGAGTCAGCAACCCGAACACGAACTACGACCCGGTCGAGACCGACGGAGTACGCGTTCATCTCAGTCCCGGCCATCGTCGGTGAGAGCTGGGGTGAGCGAGGGTGCTGCAAGCAGCGCCATGCGCTCCGCGATGATCCGGTCGCGGCCCTCGGCCACGTGCTGGTACACAAGCGCGGCCTTGGCCGTCGAGTGACCCATGCGCGTCATGAGTTCCGCGAGCGTGGCGCCCGCTTGAGCGGCCATCGTGGCAGCGCTGTGCCTCAGGTCGTGGAACCGCAGGTCCGGGCGGCCGGCCACCCGGCGAGCGCGGTGGTAGGTCTTGCTGAGGGTGTTCACGTGCAGGTGCCCCGTACGAGCCGCGTTCGGGAACAGCAGTCCGTCCGGGCCGGGCATGGCATGTTCGGCGAGGTGGCGCCTCAGGGCCGGACCCAGGTTGGGTGGGAGCGCGATGGTCCGGACTCCCGCGCGGGACTTGGGGGTGCCGACCGTCGGCCGACCCTTGCGCCAGACCACTGCGCGTTCGACCCTGACGGTCATCGAGGCCAGGTCGAGATCGTTGCGACGCAGTTCGCTCACTTCGCCCCAGCGCAGCCCGCACCACGCCGCAAGCAGGATGAGCGCCCGGTACTTCTCGGGCATGTTCTCCACGATCGTGGCGATCTGTTCCGGGGAGGCCGGCCTGGGCTCGAAGCTCCGACGCACAATGGCGGGGTGTTCGACCTTGCACGGCGACTCCGAGATCAGCGCGCGTCGCCCCGTGCTCGCGCTGCGCATGATGCTCGACAGCAGGGCATAGGAGTGGCTGCGGCGGGTAGGGGCGGCTGGCAGAAGGGACACGTACCAGTCGTCGATGTCGTCCGCGGTGATGTCGGCCAGCCTCTTCTCGCCGAGGATGGGGTAGATCTGCCTCTCCAGCAGGGCGTTGTACAGGTCCATGGTTCGCGGCTTCAGCGGTTGCCCGTCGCGGGTACGGCGGTTCTCGATCCACGCCTCCGCGTACTCACGCAAGGTCGGTGTGACGACATCCTGGGGGTCTGGCGGACGCCAGCGGTGCTCCTCCATCTCGGCCCGCCGCATCGACAACCAGGCATCCGCATCACGCTTCGTGTCAAAGGTCACCGGAGCCAGGTGCCGCATCTCATCGTCGCCGACATAGCTGGCCTGATAGCGTCCCGAGCGCTGACGAGCGACCTTCCCGAACGCACGCCGACGGCGAGTGGGCTTGGCTCCACCAGATGGGCGGGTCGCCGACCCAGTGCGCGACGGAGCTTGGGCCGAAACCCCGGCCGGTCGAATGTCCGTCATCCTGTCACCCTCGATCTGCATCCCAACTGCATCCTAACGCATCCAAATTTGGGCCCGTTTGTGCCTAGTTCTGCCACGAAGGGCGGACAGACAGAGTGACCGTTTCCCCTAGTCAAACGAGTAACGAGCGTTGTGAGAGAGTGACGCTAGAACCCCTAGGGTTGCAGTTCAAATCCTGTCACCCCGACCAGCGGGAAAGCCGCTCTGACAAGGGATGATGTCCCGAGTCAGAGCGGCTTTCAGCATTTCGTGCCCGACTGTGCCCTAACGAACGCACGCGTGTGCCCGCGAGTCCGCACTCGGTGGGTCCTCAACAGCGCGCGGCACTCCCCCAGCGATGTCTGGGGACCCGGCGATTGGCCGCTGCAGCCGCGAACACGCAGGGTCGGCGGCCGCGACCGCTGCTGGCTGACTGCGGCTAGATGCGGACGTGTGAGGTCTGTCGCCGCCGGGACACTCCGGGCTCGATCCCTGGGTCCTACGATTCGGCCGAGGAGGCAGTTGATGCATGAGCAGGTGGCCGCTCTCGCCGCCGGCCGACGCCATTCCGTCTGTCGCCGCTCGGATGGTTCGGTCCGGGCGGTAGGCAATGGCGCCGCTGGCGAGTGCAAGGTTCTCGGCTGGACCGACATCGTCGCGGTGGCGGCGGGCAACGTTCACGCTGCGACGAACACCGGCAAGTCGCACACCGTCGGACTTCGCTCGGATGGAACCGTCCTGGCAGTGGGCTGGGATGGTGACGGTCAGTGCCAACTGATGGCGTGGCGTCAGGTCACGACCATCGCCGCGGGCTGGCGACGCACCGTCGGACTCCGTGCGGATGGCACCGTGCTGGCCGTTGGTAGAACCACTGAACGAGCATGCGAGGTTGGTACATGGCGAGAGGTGGTCGCGATCGCCGCCGGTGACTGGCATACGGTCGGCGTCAGGGCGGACGGCACGGCAATTGCCGCTGGCATCAATCGCCGCGGCCAGTGCGACGTCGGCGACTGGCGAGGGTTGGCAACTGTCGCCGCGGGCTGTGTGCACACCGTCGGCCTCACGAAGAGCGGCTCCGTCGTGGCGGCCGGACGTCGGACTTCGCCGGAGTGCGATGTGGCCGGATGGCTCGATGTCGTCGCCGTGAGCGCGGGCAGTTACCACACCGTGGGGATCAGGGCGGACGGTCGGGTCTATGCGGCGGGGGACAACGGCTACGGGCAGTGCGACGTGAGCCACTGGCAAGACATAGTGGCGATCGCGGCGGGTTCCACTCACACGCTCGGCCTGCGCGCCGACGGCACTGTCACGGCAACCGGGAACAACACGGATGGCCAATGCGAAATCGAAGGCTTCTTGTGAGCCGACGTTCATCCGCTGCTCAGCGAGTTCCACGGCCGTCTGAGCCGGGCCACATCCTGTAGCCAGACAATGTCGCAAGCCCGTTCACCAACGAGCATCTCGTAAAGCCCAGTCAGCTAGACGGTGCCTCCCGGTTCCCATGACCTTCGGTCGTGGGATGCGTATCGGCAGGCCCGAACCGCGCCAGGTGCGGCAGAGTGCGTTCAGCGGGTGCTCAGTTAGCGTGATTTCGCTGCAGGGCGGGTCCCAAGGACCTTGGTGAGGATCCACGCGCCCGTCAGGCAGGCGATGCTGGCCAGCCAACCCAGCCCGACGAGGATCATCGTTTGGGTATCTCGATCCTCGAAGGGCGTCAGGGATTGACCTCCTACCACCACCCGCCCGTCGCTTCCTGCCCGGGCGACCACGGCGAACCGCAAACCGGCTGCCGGCTGCCACGTGACCTTGTCCTGCCCGTGCAGACGGGCCGTCGTCAGAACGCCAGCGGGCACCACTGGCAGAGCACCGTTGCGCACGACAGNNGGCTCGGTGTTCGCCGACGCACGCACGCTCTGCTGCGCCACCACGTAGACGGTCCCGAAGATCCCCGTCACAAGGACGAACCCAAGTACCCACACAATCGTTCTGCTCACGAGCGCATTATCGCCGCACAGCCTGCGCGTCCGGGGCTGCACCCCTATGACTCAGTCGCTCGAGTGCCGACGCAGCACAACGTTACGAAGCTGGCGCCTCTCCGGATCGAATCGGTAGTCGTGGAGAATCCATGACCCGATCGAGTCGTCGCTTGGATCCACCCCAGGCACCCGACAACCAACCATCCGTGGGATGTGGGTATGAAGTTGGACCGCCGAAGTTGCGCTCATTTCTAGGGACTCGGCGCCTGGAAAACGTCAAACCGCCGAAGTTGCGGTTATCAAGCCGTTTCGAGGTCACATCAGGGCAACTTCGGACGTTCGCCCGTCTCAAGGACAGTAGAAGCTATGTATCAGCGCAACTTCGGCGGTTCAAGCATGGATAGGCCCTTGTGCGGCCGAGACGACTGCCGCACATCGGCTGGTCACGACGTTGGGCGAGGAGATGGACCTCCGCGTTGTGGCCGCGCTTGGCGAGTTTCGCGTCGCAGGAATACAGCGGCGCCTGAAGGACCTGTGCCAAGGCGAGGTAGCTGGTGAACTGATGACGAAGTTCCCAGATCCGCTCGGAGAACGGGGCTGTCTCATGACGGGTGATCGTAAACGCGAAGTGATCCAACCGTGCCTGGTCGGCCGCCAGGGCCTCCAGCTTGCCCGCACGGAGCAGCCTTCGAAGAACCGACAAGAGCCTGTCGAGCCCGAGCAACTCGCGGCGGAGACTCAGCGGCGCTAGATGCTCCTCGAGTTCTCGAGCGAAGCGCTGGAGCTTGGCTGCGGCCCTCGCCGGCGTCAACGCCGGGCCAAGATTGAAACCTGGCGTGATCGAACCAGCCGTCCGCTCCTTGAGGGATCATGGATCCATGCGAGGGCGAAGGATCGCGTTGGCGACGGGCGTGGCAGTTCTGTGCGTGGCATCCGTGATCGTGTTCCTCTTCTTCGACGGCCGCTCGCACTCGAACAGCGACACGATCCGGCCGTTCGTCATCACGATGGGTCCCGCGTGGCTCTTGTTCGCCGTTGCCTGGCGGCTCACCGCCAAGCCGCGCAAGTGACGTCAGTCCGCAGCCACCCTCGTACATCCATCACAGATCCCCAGGACTGCTAAGCGGGGAGCACGTAGAAGTAGATCAGCAGGTAGTGCAGGAGCGCGGCGACGACGACCAGGACGTGCCACAGCTCGTGGAAGCCGAAGAAGCCGGGCCGCGGGTTGGGTTTCTCGATCACGTAGATCACGAAGCCCACGGTGTACGCGACGCCGCCGGCAGCCATGAGGACGATCGCTGCCACCGGCACGTTCGATGCCACGCCAGCGAGCAGCACAGCGCTCCAGCCGAGTGCGATGTAGATGGTGTTGGTGATGTACTTCGGCACCCGCGTCCACACCGACCGCAGCACGATGCCGAGTACGGCGATCGTCCACACCCCGCCGAGGACCGTCCAGCCGTAGACGTTGCGGAACAGCACCAGCACGAGCGGCGTGGCCGTGCCCGCGATCAGGAAGAACACCGAGTCGTAGTCGATCGTCCTCAGGATCTCGTTCACGCGTGGGCCGCGGTCGATGCCGTGGTGAAGCGCGCTGGCGGTGAACAGGGTGATCAGCGACAGCCCGTACACGCTGAGCGCGACGATCTTCCACGGGTTGCCCTGCACGCTCGCCTGCGCAACCAGAAGACCGGTACCGACCACCGCGAACAGTGCGGCGGCAAGGTGGGATGCGGTGTTGAACCGCTCATCGGTGACATGGATGCTGCCATCCCTGCTTCTCGGTACAGACTCCATCGCACGCCTCACCCCTCTTCGACAACAGTAGAGGTCGGCCCGACGGCGGGCAGAAGGTGTACCGCGATGTTCGGGCCAGTCACGTACGAGTTCGCGCGCTCCTCGATCGCCTGGTCCTCGGCTGTTAGCCGCACCTCATGCTGGTGCAGGTGCTCCGACCAGGACGCGACGGTGAAGATTTCCACGTACGTGTCGGCGCGCTCGCCCATTCTGTACAGCTCCCAGCGCGTCGCGCCGCTGCGGGCACGCGAGCGCCGCATCTCCTCCATCGCGAGCAGCCACTCGGACACGTTCTCCTGCGGTACGACGTAGTCGATCATCACCTGTACGGGTCCGGCGTCGGGCTCCGGCTCCTCGAGCAACCGCGCCTCGGCCCAGTACGACACCGGCCGCCGATCGAGATGCCCGCTCTCGGAGAAGCGCCAGAAGAAGCCGATGACCCCGCCGACGACCACGAGCGCGGAGGCGATCCACACCGCGGCCGCGAGGCTGACATGCTGCGCGATGAGCCCCCAGATCGGTGACGCGACCGCCTGTGCGGCCGTGAACGTCGTCATGTACACGGCGACCGCACGAGCCCGTACCCAGCTCGGCAGGTACATCTGCAGCTCCGCGTTGAGCGTGGCCGCGGTCGCGGTCCACCCGAAGCCGAGCACGAACAGCAACGGCAGCGCCGGTACGAGTCCGGGGACGACCATCGTGAGCGCGAACGCGATCCCGTACACGACGCCGGTGACGCTGAGCACGAGCTTCGCGGACACGTGCCGGCTGATCCGGCCCATGCTGAACGCGGCGACGATGGCGCCGACGCCCAGAGCGGTGAAGAGGAGCCCGTACCCGTCGGCCGCCAGCCCCAGCTTCCGGTTGGCGATCAGCGGCAGCAACGCCCACATCGCGGTCGCCGGCGCCGCGAAGACCGCCAGCCGGATCAGGATCAGCCGTACGACCGGCTCGTTGCGAACGTAGCGGCCGCCCGTACGGAGCGCGGGGAGGAACCGCTCGCGCACCCGGGCCTGGACCTGGGGAGGCCGGCGCCACCGTACGAGCGCGACGATCAGGAACAGCGTGCAGGCGGCGTTGATCGCGAACACCGGCGGCACACCCCACACGGCGATCACCCCACCGGCGATCGCAGGGCCGATCGCACGGGACACGTTGACGCTGACCATGTCGAGGCGGATGGCCGCGGCGATCTGGGTGCGCGGTACGAGCTCGGTGATCATCGGCTGCCACGTGGACACCTGCATCGCCATCCCCACACCGATCGCGAACGTGAACGCGAGCAGCAGCAGGGGCGGCACAAGACCGAGGCCAGTCAGCACGGACAACAACGTGGCCGCCACCGCGAAGTACAGCTGTACCCAGATCAGCAGCCGCCGGCGGTCGAAGGCGTCGGACAACACGCCTGCGGCGAGGGAGAACAGCACCATCGGCAGGGTGCCTGCCGTCTGTACGAGGCTCACGATCGTCGCCGCGTTCGGGTCACTGATGAACAGCCACTGAGCGCCCACGTTCTGGGCCCAGAACCCGACGCTGCTCATCACGACGCCCAGCCACAACCACCCGAAGCCAGGCGTACGGAACGGGGCCAGGGGTCCCGACGCCGCAGCCTTCTCGCCTGTGAGGGCGGATACCGGCTCCGCGGCGCTGTCGTGGCTCACGAGAGGGAAGGTATCGCGATTCTTCGGCGGCTACTCCGCCACCGCCACGAGGTTCGACGCCGGAGCCGTGGCCCAGCTCGCCAGCATGCTGAAAGCCTCGGCCGAGGGGCTGGCTGGTTCGGCGACGTAGGCGTTGAGACGCAGTCCGGGGTCTGCGGTGAGTGCCATGGACTCGTACGACAACGTCATCTCACCCACGAGGGGGTGGTGGAAGCGCTTGAGGCCGGTGCGGTGCTGGCGCACATCGTGTGCCGCCCACAGCGTCCGGAACAGCTCGCTGCGGGTCGAGAGCTCCCCCACCAGCGCCGTGAGGCCCTGGTCGTACGGGTTCTCTCCGGCCAGCGTGCGCAGCAGCGCGGCCGACTCGCCCGCGACCTTCGGCCACTCGATGAAGAAGTCCTGCGACCGGGGGTCGAGGAACACGAAGCGGGCGACATTTGGTTTGCCTGGCATTTCGAAGACCGGTGCGTACAGCGCGCGTCCCAGCGTATTGGTGGCCAGGATGTCGATGCGCGCGTTGCGCACGTACGCGGCCGTGCCGCTCATCGAGTCGAGCAGCCACTGCACAGGCGGACGCACCGTGGGACGCGTCTGGCGCCCTGCCCCTGAGGGCCCCGTGGCGGCCGTGCGGGCCAGATCGTGCAGATGCGCCCGCTCCGCCTCGTCGAGCTGGAGGGCGTTGGCGACGGCGTCGAGCACGGACTGCGATGCTCCGCCGAGATTGCCTCGCTCAAGGCGTACGTAGTACTCGACGCTCACACCCGCGAGGAGCGCGACCTCTTCCCGGCGCAGGCCCTTCACCCGACGGTTCCCTCCCCATGCCGGCAGGCCGGCATCTTCTGGAGAGAGACGGGAACGGCGTGAGCGAAGGAACTCCGCGGCATCCTTCCTGACATCCATGCGTCGAACCTACCTACGCGGTCCGGAAGATGACAGGCACTGCCGATACCCCGCTCAGCAGGTCAGGTCTTCTTCTTCGTCGCTGTCGCGGTCGCCTTGGCCGTCACCGACGGCGCTGGCGGCGTGTAGCCGTACTCGGTCGTCGGGTGGGCCGCCACGAACGCGGCCATCGTGTCGTTCTGCAGCGCCTTCCCGAGCGCCGTCACGCCGGGAACGTCGACCACGTCGATCGACTGGCCGTCCGCACTCGTGCCGAAACCGGTGATCGGAGCCATCACCATGTGGATCTGGCTCGAGCTGGTGATCCCCGTCATGGACAAGGCGAGCGAGAAGATCACGCTGTTGGTCATGCCGGGGTCCACGGTCACGTACTTGCCGACCGTATCCAGGACCGAGGTCAGCTTCGCGGGATTCGCCAGCACGTCGGGGGTCGCTATCTTCAGCGCGAGTGCCTTGATGAACGCGCGCTGGCGCAGGGTCCGGTCCAGGTCACCGTTCGGCAGGTTGTGGCGCTCCCGCACATACGCGAGCGCCATGTTCCCGTCGGTGAGCACCAACGGACCCTTGGTCATGAAGTTGTACTTGACGCCGTTCTGGTCGGGCAGGATCTCCGTGGACGCCACAGGGTTGTCGACCGTGACCCCACCCACGGTGTCGACGAGCTGGATGAAGCTGGAGAAGTCGGTGACCACGACGTGGTCGATGCGCGTACCGGTGAGGGCCTCGATCGTCGACACCGCCAAGGCAGAACCACCGAACGAGTAACCGGCGTTGATCTTGTTCTTTCCATAGCCGGGGACCGTCACCCACATGTCGCGCGGGAACGAGACCAGATAGACCGACTTCCGGTCGGCCGAGATGTGAAGAATGATGAAGGTGTCGCTGCGGCCCTGGTCAGTGCCCCGACTGTCACTGCCGATCAGCAGGATGTTCAACGCCGTGTACGTCTGGTTGGCTGTGGGAGAAGCCGACGGCGGACGGCTCCCTGTCGGCATGAGCGACGAGTTCCGGGAGATGCTCGACACCGAGTTGTTCACCTTGGCCCCGAAGTAGCCCACCGCCGCAGCGGTCATGGCGAACAGCACGGCTATCGTGATGATGGCGATGCGGCCCCAGCGGATGCCTTTGCGAGCAGGGCCCTCATGGGCGCGGCGTGGGCCACCAAGAGGCTCCGTGCCCTCAGGTTCGGAGTTCGGACCGAACGCTGAGGAGTACTCGGAGTCGGGTGGTAACTCGTCCGACATCGCTGCTCCCATCGCCAAAAACCAACACTCAGACAATTCACCCGAGCGTTCAACCTACGGCCACATGGCTATGCGTTGGCTGTGATAGGCCAATGACTGGGGTGCGAGCCAGGGTTGCCGCGTGGATCCGGAACAGTCACGTTCCAGTCTCCAGAGTACCGGACGGGCGAGATAGAGCCGATTCGTAGTCAGGAGCGTGCACGGGCGTGGGCGTAGCCCGGAACCGTGGCATGGCTCCGGGCTACGGTCTCGCAGGAACTTCAGTCGAGAAGATCCGCGTACAGCGGAGTCGACAGATAGCGCTCGCCCCACGACGGAATGATGACGACGATCGTCTTGCCGGCGTTGGCCGGATCAGCAGCCAGTTCACCGGCCGCCCGCAGCGCAGCACCGGACGAGATCCCGACCAGCAGGCCCTCCTCCTTNNCTGGTGTCGAGGATCTCCGGGATGAAGCCGGGGCTGATGCCCTGGATCTTGTGCGGACCCTTGGGCTCGCCCGACAGCACCGCCGACTCGGCTGACTCGACCGCGACCACAGTGACGCCCGGACGACGCTCCTTGAGCACCTGCCCCACACCGGTGATCGTCCCGCCCGTACCCACGCCGGACACGAAGAAGTCGATCTGGCCCTCGGTGTCGGCCCAGATCTCCTCTGCGGTGGTCTCCTTGTGGATCGCCACGTTCGCCGGGTTGCTGAACTGGCTGGCCAGGACGGCGCCCGGCGTGTTCGCCGCGATCTCCTTCGCGCGGGCGTTCGCGCCCGGGATACCGTCGGCCGCTGGTGTGAGTACGAGCTCCGCGCCGAAGGCCCGCAGCAACGCCCGGCGCTCCTTCGAGAAGCTCTCCGGCAGCACGATGATCGACTTGTAGCCGCGTGCGGCAGCGACCCACGCGAGCGCGATGCCGGTGTTGCCGGACGTGCCCTCGACGATCGTGCCGCCGGGCTTCAGCGTGCCGTCGGCCTCGGCCGCGTTGATGATCGAGACGCCGATCCGGTCCTTCACCGAAGCGGCCGGGTTGTAGTACTCGAGCTTCGCCAGAACTATGGCCTGCGAGTCCCCGTACAGGCGGTTGATCTTGACGAGCGGGGTGCGGCCGATGAGAGCGGTCGCGTCCTGGTAATAGGCCATGGAGAGAATTCCTTCTGTGTCAGGGATACATGTCGTACGGGTCGTAGGCATGTCGTGTGAATGAGGTGTGTCGTGTGAATGAGGTGGGTCGTCGAGCTCAGGCGGCAGCCCTGCCGGCCACCCCCTCGAGCGCCTCGCGCACGTCCGGGGCGCGAGCGGCACCGACGATCCGGTGCCGTACCACCCCCGCCCGATCGAGCAGGAGGACGGTGGGCGTCCGCGTGATCCCGTACCGCTCGACGAGGTCCAGCCGCGACTCGGCGTCGACATCGACGTGGACGACGCCCGCATCCTCGGCGGAGATCGCTGAGAGCACCCGGTGGGTGACCCGGCACGGCGCGCAGACGGACGATGAGAACTGGACGAACGTCGCGTCAGTGCCGAGCCCGACGCCGAGCTGATCAGCGTCCAGCCGTACGGACTCGTCGCTGGCCGCCCGCGGACGACCGTCGGTGCGGCGTCTGTACACGCCGAACGCGAGGGCCAGCGCTGTCGCCGCCAGGACCACGTACAGCCCGGTCACGCTCAGGCCTCCGAGCCGAGGGAGGCGAGCGGCCGACCGGCGAGGCGGCGGCCGAGAAGATAGACCTCGCACCCGAGGCAGAAGTCGAAGACGGCGTTGAGGAGGGCTGCGATGAGCGCGACGCCGACCGCCACGTAGAAGAGGACGGGCGCCCAGACGAGCCCCGCGAGGCCTGCCAGGGCGAAGATCAGCCCGACCGTCTGCGCGAAGCGTGGTGGACGCGGATCCTCCCATTCCGTGGGAGAAGAGAGCCTGGGCCGTACGAGGCTGCGGTAGAGGATCCCGTACGGCTGGACGCTGAGCCCTACGAGCGAGCCGAGGGCGAACGCGGCGGTCTGGAGAATCAGGAGCACGAGCGCCGGCGCACCGGGCCCGAGGATGAGCGTGATCGCGAGCACCACGGACGTGATCGCGGCGCCGAAGCGTGGCCCACGGGGGTCGATCGGCGTGGGAGGGACTGATGACATGTCGGTTCCTGTGGTCGTTGGGTCGGAGGACTCAGGCGACAACACACCCCGCGGCAGCGGTCGGTACGAAACCAGGTGGAGGACTGCCGCGGCGAAGCTGTCGCGGGACAGTCGGGTCGTGTTGTCAGCGAACGCGACAACAACACATGGCGGAGCGCATGCAGCCGAACACGGCCGCAGATGATTGAGCGCTCAACATGACGCGGACACTAGCACGGGACCCTTCGACCCTCCCAGTCGTTGTCTCGGCTGCTGGGCGTGAGCCGTCCGGACACGCGTTTTCATGAGGATGTCCCGCTCAGGGTCCTCATCTTCGCGACCCGTCTGAGCGTCCGCAGTTATCGTGACTTTCAACGATGACAGGTGTCGTGGTGGCTGCCGAGGAGGCAGCGCGCGTACCTGGTGGCCTGGGGGGGACGACAGCGTGAAGGTCCTTCTGGCGCGGCCACGTCCCGATTCGAGGTCGGTGAACGTGCAGCGCTTCATGATCCCTGAGCCTCTCGAGCTGGAGATCCTCGCCGCCCACCTGCAGAAGCTCGGCCATGACGTGGACGTCGTGGATCTCGTCCTCGAGCGCCGGCGGCTGCGATGGTTCGTCACTCAGCAGCACTACGACCTGGTCGGACTGACCGGCTACATCAACCACGTCCAAGTGATCAAGCAGCTCGCGCGCGACGTGAAGCGGGTCTCTCCCCAGACGCAGGTCGTCGTGGGAGGGATCCACGCCGAGGCCGTACCGACCGACTTCATCGACCCGTCGATCGACCACATCGTGTGGGCCAACGGAGCGATGACCATCGGGGAGCTCGCATCCGGCATCTCCGCCGCCGAGGCCGCCTGCCTGCCGGGCGTGTGGGGCTCCGGCAAGGCCAAACCAGCCGCAGACCACCCCCGCGGGCTGCTGCCGGACCGTACGATCACGGCCAAGTACAGGAGCAGGTACACCTACATCCATCACGAGCGCAGCGCGACGCTGCACACCTCGTACGGATGCGTGGCGCCCTCCGGGACCGGCCGCCCCTCGGACCGTAGGTGCTGGGAGCGTGATCTGGACGAGGTCATGGACGATCTCCAGGCCATCGACGAAGCACACGTCTTCATCGTCGATGACGACTTCCTCTCCAGGTCGTCCGGGGTCAAGGCGTTCTGCGACGCGTTGGATGCGCGGGGCATCTCCAAGCGGTTCATCGCGTACGCGCGGCCCGAATACGTCGGCGACCATCCCGACGACATCCGCTTGCTCGCAGAGCACGGTTTCGAAGGGCTCTTCCTCAGGCTGCGGCCCTTCCCCACGTCCCAGCTGGACGAGGAGGATCGCACGTCGATCGACCAGGCCAAGAAGGCCGTACGCGTGCTGGAGGCGGCCGGCGTCCAGTGCTATTCGGATCTGTTCACGGGGATGGACTGGGCCCGCTCGGACTTCGACCACCTCATCGACTTCCTCAACCAGCTCGAGTACCCGATGGTGAACATCCAGCCGAGCACCCCGTTGCCGGGCACGCCGGAGTTCGCCGCCGACCACCACCGGCTCAGCCTGGCGCGGGACCGCGCCGAGCGATGGGACCACGCCCATCTGGCGTTCCAGCCCACCGAGCTCGGCCCCCGCGCGTACTACTGGAACCTGTTGCGGGCGCACTACAAGACCTCAGCCACTCCTGGGCGGCGGCGCTACATCAAGGACCGGTACGGGGACGAGGTCTATCGACGGATGCTTCGCGGCTCGATGGGTAACACGTGGCAGTACGTCAAGCTCATGGTCCGTCCTGGCTGAGGGTCACGCAGGATTCGCGGGCACCGTCTGAGCCATCAGAGCCCGTCATCCGACTCGGACGGCGGCAGCGCCCGGCGAGGGGCGGTGCGCTCCCAGGCCTCCTCGTCCTCGCCCGACGTGGGCTCCGACTCCGACGCGGCAACCGGCGCCGGGGCGACGGGCTTGTACACAGTCGTGGCAGGGGGAGCCGCGGGCGCGACCCATGGACCTGCGTCGCGGGCTGGAGCTCTTCGCGGGAGTGCGTCGTCGTCGTCGTCGTCAGGGGGTGCGTACGCGTACCGACCGGGATGCGGCTCGGTGCCCACGCCTGCGCCCGATCGCCAGGAACCTGAGTCGATCATCGCCCGAGGCTCCCAGTCCTCGGCGTCGTCGGACACGATGACCGGTTCCTCGTCGCGCGGCGCCCATCCCGAGACATCGGCCCGGGCAACGCCGCGGGCAGGGATGGGCTGACGGGGGCCTCGCGACACCGCCGCGAACAGGGCAAGGCAGACGATCCCCGCGAGCATCATCAGCGTGGCCGTGACATTGCCGACGATGACCTGGACCCGCGCCGGGCTGCCGTCGAACACGGAGACGGCGATGACGGCGAGGTAGCCGATAATGATCACCAGACCAGTGCCGAACCAGATCCACGCCGGCTTGTACGGAAAACGCGACGCGACCTCATAGCCCCACCCGATGAGCACCACCGTGAGCACGGTGTGCCACAACAGCGCCGTCACACCCGCCCTCCCGCCCGTCAGGTCCCGATGCGACCGGTGTCAGTATGCCGTGTCGTACGGGCTCAGCGCCCAGTACCCCCGTAGACGACCGCTTCGCCCTCGCCATCGAGGCCGAAAGCAGTGTGAGCGGCACGTACGGCGTCGTCGACCTGCTCAGCCGGTACGACCACCGAGATCCGGATCTCCGAGGTCGAGATCATGCCGATGTTGATGCCCGCGTTCGCGAGGGCCGTGAAGAACGTGGCGGACACGCCAGGGTGCGACCGCATCCCGACGCCGACGATCGAGACCTTGCCGATCTGGTCGTCGTACAGCAGGTCGGTGAACCCGATCGTCCCCTGTACGGCACGCAGCGCGTCGAGCGCCACCTTGCCGTCCGACTGCGGCAGCGTGAACGAGATCGCCGTGGACGCGTCCTGGACCGACACGTTCTGCACGATCATGTCGATGTTGATGTCGGCGAACGCGACGGTTTCGAAGATGCGCGCGGCCTCGCCGATCTTGTCGGGAACGCCGACGACGGTGACTTTCGCCTCGCTGCGATCGTGGGTCACGCCCGTGATGAGTGCGGCTTCCATGGCGGGTCCTTCCGTGATGAGCGACGAGTCCATGACCCAGGTGCCGGGCTTGGCAGAGAACGAGGAGCGGACATGCACCTGGACGCCTGCGCGCCGTGCGTACTCGACGCAGCGCAGGTGCAGGATCTTGGCGCCGTTCGCGGCCAGTTCGAGCATCTCCTCGTACGAGATCTCGGGGATGCGGCGAGCGCCTCCGACGATGCGCGGGTCGGCGGTGAAGACACCGTCGACGTCGGTGTAGATCTCGCACCACTCGGCGCCGAGGGCCGCCGCGAGGGCGACCGCCGTCGTGTCCGAGGCGCCCCGGCCCAGCGTGGTGATGTCCTTGGTGGTCTGCGAGACGCCCTGGAAGCCGGCCACGATCACGATGTTGTCGTCGCCCAGCGCCTCGACGATCCGGCCGGGCGTGATGTCGATGATGCGGGCGTTGCCGTGGGTCGCGGTGGTGATGACGCCGGCCTGCGAGCCGGTGAAGGACCGTGCGTGGAAGCCCGTGTCGGCGATCGCCATCGCGAGCAGCGCGGCGCTCATGCGTTCACCGGCTGTGAGCAGCATGTCGAGCTCGCGCGCGGGCGGCTGCGGGCTGACCTGCTGCGCCAGTTCCAGGAGCTCGTCGGTCGTGTCCCCCATCGCGGAGATGACGACCACGACGTCATGCCCCAGCTTCTTGGTCTCGACGATCCGCCTCGCGACGCGTTTGATGCTCTCCGCGTCGGCGACCGACGATCCGCCGAACTTCTGGACGACCCGTGTCACCCGACCTCCCTTGCCGGTCCACGAGTCTAGGGCTTCGGGCTCGGTCGAGAGGGGGGTGCTCACGCGAAGTACGTACCGCCGTTGATGTCGACGACCTCGCCCGTGACCCAGGCGGCGAGGTCTGATGCCAGCCACAGTGTCGGGCCCGCAACATCTGCGGGCAGGCCCGGACGGCCCAGCGGGATGCCCGCGATCTGCTTGGCCTGCTCCGGCGCCGGCGTGTGCACGGCATGGAACTCTGTCTGGTCGATGTAGCCCGGGGCCAGCGCGTTCACCGTGATCCGCCGGCCCGCGAGCTCCTTCGCCAGGCCGCGCGTGAACGCGAACATCCCGGACTTGGCCGTCGCGTACGCCACCGCACCGTCCCCGCCCCCGTTGTGCCCCGCGACGCTGGCCACGTTGATGATCCGCCCGCCGTCGGCCAGGTGAGGCATGACCGCCTTCGTCATGAGGAACATCGAGTCGAGGTTCAGCTCCATCACCTCGCGCCAGTGGGCGTACGTCATCTCGCTGATCGGGACCCGGGCCACCATGCCGCCGACGTTGTTGACGAGCACATCGAGCCCACCGAGCGCCTCGATGACCTGCCCGACAACGGCGTGGGTGTCTGCCTCGTCCGTCGCCTGGTTGGGGAGGGCCAGAAGTCCGGGGCACGCGGCCCGCAGGGCATCGTCGGGCGCGTGCCGGTGGTACGTGATCGCCACCCGTGCACCCTCGGCGCCGAACGCCTCCGCGATGCCTCGCCCGATCCCCGTACCGCCTCCTGTCACGAGAACCCGGACACCGGCCAAGCCCAAACCCGTCGTCGCCATAGGGGCAACCTAGCCAGCGAGCTGTGCCGCGGCACCGGGCTGCCGCTTGTTGCTTCGGGGCTCCGCTGGGGGTGCGCCAGGGGTTCCGACAGCGGGCACACAGCCAACCATTCCGGTGGGGTGGCAGCATAGAGGGGTGACGACGAACAAGAGCGGGTACGAGACGTACCCTCGACCTGCACCTTTCGTCGCCCCCGAGAAGTGGGAGCAGCCGGTCTTCGCGGCCGCGCCACTGCTCGTACAACCACCTGAAGATCAGCCCGTGGCCACCTCAGCGATGGCCGTCGGAGAGCGAGAGACCGAGTGAGCAGTCAGTACGAGAACGTCCCCCAGCGCATCGGCAACGCCGAACGGGATGCGGCGGTCGAGCGGCTGCGCGCGAACCTCGACGAGGGGCGGCTCGACCAGCCCACGTACGAGACGCGGGTTGAATCCGTCCACGCCGCGACCACTCAGGACGACCTCGAGCCGCTGTTCCAGGACCTGCCGCCCGTGGTGAGCAGCAACGCCACCTACGAGCTGTACCCGCATCAGTCGGTCGCTACGCCCCCGCCCAGCCCGTACCTGATGGAGGAGGCGCCGCCCTCCCTTGCCGGGCAGCAGATGAACTCGCCGTTGCTGTGGTTCGCCGGCATGCCCGCCTGGGCCAAGGTCATCATCGTGGTCGTGTTCATCACCGTGATGGCCGGACTGTTCCGGTTCGGCGGCTGGTGGTTCATCTTCTTCTTCCCCGCCATCTTCGGCCGGTGGGGGCGTAACAATCAGGTCAGGAACACCCGCAACCGGCAGCGGCCGTTCTAGGTGAGTGGTGTGATCGGCACATGAAGCTCGATGTCAGACGCAACGACGGCGAACGCCGGTACGAACTCGTCTCCGATAACGGCGAGCTCATCGCGCTGATCGACTTTCGCGTGACCAATTCGGTCATCGACCTCTTCCACGCCGAGACCAACCCTGCCCACGGTGGTAAGGGGTACGGGTCGCTGCTGGTCGAAGGCGCCCTCGACGACATTCGCGAGCGAGGCGGCCTGAGCGTACGTCCCAGCTGCTCCTTCGTTGCCGACTTCTTCGGCAAGCACCCGGAGTACGCCGACCTGCTGTAGCCCGCTGTCTTTGGGGTGCGAGGTGTACTGGTGCCCATGACCGCGGACGGCTCGTACGTCACCACGAGGGGATCCGCACGCCCCGTCGACGGGGTGCTGGCGATGAGGGGCTGATCACGATGGTCTTCACCGCTCTCGTCTCGCTCGTCGCAGGACTGCTGACCGTCTTGGCGCCGTGCGTCCTCCCACTCCTGCCCGTGATTCTCGGTGGCAGCGTGCTCCGGGGCGGCCACGACCGGTGGCGGCCGTACATCATCACCGGCAGCCTCGTGGCGTCGCTCGTCCTCTTCACCCTGCTGCTCAAGGCATCCACCGTGTTCATCCATGTCGACCCGCGCGTGTGGACGTACCTGTCGGGAGGGCTGATCGTCGTCCTCGGGGTCTCGATGCTGTTCCCCGGGTTGTGGTCGCGCTTCACGCAGGCCATGGGTATCGACCGTCGGTCGCACGACCTGCTGGAGAAGGCGCACGGCCAGAAGAACCAGACCGTGTCGGCGGTGCTCACCGGTGCCGCACTCGGTCCGGTGTTCAGCAGCTGCAGCCCGACGTACGCGTGGGCGATCGCGACTGTCCTTCCGGCGAGTACGTCGCTCGGCATGCTCTACCTGAGCGCGTACTGCGTGGGCGTCGGGGCAGGTCTCCTCGCGATCGCCCTTCTCGGGCGGCGGTTGCTCAGCCGGATCACGTGGGCGAGCAAGCCTGGCGGCGCGTTCCAGCGCACCATCGCGGCCCTGTTCATCGCGATGGGGCTGTTCATCGTCACGGGGCTGGACCAGGTCGTCGAGACGCGGCTGCTCACCGCCGACCCGTTCGGCCTCACCCGCCTCGAGCAGCGGCTCATCCCGGCGACGGGGACGACGGAGACGCCGACGCAGATGTCACCTGGCGACATCGTGAGCTACCCCGCGCCCGAGCTCGTCGGCATCGATGGGTGGATCAACTCCGCCCCCCTCACGCTCGCGCAGCTGCGAGGGAAAGTCGTCCTCATCGACTTCTGGACGTACTCGTGCATCAACTGCATCCGCACCCAGCCGTACCTCAACGCCTGGTACAACACGTACGCGAAGGACGGTCTCATCATCATCGGCGTCCACGCGCCCGAGTTCGCGTTCGAGCAGGTGCCCGCGAACGTGCAGAGGGCAGTGACCTCGGAGGGCATCACATACCCGGTGGCACTCGACAACAGCTTCGACACGTGGAACGCGTACGCCAACAACTACTGGCCCGCGAAGTACCTCATCGATCGTGAAGGCCGGGTCGCGTACACACAGTTCGGCGAGGGCGACTACGGCGTGACGGAGTCCAAGATCCGGCAGCTGCTGGGCGAGTCGGCCTCGCAGCCGATGGTGCAGGTCACCGCGGAGGGCCCCGGCAGCGCCAACCAGACTCCCGAGACCTACCTAGGGAGCGACCGGGAAGAACGTTATGTGGGCACGCCGGGTCTCGGCGGTGGCAGCACCTACACCGAGGCGAGCGTCGGTGCGGACGAATGGACTCTCGGCGGTGCCTGGGACGTGGCCAGCCAGGCGATCACAGCGGTCTCCGACGGCGCGACGCTCGCCCTCAAGTACACCGGCAGGGACGTCTATCTCGTGATGGGCGGCCCGCCGGGATCGACCGTGAAGGTCTCCGTCGACGGCAAGGCCTCCCTCGGGTCGGACGTGGGCCCGAACAGCACGGTGACACTGTCCGGCTCCCGCCTGTACAGACTCGTCGAGTCCCAGCAGTCCAGCACCGGGGCGACCCTGCGGCTCACGTTCTCGCACGGCGTGTCCGCCAACGCCTTCACGTTCGGGTAAGCGCGTCAGTACGGTTTGACCGCGGAGGGCGCGCACTGCACCCCCCGCGAACCGACCCTTCGCCTCCTCACCGGCTCCTCAGCGAACCGGCTTCGTGGCGTCGACGTGCTCGATGATGCCGAGGCCCAGGCGCTCGGTCTCGACCATCTCGAACCCCAGGTCGCGGACGTGGTTGATGGGCCTGCGGGTGAAGTACTCCCCGTGCCGGACGGTCACGGCTTCCAGGAGACGTTGTCCCCACCGGATCGGCGCCGGCCCACCGATCACGTGATCGGCCAGGAGCAGTCGCCCGCCGGGCGTGAGGACCCGGTACATCTCGGCGACCGCGGCCCGGTCGTCCGGCACACCGCAGAGGACGAACGTGGACACCACGGTGTCGAAGCTCTCGTCGGGGAACGGCAGGCTCATCGCGTCGCCCTCGACGAGGGTGGCCGGATGGCCGAGCTCGGCGGCCCGGCGCCTGGCACCGGCGAGCATCGCGGGATCCGGGTCGAGCCCGACGAGCCGTACGTCCTCCGCGTAGTGCGACAGGTTGAGACCGGTCCCGATGCCCACCTCGAGCGTGCTGCCGTGCGCGCGGCCGCACACCCAGTCGCGGCTCGTCGGAAAGAGCCGCTCCAGGGCGACCATCATCACGTCGAAGCCGCCTGCCTGATCGGTGCGTGCCACGACGTCAGGCCTTGGCGACGTGGAAGGCGAGTCCGAGTTCGGTGTCCGCAGCCCAGTCGGATCCGGCCTCCTGCGACTCGACGACACTGGTCGCGAGCACCTCCCCGGCCACGGAGTCCGGGCCCTCCCGCAACGCGTCTGCCGCGTCGCCCGTACCCGCCCAGGTGAGCGTGATCCGGTCGGACACCTCCAGGCCCGCGTTCTTACGGGCCTCCTGGACCGTGCGTACGACGTCGCGCAGGAGCCCCGCCCGTACGAGCTCGGGTGTCAGCTCGAGGTCCAGGGCCACGGTCTCGCCCTGCTCGTTGACCACCGACCAGCCCTCGCGCGGACGCTCGGACACGATGACCTCGTCGGCGGTCACCTCCGTACCGCCCTCGAACGCCACGGTCGCCTTGCCATCGGCGTGCAGTGCAGCGGCCAGTGCGGCTGCGTCCGCGTCGGCGATCGCCTGCGCGACCAGCGGCGTCTGCTTGCCGAACCGCTTGCCCAGCGCGCGGAAGTTGCCCTTCGCCGAGTAGTCGACGAGGTCGCCGGCCGTCGCGAACGACTCCAGCGCGCCGACGTTGAGCTCCGAGGTCACCTCGCCCATGATCTCGTCGTTCAGCTGCGACAAGGTCGTCGACGCCAGCAGCGCACGGCGCAGCGGCTGCCGCGTCTTCACCTTCGCCTCGCTGCGCGCCGCACGGCCGAGCTCGACCACGCGACGAGCGATGCCCATCTCCCGGGAGAGCTCGGTGTCGATGAGCGACTCGTCGACGGTCGGCCACGACGCGAGGTGTACGGACGTGGGTGCGGCCGGATCGGTCGCGACGACCAGGTCCTGCCACACGCGCTCGGTGATGAACGGCACGATCGGCGCCATGAGCCGCGTGACGATGTCGAGCACCTCGTGGAGCGTCTGCAGCGCCGAACCCTCGCCGTCCCAGAAGCGCCGGCGCGACCTCCGTACGTACCAGTTGGACAGGTCGTCGGTGAACGTCTGCAGCCTCGTACCGGCCGCGAGGGTGTCGAAGTTCTCGAGGTCGTTCGTCACGTCGCGTACGAGCTCGTGCGTCACGCTGAGCAGCCAGCGATCGAGCACATGCCGGTCGGCCGGCGCGGGCCCGTCGCCCGGCGTCCAGCCGTTCGTCCGTGCGTACAGCGCCTGGAACGCGACCGTGTTCCAGTACGTGAGGAGCACCTTCCGCGTGATCTCGGTGATCGTGGCGTGCCCGACCCTTCGCGACGCCCACGGCGACCCGCCGGCGGCCATGAACCAGCGCACCGCGTCGGCGCCCTGGTCGTCCATGAGCGCGATCGGCTCGAGGATGTTGCCGAGGTGCTTGCTCATCTTGCGGCCGTCCTCAGCGAGGATGTGGCCCAGGCAGAGCACGTTCTTGTACGAGTTCTGGTCGAACGCGAGCGTCGCGACAGCCATCAGCGAGTAGAACCAGCCGCGCGTCTGGTCGATCGCCTCGCAGATGAAGTCGGCCGGGAACGCCTCGGCGAACTTCTCCTTCGAGCCGGCCACGTACGGGTAGCCCCACTGCGCGAACGGCATCGAGCCGGAGTCGAACCACGCGTCGATGACCTCCGAGACGCGCGTCGACGGCTCGCCACACGTCGGGCAGGCGAACGTCACGTCGTCCGCGTACGGACGGTGCGGGTCGAGCTCGGAGAGGTCGTGGTGCGTGAGCTCGGACAGCTCCGCGAGCGACCCGACACAGATCTGGTGGTCGTGCTGACAACGCCAGATGGGCAAAGGCGTACCCCAGTAGCGAGAGCGCGACAGGGCCCAGTCGATGTTGTTGTTCAGCCAGTCGCCGTACCGGCCGTGCTTGATCGAGTCCGGGTACCAGTTCGTGTTCTCGTTCTCCCGCAGCAGCGCGCCCTTGATCTGCGTCGTACGGATGTACCAGGACGGCTGGGCGTAGTACAGCAGCACCGTGTGGCAGCGCCAGCAGTGCGGGTAGCTGTGCTCGTACGCGAGCACGCGGTACATGAGGCCACGGTCGGTGAGGTCCTTGACCAGCACCGCGTCGGCCGTCTTGAAGAACATGCCACCGACGAGCGGTACGGAGTCGTCGAACGTCCCGTCCGGACGGATCGGGTTGACCAGCGGGAGCCCGTACTTCCGACAGGTGAGCATGTCGTCCTCACCGAACGCGGGCGCCTGGTGGACCAGGCCCGAGCCGTCCTCGGTGGTGACGTAGTCGGCGAGCACCACGTAGTGGGTGCCGCCCACGACGTCGGGGAACTCCACCAGCTCGAAGGGGCGCTGGTACTTCCAGCCCTCCATCTCGGTGCCGCGGAACGTCTGGCCCAGACGCCAGCCCTCGCCGAGCACCTTCTCCGCGAGCGGCTCCGCGACGACGAGCGTCTCCGCGCCGTCGGTGGCGACCACATAGGTCACCTCGGGGTTCACGGCGACGGCCGTGTTGGAGACGAGCGTCCAGGGGGTCGTCGTCCAGACGAGCATCGCGGCCTTGCCGGCGAGAGGGCCGGAGGTGAGCGGGAACCGCACGTACACCGACGGGTCGGTGACGGTCTCGTAGCCCTGCGCCAGCTCGTGGTCGGACAAGGTCGTGCCGCAGCGCGGGCAGTACGGGGCGACGCGGTAGTCCTCGACGAGCAGGCCCTTGCCATGGATCTGCTTGAGCGCCCACCAGACGGACTGCACGAAGTCGGGCGACATCGTCCAGTACGCCTCGTCGAGGTTCACCCAGTAGCCCATGCGCTGTGTGAGCTCGGCGAAGGCATCGACGTTACGGCTCACGGACTCGCGGCACTTGATGTTGAAGGCCTCGACCCCGTACGCCTCGATGTCCGGCTTGCCATTGAAGCCGAGCTCGCGCTCGACGGCCAGCTCGACGGGCAGGCCGTGGCAGTCCCAGCCGGCTTTGCGGTCGACATGGAAGCCCTGCATCGTACGGAACCGGGGAAAGACGTCCTTGAAGACGCGGGCCTCGATGTGATGGGTGCCGGGCATGCCGTTGGCGGTCGGGGGGCCCTCGTAGAACGTCCACGGCTGGCCGCCGTCGGTCTGCTCGAGGGACTTGGTGAACACGTCGGCGCCGTCCCAGAACTCCAGGATCTCGCGCTCCATCGCGGGCAGGTCGACCTGCGGCGGGACCGGGCGGTACTGGCTCATGAGGCGCTTCCTTCGTCGTCTCCAACAAAGGGACGAGGCACGCCATGTCGGCGGGCACCCCGCGGTACCACCCTTCTTGGGGCTCTGTGGCGCCAATCTCTCGCGCCGAGAGCCCCCGCTCTCATGTCGCCGCTGCCGGTTCTAGTGAGCCCGGCCGAGAGGCCGAGCCGTTCTTCCGGCGGCTCCGGGGTGATGGCCCCATCGTCGCTGTGCGGACGCGTGCTGAGTCTAGCCCGAACCGCTAGCGTCTGGCTCAGAGGTTTCCCGCTGTCAACCACCCTGACTGCTGAGACGTCTAGAAGGCATGGCGGACGTGGACAGGCGTACGGTCTTGAGGATGCTCGGGCTGTCGGCGCTCGCGCTGCAGCTGTCGGGCTGCGCGTCGGCCGGTGACACAGGGCTGGTGATCTCCAGCGTGGGCCGAGCGCCCCAGGGCGACCCAGTACGGTCCACGCTCTCGACGTTCGCGGCGAAGATGCTCGACGCGATGCCCGAGGGCAATGTCGTCCTCTCCCCCGCGTCGATCGCGGTCGTACTTGCGATGCTCGGCAACGGTGCAGCGACCACGTCCCGTACGCAGTTCGAGAAGGTCCTCGGCTCGCCGATCGAGACGCTCAACGTCGAGCTCAACGGCCTCGACCAGCGGCTCGTCGCGC
>PMLO01000111.1:0-9940 GCA_003158895.1 Propionibacteriaceae bacterium
CCGCACCCCAGGGCGACTCGTCGCTCATGCCGCCGTGGACGATGAGGATGGTCGGTCCCTCGCCTTCTTCGGCGAGGACGACGACGGTTCCGTCGGCAGAGTCAATGGTCACGTGGCGACCTCCTTGCCCGCAGGCTAGTTCGCCCGTGGTGACACCTTCGGCTGGCGGGTCGAGAAATGAGCTCCGCCAGGTCGACGGTCACTCCTGTAGAGGTTTCGCAGCCACGCCGTGGGCAGGCGGCGCTTCTGCACGAGCATCACGCTCACGATGACGATGACCGCGCCGAGCGGCTCGTGCCAGCTGAGCCTTTCGCCGAGGATCACGATCCCCAGGAAGACGCCCACCACTGGTGTGAGGTACGTCACGCTGGATGCGGCGAGGGATCCCCACGTCACCACGACGCGGGTGTTCCACACGTACGCGACACCCGTGCCCAACATCCCCAGGGCGAGCAGGCAGAGCGTGGGAGCCGGCTGGTGCACGACGGGCGTGATCGCGACGAACGGTACGAGCACCAGGCTGATCGCTGCGGCGTTCGCGAGCTGTACGGAGGCGATCGTGACCGAGTCGTACCTGTGCTTCCGGTTGACGTACCTCTGCATCCAGGCGAACGCGAGACCGTACGAGGCGGTCGCGCCCAGGCAGGCGGCCTGCGCAGGGAGCGAGCCGAGGAACGCCGGTGCCGTGACGACCTGCCACACGCCCATGATCAGCAGGACGCCGACGGCACCGAGCGCGATCCCGGCGACCTGACCGCGCGTCAGGCTCGTGCCCCGGATGATCACGGTCATCGCGATCGCCGTCCAGATCGGGGTCGTCGAGTTGAGGATCGCGCCTATCCCGGACGGCAGGATCGACTCAGCCCACGCGAACAGCAGGAACGGGACCACGCACAGGAACACCGAGACGACGGCCATGTGACCCCACAGCCAGCGCTCGCGTGGCCAGGCGCGGCGGGTAGCGATCATGAGCGTCGTCAGCGTGACGGCACCGACGAGGATCCGTCCCAGAGCCACCTGCGCGGCCGTGAACTCCTGGAGAGCGACCTTCATGAACAGGAAGCTCGAGCCCCACGTCAGTGCGAGTGCGAGGTACGCGATCGTTGTCACAGTCGATGACGGGATCGCGGCGGTTGCCGGGCGATCGTCCAGAGAAGTCTGTGGTTTCACGGAGCGATCCTCGCGGGTCGGGCTCGCCCGCGCTGGCGGGAATCGGCCATGACGTTCGCGAATGCCCTACCGCACGGCTTCCATGTCCGGCTCGGCGCCGGGGGTGGGAGACTCTGGTGGTGCTGACGGTGACCGTGCCCGACCAGGAGCTGCTGGACCGACTGAGCGATCTCAGTGACCGCGTGGAGCTCGTGCTGTGGGACCTGCTGAGTCCCCTGCCGCCTGACGTCGCGGAACGGGTACGGGTCGTACAGATCGGCCACTACTGGGGCGCGCCCGATCGGTGGGTGCGGCTGTACGAGACGCCGAACCTCTCCTACGTGATGCTGCCGTCGGCAGGGTTCGAGCACGCGATCCCGCGCGTGCCGCCGGGCGTCACGCTCTGCAACGGTCGCGGGGTGCACTCGAGCGGTACGTCGGAGCTGGCGCTGGCACTGATCCTGGCGTCACAACGGGGTGTGCCGGACGCGCTGGCCGCGCAACGCGACGGCCGCTGGTACAACCCGGAGCTTTCGTCGCTGGCCGACCGGCGCGTGCTGGTCGTCGGCGCCGGCTCGGTCGCGCAGGCCGTCGTCGCACGCCTGGTCCCGTTCGAGGTCGAGATCACGCAGGTCGCTCGTACCGCTCGTGACGGCATCCACGGCATCGGCGAGCTCGTAGCGCTGCTGCGGGAAGCGGACATCGTCGTGGTGACCGTCCCAGGATCGGAGTCCACGTTCCACCTTCTGGACGCCACCACCCTCGCGGCGCTCCCCGACGGGGCGCTGGTGGTCAACGTCGCGCGGGGTCCGGTCGTCGACACGGACGCGCTGCTGGCCGAGCTGCAGTCGGGCCGCCTGCGTGCGGCGCTCGACGTGACCGACCCGGAGCCGCTGCCCAGCGACCACCCGCTGTGGCACGCGCCGAACACGATCATCACCGCGCATCAGGGCGGGAACACCGACGCGACGTACCCGAGAGTCGCCGCGCTCGTACGACGTCAGCTCGAGCACCTCCTCGCCGGCGAAGAGCCGGAGAACGTGGTGGCCCGCCTGTAGCCGAGCTCGATCCATCGATGTGCACGTTATGAGCGTGCGACGACGGACCGTTCTGGGGTCGTTCCATCGAAGTGCATGTCAAACCGCCCGCAGGGTGCCTCCACAACCTGCACTTCGATGGAATCGCGGGCGCACCGTCATCCTGGACCGCCCCGAACCTGCACTTTGATGGAACGGCTCTCGGTGGGCTCGATGGTGGGCGGCGCCGTGAAAGGCTGACCGCCGTGACGAGCGAAGAATTCCCGTACGAGATGACCAGGGCCGGAGTCGTGATGCGGCCGGATCTCGACGAGCCGTACGAGGTCGAGGGGGTCCTCAACCCTGCGGCGGCGTGGTCGCCGGACGGCCGCCTTGTCCTGTTCCCGCGCATGGTCGCGGAAGGGAACTGGTCGAGGATCGCCACAGCCGACGTCGTGGTGACGGGTGGTGTCCCGACCTCGGTCGTACGGCGCGGCGTCGTCCTCGAGCCGGACCGCACATGGGAGCACGGAACCACACACGGCGGCGTCGAGGATCCGCGGATGACGTGGATCGGCGAGCTCGGCCTGTACGTCATGACGTACGTCGCGTTCGGCCCCACAGGACCGCGGACCGCCCTGGCCACGTCGCCCGACCTGGAGCAGTGGACGCGCCTCGGGGCGATCCAGTTCGCGTACGACGACGTCCTGGACACCGACCTCAACATCTTCCCCAACAAGGACACGGTGTGGTTCCCGGAGTCGATCCCCGGTCCCGGCGGTGAGCCGTGCTTCGGCCTCATCCACCGCCCCATGTTCGACATGATCGGCCCGGAGGCGACCCTTCCGGCGGGGATCACGGACGACCGGCCGTCGATCTGGCTGTCGTACGTACCAGTCGCGGCAGCTCTCGCCGACCCGCGCGCCCTCGCACATCCCACCGGCCATCGCGAGATCGCCCGACCCGAAGCGTCGTGGGAGAAGCTGCGGATCGGCGGGGGTCCGCCTCCTGTCCGGGTGCCCGAAGGCTGGCTGTTCCTGTATCACGGGGTGTCCGGCACGATGTCCGCGAACCCGTTCGAGAGGCAGACCGAGGTGTGCTACTCGGCCGGCGGCATGATCCTCGACGCCGACGACCCCTCCCGGATCGTCCAACGCAGCAGCCAGCCGCTGATGGTTCCCGAGACCGGCGCCGAGCAGGTCGGCGTCGTCGACAACGTGGTCTTCCCGACCGCGATCGTCGACGTCGCCGGCCGCACGTTCTGCTTCTACGGCATGGCCGACGCCTCCATCGGGGTCGCCACCGTCACGCACCGATAGCGAGGGCAGTTCCGCGAATCCCCTAGCTCTTGGGCTGAAGGAACTCTGCCGGCAGCTGCTCGATGAGGCGCAGCCAGAGCTCGCTGGCGGTCGGATAGCTCGGGACGGCGTGGCGGAGGACGTGGACCGGTACGCGTCCTGTGATCGCGATCGTCGCCGAGTGGAGCAGCTCCCCGGCCTCCGGGCCCACGAACGTCGCGCCGACCACGCACCGGCTGGCGCGGTCGATGACAAGCTGCGCGCCGCCCTCGACGTCGTCGCGCAGCAGCGCGGCGCCGGAGGCGGCCGACCACGGGACGTGCGTCACCTCGACGTCGATCTTCGCTGCTCGTGCCTCCGCCTCGGTGAGGCCGACGGACGCGACCTGCGGGTCGGTGAAGATGACCTGAGGGACGGGTACGTCGTCGAGGGCGAACGGCTCCGTACCACCCGTCGCCCTCGCGGCGATCTGCTCGCCGAGGACGCGGGCGCGGTACTTGCCCCAGTGCGTCAACGGCGCCTCGCCACTGGAGTCGCCGACCAGGACGAGCCAGGACGGTACGTCGCCGGCCAGCGCCTTCGTTGCATCCAGCCCCACCGACTCGAGCCCGATGTCGAGTCGAGGGCGCCGCCCGACGGCGACGAGGATCTCGTCTGCGGTGATGTCGCCCTGCGAGGTGGAGACGACGACGGGGCCGCCATGTACGCGTCCAAGGCCGGTGTCCTGGGGGTCGTCCCGCTGGCACGCAGTCACCTCGACCCCCAGCCGTACATCGATGCCCATCTCCAACAGAGCCTTCCGCACGATCTCGCTCGCAAACGGCTCGACCCGGTTCAGCAGCCGGTCACCACGTACCAGCAGCGTCACGGACGAGCCGAGCGCACGCATCCAGACCGCCGCCTCGCACGAGACGACGCCACCTCCGACGATGACCAGTCGGTCGGGTACCTCGTCCACTCCGGTGGCGTCGCGTGAGCCCCAGGGAAGGCACCCCTCGTACACGTCCGGCACCGTCGGCTCGCTCCCCGTGGCGACGACCACGGCGTGACGAGCCTCGATGGTGCGGGTCCCCTCGGAGGTGGTGAGCTCGACCAGGCGCTCGCCGGCCAGCCGCCCGGTGCCGCGCAGCACTGCCAGCCCGGCGCCGTCGGCCCACTCGACCTGTCCCGAGTCGTCGTAGCTGGACACCCACTCGTCGCGCCGGGCCAGCAGAGCGCGGCGGTCGAGCGTCGGCGCGGTGAGCCCGCCGATGTGGGCGGCGGTCGCCGCGATCTCCAGCGGACGCAGCAGCGCCTTGCTCGGCATGCAGGCGTAGTACGAGCACTCGCCGCCCACCAGTTCCCGCTCGATGAGCGCGGCGGTCAGCTTCGTATTCTGCGTCGCGTACTGCGCGATGTTCTCGCCGGCCGGGCCGGCTCCGATGACAACGACGTCGAAAACCTCAGGCTCAGTCATTTCCCCAGTATCACTACGGAACCTGACGGCCGAGGATCACCGGAGCGGCACGACCCGCTCAGAGCGCGCCCTTGGACCCCTCGCCCATGGGCAGGGGGACCAGGCGGGCGACCTCAGTCGGTGCAGCGACGAGACCTGTGAGAGCGACGTTGAGGGCCGCGACGGCCTCGCCCTTGCCGTGCGCGTCCAGCAGTGCGACCGACTCCCACTTCTCGATCATGACGATGCTGCCGTCGGGCGCGTCATGGATCGCGTACAGCAGGCAGCCCGGCTCCCCGTGCACGGCCGCGATGGCTGGCTCCAGGGCGGCCAGTACGGCATCGCGAGAGCCGTCGGCGGGGTGGAAGATCGCCGTGACGACGATCGCGTCAGAGGCGTCAGTGGATGCGGTCACGTTCGTGACGCTACACCGCGGGCTCGGGAACCACGGGCTCGCGGGCCTCAGAGCTCGCCGCGGCAGCCGACCGCGGAAGGCCGAGGGTGTGAAGTCCCGATCGGACGCTGTGCTGACCAATACGATCGTCATCGAGCAACGGGTCAGCAAAGGATGGCGATGCCCCGCCAGAAGATGATCGGACTGTTCGGCGGGATGTCCTGGGAGTCCACCGCCGCCTATTACCGGCTCGCGAACGAGCTGGTGCGCGAACGACTCGGCGGACTTCACTCGGCACGGCTGCTGCTGGCATCGGTCGACTTCGCAGAGATCGAGCAGCTGCAGTCGCGCGGCGAGTGGGATGCGGCCGGTGCCCTGCTGGCCGAGATCGCCCAGTCGCTGGAGGCCGGTGGTGCCGAGCTGCTCATCCTCTGCACCAACACCATGCACAAAGTGGCGCCGGCCATCGAGGCGGCCACCTCGATCCCCTTCCTGCACCTTGCGGATGCGACAGCTGCCGCCGTCCGCGCCGCGGGCATCACCCGAGTCGGCCTGCTCGGCACCGCGTTCACCATGGAGCAGTCGTTCTACCGCGACCGTCTCGAAAGCCACGGCCTCGAGGTGCTCGTACCGTCGGCTGCCGACCGCGCAGAGGTCCACCGGGTGATCTACGACGAGCTCTGCCAAGGGCAGCTGCTGGAGGCGTCCCGACGGGCCGTCGGCGCCATCATCGGGCATCTTGGCGACGAGGGGGCCGCCGGAGTCATCCTTGGCTGCACCGAGATCGAGCTCCTGATCGGCCCGGCGGACAGTCCCCTGCCCACCTTCGCCACCACCCGGCTGCACGTCGAGGCCGCCATTGACGCAGCCTTCGCCTGAGGACCAGCCAGTCCTGGCCAGGTGCTCTCGGCCTCGTCGCCTCCGAAACGCCTCATCACGTCGCGACCTCACCCGGACTGGCGGAGAAGCCGAGCCCGATCGACGGGCGATCGGTGCCCAGGTGACGTCCACCGCGGCGTGTCGGGCCCTCGTACGCCTGCATTGCCTGTCCGTCGGTACTCCGAGTTCGGACCTGGTGGCCGCGCGGGCCTTCTCTACGCCCGGGACTTGATCCGCCGCCAGCCGCCGGCGCGGTTATCCGTGATGACCGCTCGGAGGATGTCGAGGAGTGGGCCGTCGGGGACGACGTCGCCCTGGTAGTACGAGATCGTCCGGCCGGTGCTGTTCGCGTGGCCGCTGGTGATGATGCCGTACGGATCGGGCGCGAGCCCCCCGTCGTACAGGAACAGGTTCACGTGGTCCTTCGTCGCCAGCAGTGCGCAGATGTTGCCCTGGAGGACGAAGTACGGCTGGACGGTCCGCTTCACGGTCTCCTCGACCTCGGGATCCGCCTCGTGGGCCAGGTCGCGCAGCTGCTGGCAGATCCCCCGCTGCCACGCGGGCAGTCCCGCGATGTACGCGTCGACGCCTGGATGAGCTGCATACGAAGGCATGAGCGTCACCTCTCGATCGATGGCTGCAGCCTATGCAGCCCCTGACGTGGCCGCCCGACAGGGTATAGGCGCCCGTACGACCCGTACCGCGGCGTGTCTCCTCCCTCGCGCCCCGTGTGCCTGTCGGGCGGTGCCGCAGCCACGTTCCCGCGGGAACATCCGGCGGCTGCCGCTCTCCTAGCCCCGGCCAAGCATCCAGCGTCCGGGATACGACCAGCGACCATCCGGCAACTGCGCCATCAAGGTCAGCCGCTCGGCGCGACCCGCGACCGGCCCGTACGCGCGCGCCGACCTCTCCGCATCGAGCAGCACATCGCGTCCTGCCTTGTCACCGATCGTGAGGTGCGGGACCACCTCGGCGAACTGTCCGCCGTAGGGCGGCCAGGCTGGGAAGGCCTCCGCGAGCCGGATCGTCAGGTCGCGAAACGGTGCGGGATCGTCCGGCGCGAGGTACAGGACGTCGTCTCCGAACCAACCCGTCCTGGAGAATCGGTAGTCGAACGGCCGGCTGGCACGTGCGACCTCGGCCACGCGGTTCAGCACGTCGGCATCGATGGACGCCGGGTCGACGAAGGGGAACAACGCGGTGACGTGCGCAGGCACGCCCAGCGCCGCCACCGGGTCCAGACGCATCCGGAGCTCCCCGACCGCGGGTTCCGCCTCGGGCACTTCGATGATCAACCCCGACAGGAGCTCCGGCATGTCACGACCCTACCGATCCGGCCTGCCGGACATGCACGAGGAGCGCGTACGAGCGGGGCTGCGGCGCATCGCCCTCACCAGGTCACCATGGCTTGCCTGGCGGTGCAGGGAGGGCGTTGTCGCGGGAACGTCCTCAGACTCAGCGGGTACGCCGCCGCACTCGCTGTGGGGTCACCGGCCATGGGGTTCTCTCGACGCACGCCTCAGGCCCATCCGACGGGGTGGAACTCGACCCTGTACACGAGAGTGTCGTCGTGGATCGCGCCTGCGTGAGCGGCACGTTGTCGGCCAAGGGAAGCCGCGGCTGGTGGTGACGTTGACGCCTACCTGAATGACGGCAACGTCCCGTACGTCACGATCACGTAGGGCCGGAGTCCTCTTCTTCTTCTTCTTCGCTACGCCTGCTGCATGTCGACGAACCTGGACAGGTGACCCTGGAAGGCGGCGGTGATGGTCTTGGTTTCGCCGTTGCGGTGCTTGGCGACGATGAAGTCGGCTTCGCCGGGGCGTTCGTCCTTGTTGTAGGCGTCTTCGCGGTGGAGAAGGATGACCATGTCGGCGTCCTGCTCGAGGGAGCCGGACTCGCGGAGATCGGAGAGCATCGGCTTCTTGTCGGTGCGCTGCTCGGAGCCTCGGTTGAGCTGGGAGATGGCGATGACGGGGATCTCGAGCTCCTTGGCGAGGAGCTTGATCTGGCGTGAGAACTCGGAGACCTCGACCTGGCGGTTCTCGACCTTCTTGCCGCTGCTCATCAGCTGGAGGTAGTCGATGATGACCAGCTTCAGGTCGTACCGCTGCTTCATGCGGCGGGCCTTCGCGCGGATCTCCATCATCGTGAGGTTGGGCGAGTCGTCGATGTACAGAGGGGCGGACTCGATGCGGCCGGTCACCTTCGCGAGGCGCTCCCAGTCGTCGTCGCTGAGCTTGCCCGTGCGCAGGTGGTGCAGCTTCAGCCCGCCCTCCGCGCTCAGCAGGCGGGTCATGATCTCGGACGAGCTCATTTCCAGCGAGAAGATCGCCGTCGTCTGCTTGTGCTTGATCGCGGCGCTGCGGGCGAAGTCCAACGCCAGCGTCGACTTACCGATCGCAGGACGCGCGGCGATGATGATCATCTGGCCCGGGTGGAGGCCGTTCGTCAGCTCGTCGAGCTCGGCGAAGCCCGTCGGTACGCCCGCGAGCCGGCCGCCGCGGGACGCGATCGCCTCGAGCTCGTTCCACGTCGGCTCGATGAGCTCCGAGAGCGGCTTGTAGTCCTCGCTCGTCTTGCCCTCGGTGACGTTGTAGATCGTCTGCTGCGCCAGGTCGACGATGTCGGCGACCTCACCGGTGCCCTCGTAGCCCATCTGCGCGATCCGGATCGACGCCTCGACGAGCCGCCGCAAGACCGCCTTCTCGCGCACGATGTCCGCGTAGTAGCCCGCGTTCGCCGCGATCGACACGCTGGAGAGCAGGTCATGCAGGTAGACATGGCCCCCGACCTTGCCGATCTCGCCGCGCCGCGTCAGCTCCGCCGCCACGGTGATGGGATCGGCGGGCTCGCCCTTCCCGTACAGATCGAGGATCGCGTCGTAGATCAGCTCGTGGCTCGGGCGGTAGAAGTCGCGCCCTTTGACGGTCTCGACGACGTTCGCGATGGCGTCCTTGCTCATCATCATCGCGCCCAGAACCGACTGCTCTGCGGGGACGTCTTGTGGAGGCGTGCGGTCCGTCTGCGCGAAGTCGCGCACCTCAGCCAAGGTCATGCCTTGCTCCCCCTTCCAGACCGCCGGGATCTACTGTTCTTCACGCTAGACATCAGCACTGACAGTTCCCGTTCGAGTCCCCCGCGGGGCTCCGGCCAGAACCTCAACGTACGGACCACGAGCGCGACACGCCGAAGGATTCCGACCGAGTTATCCACACCCCCTGTGGATGGTCTGGGGACGCTTCTGGCACCCCACGCGTACGGGCACCCACCCGTACCCCCTCAACCCTGGGGAGAACATGTGGAGAGCCTGTACAAGCAACGACAAATTGCGCTCTCACAAGGGATGATGCGCTACCCAGGCAGTGGACGAGAGATACTTGGGCTGTGGACCGAGGTGGTCTCGCGACACGCCGGGGCCGGTTGCACGCGGCTCGAAGCCGTACGATATGGCGCCTTTGGACCACTATTTGTCCACACTTTCAATGACCCCATGTGAATGAACTGGCGCTGCTTGTCAGAGCACATTCGGGTGGCCTTCCGGCCGCGCCACAACGCGTAGCCAGCCGTTCCAAGACAGATCCGCGCCGCTCGCGACGACCTCTTGGAGACTGATACCGGGTACGGGTATAGTGGGTGACATGGCTGAAGTCACCACGCCTCGCGCTGACGAGGCCAAGACCGCGTACCTCAACCGGCTGCGGCGCATCGAGGGCCAGGTCCGCGGCCTGGAGAAGATGGTCGCCGACGACAAGTACTGCATCGACAT
>PMLO01000111.1:10012-14909 GCA_003158895.1 Propionibacteriaceae bacterium
TGCGTCGCCCATGTCACCGAAGAAGTACAGGCCGTGCCCGGCGTCACCGACGTCCAGGTCACGCTCGAGGGCGGCCAGATGGTCATCACCTCAGAGGCACCTGTCGACTTTGACGCGGTCAAGGAAGCCGTCGCCGAGGCCGGGGAGTACCAGGTCGCCGCGGCCTGATGTCGACGCCCGTCAGCGTGCGTCCTGACGCCCGGGAATCCATCGTCCTGGACGTCTCCGGCATGACCTGTGCTTCGTGTGCGGCGCGCGTCGAGAAGAAGCTCGGCAAGATGGACGGCGTCTCGGCGAGCGTCAACTACGCCACCAACAAGGCCCTCGTCCTCGCCCCGTCGGGCATGAGCGTCGACGACCTCATCAAGACGGTCGAGTCCGCAGGGTACGGGGCAAGCGTGCCGGAGCCCGACGCGCCCAAGCCGCCGGATCCGGCCGAGCTGCTGCGCCGCCGCGTCACGGTGTCGGCCATCCTCGCCGTGCCGGTCATCCTCCTGGCGATGATCCCCGCCATCCAGTTCCCTGGCTGGCAATGGGTCTCCCTGGTCCTCGCCACCCCGGTCGTCGCCTGGGCCGGCTGGCCGTTCCACCGCTCGGCCTGGGTGAACCTGCGCCACGGCGCGACGACGATGGACACGCTCGTCTCGCTCGGCACCATCGCCGCGTACCTGCAATCCGTGTACGCGCTGATCTGGGGCAGCGCCGGACGCATCGGCTTCACCCACCAGATCGAGTTCCGGCTGATGCGCGGCATGGCCGGTGGGGCCGTGTACTTCGAGGCCGCCGTCGGTATCGTCACGTTCATCCTGCTCGGCCGCTACTTCGAGGCGCGCGCACGCCGCAGCGCCGGCTCCGCGCTCGAGGCCCTGCTCAACGAGGGGGCCAAACAGGCGACGCTGCTGCGCGACGGTGTCGAGCTGCTCGTACCGGCCGACGTCGTGAAGGTGGGCGACCTCATCGTCGTACGTCCCGGCGAGAAGATCGCCGCCGACGGCGTCATCGTCGAAGGCGTCTCCGCCGTCGACAACTCCCTGATCACCGGCGAGTCCGTACCGGTCGATGTCGCCCCTGGATCGAACGTCGTCGGCGGTACGGTCAACACGACCGGGCGCCTCCTCGTACAGGCGACTCGTGTCGGCGCCGACACCCAGCTCGCGCAGATGGCTCGACTCGTCGAGCAGGCCCAGACCGGCAAGGCCGCCGTACAACGCCTGGCCGACCGCGTGTCCGGCATCTTCGTACCGATCGTCATCGGCATCGCGATCGTCACCGGCCTCGTGTGGGCACTCACCGGCGCAGGCGCCGACATGGCGATCACCACCGGCATCGCCGTCCTCATCATCGCGTGCCCGTGCGCACTCGGCCTGGCCACCCCGACAGCCCTGCTGGTCGGCAGCGGCCGCGGTGCCGAGCTCGGCATCCTCATCTCCGGCCCCGAGATCCTCGAGTCGACCCGCCTCGTCGACACGATCGTGCTCGACAAGACCGGCACCCTGACGACCGGCGTGATGAGCGTGGCCGAGGTCGTACCGCTGCCCGGTACGGATGCGGCGACGCTGCGCGATGTCGTCGCCGCGGCGGAGTCGGGATCCGAGCACCCCATCGGCCGCGCCATCGCCGCCCAAGGATCAGCCCTCGTCGTCGAGAACTTCGCAGCCGTTCCCGGACGCGGCGTGACGGCACTGGTCGGCGATCACTCCGTACAGGCGGGCTCCCCCGCGCTCCTGGAGGACCACGGGATCGGCATCCCGGTGGCGTTGTCCGAAGCCGCCGCCGCAGAGGCGGCCATTGGCCGCTCGGTCGTCCTCATCGCCTGGGACGGGCAGGCTCGCGGGCTCGTCTCCGTCGCCGACACCCTCAAGCCGACCGCCGCGAAGGCCGTCGCGGCGTACCGCGCGCTCGGCCTTCGCCCCATCCTCCTGTCGGGCGACTCGGCCTCCGCCGCCCAGCACCTCGCCGACCAGCTCGGCATCACCGACGTCGTCGCTGAGGTCAGCCCTGCCGGCAAGGTCGCCAAGATCCGCGAGCTGCAGGAGGCGGGTGCCATCGTCGCCATGGTCGGCGACGGCGTCAACGACGCCGCAGCGCTTGCGCAGGCCGACCTCGGCATCGCCATGGGCAGCGGTACGGACGCGGCGATCGCCGCCAGCGACCTCACGCTCATGGGCAGCGACCCTGTACATGCGGCTGACGCGATCCGGCTGTCCCGGGTCACCCTGGGCCGGATCAAGGGCAACCTGTTCTGGGCGTTCGCCTACAACGTCGCCGCGATCCCGATCGCCGCCGCAGGGCTCCTCAACCCCATGATCGCGAGCGCCGCCATGGCGTTCAGCTCGGTCTTCGTGGTCTCGAACTCGCTGCGCCTGCGGCGCTTCCAGCCGCTCCCCTGACGCGATTCGCCCCGGATTCGCCGACCCCCAGCGGCCATCGAGTGCGGGAATTGCGTCACGCGCGACGAAAGACGAAGCCTCGCCACCACCTCACCTGAGGACGTTCGCCGACGCTGACCCACTTCCGACGTCACGCTCAGCACCGACGGCGAGGTCACGCCCGATCCTGTCGTCGTCCCGTACGCCACGACCTCGCCCGCGGCGCGTTCTCGCAGATCGCCTCGCCGGGCATCGGCGCGATCGCCGCCACGTGGTAAGTCGTCTGAGCCGTCAGATCACAGGCATCCCACGACGTCGGTAGCCGACGACCGCGACCGCGACGAGTGCGGCGGCGATGGCCGTGAGGACCACCTCTGGCGTCCAGTTCATCGCCTCCACCGGGATCTTCGGGGTGTGAGCGAACGGCGAGACCTTCTGCACCCAGCTGGGGAGATTCATCAGCGGGCCGAGCTCGCCCAGGATCACGACCCCCGCCAGGAGCGCCCACCCGAGCCAGTCGATGCGCGGCAACCAAGCAACCGCGACGAGCGCTGCAGCGGTCATGACCCACACCGCCGGCAGGTGCGCCAAAGCCGCACTGCCCTCACGCCAGAAGCCCGAGGAGCCTGTACGGTGCGCGGCCGCCATCGAGAACCCGATCGCTGCCATCAGCACGGTGCTGCCCAAGAACGCGACGATCGCGTGCGAGGCGAAGAACCGCAAGCGGGTCACCCGTGTCCCCAGCACGGACTCGAGGTGCCCCGACGACTCCTCCGTACGCAACCGCATGACCGCCCCGATCCCGTACGCAGCACCGCCGAAGCCCGCCATCACGCCGACCAGCGTGAGGTAGACGTCGTTGAAGGTGCCGACGCCGCCGAGTTTCTGCAGCAGGTCGCTGGCCCCTCCGGACATCAGGCCACCGATGGTGTCCACGATGGAGCCGAAGACCAGGCCCAGGATGACGTACGTGATGAGCCAGCCGAGGAACCCGCCGCGCTGCAGCCGCCAGGCCAGTCCCAGCGGGGTGCCGAGCTTGCCCGTCGCCGGTCCCGGCCGGTCTGCCAGAAGTCCCGCCCCCAGATCGCGGCGGCTCTGCAGCCATCCCGCCAGGGCAACGGTCACCACGAACAGGACGACCGGGAGGATCAGTGGCCAGGCCCGGTCACCGTCGTAGTAGCGCGTCTGCTGCGCCCAGCCGAGCGGGCTGAACCATCCGATGATGCGTCCGGGCTTGTCCCAGTTCACGTCGCCGAGCATGCGCAGGATGAACGTCACACCGAGCGCGCCGAAGATCCACGCCCCGCAGGCGCGGTAACTGCTCGACAGCTGTACGGCGATGGCCGTGAGGCCTGCGAACGACAGTCCGACGCCGACCTGCGCCAGGCCGAACAGGACCGAACCTGCGACGGGCCAACCGCCGGCGATGACGGCGGGGATCGTCACGACGCCGGACAGGACGGAGGTGGCTCCAGCGACGATCATCGCTGCACCGAGCGGTGCGAGCCGCCCGACGGGGGTGGCGCCGAGGAGCTCGAACCGTCCGGACTCCTCCTCACCGCGCGTGTGACGCCTCACGATGGCGATCACGAGGAACGCGAGCGTGAGGAAGTCGAGCATCGCGACCTTGTTGGCCGCCACGCCGCCGACCGAAGCCAGGTTGTCAAGGTGCCCGTACATCGCGACCACGCCGGTGCTCGCGTTGGCCGCCGAGTTGGCGGCGATGAGCTCCTCGGTCGTCGAGTACAGCGTCGGTACGACAGAGGCCGAGTAGTAGCTGAGCAGCCAGATGCAGACCAGGACCACGCCGATCATGATCCTGTCGCGTCGCCAGGCGAGACGCACCAGGCCGCGCCATCCGGTCACTTGGCACCCTCGTACTTGCTGAGGAACAGCTGCTCGAGGGTCGGCGGCTCGCTCACCAGCGAGTCCAGGCCGGCAGCACCGAGGGCCACGATCGCCGTGTCGAGGTTGTCCGGGTCGACGTTGAAGTGCACGTGGTTGCCATTACGGGTGAGGCCGGTGACGCCTGGCATGCCGTCGAGACTGGGGACAGGGCCGCGTACGACCGCGGAGATGGTCGTCGTGTGCAGCTTGCGCATCTCGCCGAGGGTTCCCACCTCGACGATCTTGCCCGCGCGGATGATGCTGATGCGGTCGGAGAGCCGCTCGACCTCGGAGAGGATGTGGCTCGAGAGCAGGATCGTGCGACCGTCGTTCTTGAGGTCGCGCGCGACCTCCGAGAACGCCGCCTCCATGAGCGGGTCGAGACCGGCGGTCGGCTCGTCGAGCAGGAACACCTCCGCGTGCGACGCGAGGGCCGCGACGAGGGCGACCTTCTGCCGGTTGCCTTTGGAGTAGCTGCGGCACTTCTTGGTCGGGTCGAGGTCGAAGCGCTCGAGCAGCGCTGCCCGGCGGTCCTTGTCGAGGTCGCCGCGCAACCGGCCGAGGAGGTCGATGACCTCGCCGCCGGTGAGGTTCGGCCACAGAGTGACGTCGCCAGGGACGTACGCGATGCGGCGATGGAT
>PMLO01000123.1:0-140 GCA_003158895.1 Propionibacteriaceae bacterium
TCTCCACCGGGACGTCGCCGATCAGCTCGCGGCCCTCGTGTAGCGCCACGATGTAGCGGATCGCCGCGACGATGTCCTTCTCGGTCAGGACCTGCTTGTCGAAGGGCTCAGAGAGGCCCAGCTTCTTGTTGATCTTGTAG
>PMLO01000123.1:240-6939 GCA_003158895.1 Propionibacteriaceae bacterium
TTGAGCAGGACGGTGACGTTCTGCTTGCGCTTGCGATCGAGGCGTACGCCGACCATGTCGCGCTTGTCGACCTCGAACTCCAGCCACGCGCCACGCGACGGGATCACCTTGCAGGTGAAGATGTCCTTGTCGGAGGTCTTGTCGGGCGTCTGCTCGAAGTACACGCCAGGCGATCGCACGAGCTGCGAGACGACGACGCGCTCGGTGCCGTTGATGATGAACGTGCCCTTGTCCGTCATCAGCGGGAAGTCGCCCATGAAGACCGTCTGGGACTTGATCTCACCGGTGTCGTTGTTCATGAACTCTGCGGTGACGAAGAGCGGGCGGGCGTACGTGACGTCGCGCTCCTTGCACTCGTCCACCGAGTGCTTCGGCTCCTCGAAGTGGCTGTCGCGGAACGACAGCGACATCGTCTCGGAGAAGTCCTCGATCGGGGAGATCTCCTCGAAGATCTCCTCGAGCCCGGACTTGGTGTTCACGTCGGTTCGTCCTGCAGCCAGCGCGGCGGCGACTCGCGTCTGCCACGTCTCGTTGCCCATCAGCCAGTCGAACGACTCGACCTGAAGGTCAAGGAGGTTCGGTACTTCCAGCGGCTCATGAATCTTCGCGAACGAGATGCGCCCGCTCGCAGAGACAACGTTGGTGTTCTTCATTTGGGACTTCGACGCGGTGCGCGAGGCGGCCAAGATTGTGGTCCTTCCAGAACTCGCCAGAGTTTCGTGCGTGCCGAACGTCCTGTGTCAAGGGCACAGGACGACCAGAGGCATGGGCAAACCACAACGATAGCCGCGCAGGCGCGTCTACGCAAACCCAGAGCAGAGAACTGCTTGGGACCTGCCGGACACCCTCGTCCGACAGCGCCGATGGTAGCAAAGCCCGGGGCCAGAGGCATCAGTCTTGGCGCTGAACCTCATGATGGGCGCGGCGCCGGCCCCGTACCGACCGGCCTTCAGCTGTATCCGGCGGTCACAGTGAACGTTTGGCTGATTGGAGTGCCCGCCTCCGGCTATCTAAAGGGGCGCTGAGTCGGCTCCCGCGGACACCGGGGATCCCTGGTTCTGCACCTCATGGTTCCGCCCCCACGCACCTGGCTGTAGACAGCGCGAAGCCGACGCTCGATCGGGCCAGTTTTCCCTGGCATCAGACCCGATCCGCGCCGGCTTCGGCGAGGCTCATTCCGCCTCTGACGTCAACGAGGGCTTGGGGGACGCGTTGACGTCGATGTAGTAAGTATGCGTGACCTTGACAGTTTTGTCAACACCTACTGTTCGGGAACTTCTGCGGCGTTGCGCCAGGCTTCCAAAGCACGCGGGCCAGCGCCAATCGTCTCGTAATCCATGGCCGCGTGGCGGAACGCCCGGCGGGCTCCCGCGTGATCTTCGAGGGAGAGACAGACCTGCCCGAGCAGGTCGTACGCCTCCGCACGGCTGGGGAATGCGATCGAGAACACTTCGGAGGTGAGAGTCTCCTGCAGGCGCTGCCGAGCCGGTTCTGGATCGCCGAGGAGGAACAGGCACCGTGCCTGTTCCACGGCCAGCTCCGCGAGGTCTGAGGCCCGGCCCGTCAGGCGCATGGCATTCTCTGCAATCTCGAGCTGATCCCATACTCCCTCGAGATCTCCACGGCTCATGCGGAAGTGCGCGATCACCTGCTGCACGCGTGACCACAGCACAAGGTCAGCAGCACCGCGGATCATCACCGCGGCCTCGGCATGGCTGCGCTCGCCGGCCTCGGTGTCACCGACGTAGTGCTGGACGTTGCCCACGTACCAGTAGATCCGGCCCTTGAGGTGGCCGTCCGGAAGGTACTGCGCCAGTTCCTGGAGCTCGTCGATCTCGGCCATCATGGACGACGGCGCGTCTCCGCGCTCTGCGCGCGCGGCGCACCACTGCAGGATCGCTTCCACCCGTCGGGGGACATCGGGAGCGATACGGCGCGCCTCCACGGCCTTCTCCACGGCTTCGCCGAGACGACCGACTGAACGCAGAATTCGGGCGGCCAGGTTGAGGACCTCCGCCCGTACGGTGACGGACTGGTTCGTGACGACGCCATCGCAGAGCTGCAGCACGAGCTCGACGGCTTCGGTGAAGTCGCTCTTCTCGACGAGGACGCGGCACCTCAGGTACTGCGCCTCCCACACCCGGTCGAGGCGGTCTGTGGCGAGTGCCATCTCTTCAGCACGCTTGGTCGCGTCGAGTGCCGTGCCCCACTCGCGCGTATGCAGGGCGCGATCAGCGAGCACGAGGTAACTGACGATGTCCAGCTCGGCGCCGACGTCGGCTGCCTCGCCGAAGCCCAATGTCACGGGATCCACGCCGAGCTGATCGGCAAGATACATGGCGGCGTCCGGCGACGGCGCGCGTCGACCAGACTCGATGTAGCTGATGTAGCTGGCGGTGTACTCCTCGCCACCCAGGCGCGCTTGACTCCAGCCGCGCTCCTGGCGGAGTTCGCGGACCCGAGTCCCGAAGCTTCCTGACAGCTTCACGTCGTCACCACTTCCAGCCCCGTCGTGATTTTCTTGAGATGACTGATTTCCTTCTAGATGTTGACAAGTTAGTCAACTCCCTAATAGGTTCCCTGTCAAGGACACCCAATACAAGGAGCACCTCCCATGAACAGGTCGACCGTGCGTCGCATCGTTATCCGCACAGCTGCTGTGGTTGCACTCACAGGGGCAGTTGTCATCGGCCCAGTGAGCCATGCTCAGGCGGGTGGCGGCGAGGGCCATTGGACGCCTGGCATCGCACGGGTTGCCCCGGTCGCCAAGTAACCGATCCACGACCGCAAGACTCCCACAAAAACAGCCCACCCCTGGAGCCCGATGGGCCGGTCCTCTCTCGAGGACCGGCCCTTGGCATTCTCATCAGCTTGATGGATGGCCCGTGATGGCATCCCCGTCACGATCGCTCATGGCTGGTGTGGCCCACGGCCCCGTAGACAGCACGCGGCCGGCCCTCGTTGAGGGCCGGCCGTTTGTTGTGTTCAGTGAGTCACTTGACGGAAACGCTGGCGCCGGCAGCCTCGAGCTGCTCCTTCGCCTTGGCAGCAGCTTCCTTGGTGACCTTCTCCAGGACCGGCTTCGGAGCGGCCTCGACGAGATCCTTGGCCTCCTTGAGACCGAGATCCGTGAGAGCACGCACCTCCTTGATGACGCTGATCTTCTTCTCGCCGGCGCTCTCCAGGATGACGTCGAACTCGGTCTGCTCCTCGACCTCTTCGGCGGCCGCACCGGCAGCCGGGGCTGCGGCGGATGCAACGGCAACCGGAGCTGCGGCGGTGACGCCGAAGGTGTCCTCGAACTGCTTCACGAACTCGCTGAGCTCGATCAGGGTCATCTCCTTGAACGCCTCAAGGAGCTCGTCTTTGCTGAGTTTTGCCATGGTGGCTTCCTTCCTTACTCGGTTGCAGCGCTAGCCGCGTCGGTGGTGTCCGCAGCATCAGCTGCCTGGGGTGCCGACGACGTGTCGTCGGCGTTGTCCTGCGCCTGGTCGACGGTGGGAGCCGAGCCGGCCCCACCGATAAGGGACGGGTCCTCGGTCGCGGCCCGCTCCAGGGCGCCCAGTGCACGGGCGGCCTGATTGAGGGGAGCAGCGATGAGGTACACAGCCCGAGACAGGTTGGCCTGAAGAGCCCCGGCCATCTTGGCCAGCAGCACCTCGCGCGACTCAAGGTCGGCGAGCTTCTTCACGGCGTTGGCGTCGAGGACGAGACCGTCCATGACACCGCCCTTGATGACCAGTGCGGGATGAGCCTTCGCGAAGTCCCGAAGACTCTTCGCCACATTGGCGACGTCTCCGTTGATGAACGCGATCGCTGTGGGGCCCGCCAGCGTGCTGTCGAGTCCCTCGATGCCCGCTTCATGGGCAGCGATCGTGGTCAAAGTGTTCTTCGCTACGGCGTAGGTGGCGTCCGCGCCGAGCGACCGCCTGAGCTCCTTGAGGTCCTTGACCTTGAGCCCGCGGTACTCGGTCAGCACAACCGCGGCAGAACCAGAGAACTGGTCCTTCAGATCCGCGACCGTGGCAGCCTTGTCCGGCCTCGCCATGAGGTCTCCTTCCACTACTGAAGAGATCGCCGCAGATCGCTCCAGGGAAAGAAAGAACCCCGGCACCCAGGTGCACGGGGCTCGGCCACTACCATGGCGAGTTCGTTCACCTGCGCGGGCTGTCCCAGGTGGGACACTTCGGACGAGCGAACTCGTCAACCAGCGGTCTTCGGCTCGGTCAGGCTATCGGGCGCACACCGCCGCGGCCAAATCGAGCCTCAGCCGAGGGTCTCCCCCGCCGCCCAGCGGACGACACGGTCGAACAGCCTGCCATATCCAGTCCATTGCGTGAACGCGGGCGGGGCCCAGTGCGGAGCGATGTCAGAAGCAAAGGCCGCCGCCCTCCCCTGTTCGTACTCGCCGACGACGAGCAGGGGGTGCCCAGCACACTCCGCCAGCGTCAGCGCACCGTCCTTCGCGATGATCTCGTTGAGGCCGAGCAGCGCCGGCCACTGGGTCTCAAGGCCCGAGACGATCGGGTGCTCGCCGGAAACGGACGGCCTCGCACCGGCGGGAAGCTCGACGCGGTCGTCGATGTCGAGGATCCGTACCGGCAGGGCCTNNAGGAGCCAGCTGGAAGGTGTTGGCGCCCACGTCGGAGATGACCACGACGTCGGCGAGTTCCCGGAGCGCCCCCGCGTCGGACGGGAATCGGCCGGCGACCTCGTGGCTCGGGATGTAGGCGACCTCGTGCCCCGCGTCGCGCAGCGCGGCGATGAATCCGTCACCGCCCTCGACATACTCGGAGGTGTAGAACGCGTCGAAGCCCTTCTGGTGCACCGAGTAGGTGAACCAGGACTCACCGACGAGAACGACTCTGGTCATATGTTTCCCNNACGTCATCTGGAGAGTCGCCACGGACAACCCGTCGAGCTGCTCGCGGATGATGTCCGCGTGGCCGGCGTGCCGCGCCATCTCCTCGACCTGGTGGAGCAGGTAGTAGCGAAGCCGGATCGGTCGCTGCTCGGACCTGCCGTGCCAGGGGGCCGGCGGCGACACAGTCTCGAAGTCGGGGTCACAGGCGCCGATCGCGGCCACATACTCCGTGCGCGCCGCGTCGAACTCGGCCAGCACGTCCGCAGCGGTCTCGCCGTCGACCAGAGCGAAGCCGGCCATGTATCGCCCGACAGCCTCCTGGGTCATGGGACTGACCTTCAGCCCGGCGTCGAGCGTGCGGACGACCGAGCGCATCCCGTCAGCGGTGTGCTTGATGATCCCGATGATCGACAGAGCGCTGCGACACGGACGCGCCGACGCCTGCCCCTCAGTGAGTCCGTACACCGCGGCTCTGATCGCGGCGAGCTGCTGGTCCACGTAGCCCGCGAGGCTGGTGGCTTCGTCGTGCACTGCTGGTTCGTACATCCCGTAACCCTTCGTCGTCGTTGTCCATATCCTCGTCGCCGGCACCGACACTTCCTGAGGCGTCGGGCCACGACGGCTACGGGGCGTAGTGCTGGATGGCGCCGCCTCGGCTGAGGTCGACCAGCTCGGCGGCGATCGCGTCGGCGTCCGAGAGGATCTGCGCCAGGTCGTACGTCAGGAGCTTCCGGTCGGCCACCACCAGGTCGCCGTCCACGAGGACGCTGTGGACGTCGCTCGTGGACCTCACCGAGTAGAGCAGTGCCGCGCGCGGGTCGTGCACCGGACGGCAATGGACCCCGGACAGGTCGACGAGCACGATGTCGGCCCGACGGCCCACCTCCAGAGCGCCGAGAGAGGACCCCATGCCGCTGAGCGTGGCGCCGCCGCGGGTACCGATCCGCAGTGCGTCCGAGATCGTGAGCGCCATGACGTCGTGCTCCTGCTGCTTCGTCACCAAGGCGATGTACTGCATGGCCTCGAGGACGTCGAGAGTGTTGTTGCTGGCCGCACCGTCCGTGCCGGCGCCGACCGTGATCCCGGCGTCCAGCAGCCCCCTGATGGGGGTGATCGGGTCGAGCGCATGCTTGAGATAGCCCTTGGGGCCGGAGGAGACCCCGGTGCGATCGGCGTAGCGGACCAGGATCTCAATGTCCTCCGGCGTGATGCCGCAACCGTGGGCGATGACCGTGCCGGCGTCGAGGATGCCCGTACGTTCAGCGACCTGGATCGGAGTCACGCCCAGCCGTTCCAGCGAGCTGCGCGTCTGGTCCATGTTCTCGGCCACGTGCAGGTGGACCTTGAGCCCTCGGGCGCGAGCGTGGTCAGCGGTGAGGACAAGGTCCTCCTCACTGACCGTGTACGTGCTGTGGGGACCGAGGCTCGCCCGGATCCGCGGGTCGTCGAGCGCGAGGATCTGATCCACGGCATCAAACGCAGCTGTACGGCCCTCGGGGCCGGACGACGAGAAGTACGTCGGGGCGATGTCGGCGCGGATGCCCAGCTCCTGCGCGGCGAGCGCGATCTGATCGGCGTGGAAGTAGTGGTCCACGAAGCCGGTGACGCCGCTCAGCAGCATCTCGGCGCAGGCGAGCCGCGCCCCGACCCGTACGCGCTCCGGGGTGAGGTTGACCTCCATGGGCCAGATCTTGACGTTGAACCAGTCCTCGACGCTCACGTCCTCCGCGGCGCCACGGAACATCACCATCGGGGAGTGCGTGTGGGAGTTCGTCAGCCCGGGGATGGCCAGCAGGCCGGTCCCGTCGACGACGTCACCGACGCCCTCATCCGCG
>PMLO01000123.1:7009-13702 GCA_003158895.1 Propionibacteriaceae bacterium
TGCACCGCCTCCGTAGCAGGTTCCGGGCGCCACGGACGTAGCGCGTGACGCCAGAGAAGCCAGACGGCGAGCAGCAGCCCGACCGGCCAACCCGCCCAGCCCATGAGGCTGGCAGCCGCTGTGCGGAGGTCGGGTGACGCGCCAAGCATCAAGGCCGTCAGGGCCAGGCTGGCATTCACGGTGCCGTGACCGATGGCGGCCGGCCAGACCGAGCGAGACCGCTGCCGTACCCACGCGAGGATGCCCGTCAGCTCGATGCAGAACACCGACATCCACACGAGGCGCCAGCCAGGGGCCAGCGTGGGGTAGTTGTAGCCGAGCAGGAGCAGCGGGGCGTGCCAGACGCCCCAGATGACGCCGACGGCGATGACCGCGAGGGTGTCGCCGAGCTTCGCGCGGAGCCGCGGGTACAGGAAGCCGCGCCAGCCGATCTCCTCACCGAGGGCCAGCCCCGAGGCGATGAGGCTGTTGAGAGGGAGCGCGGCGAGATCCACCGCCACGAGGACCCACACGGGCATGGGGAGTGCCTTGCCAGCCTGGCCAGCCGCCGCGAACTGCGCCGCGAAGAACTGCTCGGCGCCGTGGAACGTGCGCAGATCGAACACGTACGTCCCGGCGATCGCGCTCGTCACGAGGGCCACGAGAACCGTCGCGATGACGACCCCGAACGCGATGACGATCGAGGTGATGAGCCGGCGCCAGGACGCGATGGGCCAGATCCCGAGGTTGAGCAGGACACGCGGCTGGCGCTCGACGAACCTCGCAGCCACGACCGCGCCGAGCGTCGGCGTGTACATCATGACCGCCGAGCACAGCACCATCCAAGGCGACCTCAGCCCGTCACCGAGCCACAACGGAAGGCAAGCGAGCCAGGCGATGCCGTACGCGATCACGAGGAACACGCCGATGGAGACCCACGAGGAACGCTCGGCCGGGTCGTGGTCGATAACGCCCTGATTGGTGGTCATCAGCGCTTCCTGCGCGTATGCAGCGCCACCCCCACAGGGAGTCCGACGTGCGCGGGAAGGATGGCTGCAGCCGCGGCGAGGAGTGCGTTCCCAGAGGCCACACGCTCAGGATGGCCGACGGATCGAGCGGCGATGGTGGCAACCGCGCATCCGAGGCCCGCGCCGGCGGCGCCGAGGGCCGGTCGGATCATCCGGTCGTCACCGTTGGTCGGCCTGCTGCCCCAGACAGCGAAACCGGCGGCGATGGCGACCGGCACCAGTGCGGCCGACGGCTTCGACCACTGTTCAGGGTGGCCGTCACGGTCCACGCGCGTCGGTATGGGAAGACCGCGTCGCCACGTGTGGATCCCGATCACCGCGGCCGCCGCCGCCCACGCCAGGGGCGCGTAGCGCAGGGCCGTGAGCAGTCGAGGGTCGAGGAAGTCGAGGCTCTCGTCGTCCCAGTCGTCGGGCCGAAGAAGGCCGAGTCGAACGGCCACCGCGCCCAGGTTCACCGTCCAGCCGAGGCCGAACATGCGGGGTACGAAGATGCGCGGATCGGTCGGCGCCCAGATGCGGCTGCGGACGGCTGCATCAGTGGGCCCGCGGGTCTCGAACGGCACCCCGAAGACATCTCCCTCGCTGTCGGCCGGATCAGTCGATCGGGCGAAGGCGTCGAGGACGTGAGAGGCGTACTCGGCGGGCGACCCCAGATCTGCCTCCGTTGCGCCGTCGAGCAAGGCGGCACGCAGGTCGTCGAGTGCAGCGGTGCGTACGTCGGCGGGCAGGTCCTCCAGGGCCGCCGCCACCTGGTCTTCGAAGCTCCTCATTCGGACACCTCCAGAAGTGAGTCCAAGGCATGTACGAGACCACGCCACGCCTGCGTACCGTCCGTCAGAGCAGCGTGTCCCGCGGCGCTGAGCTGGTAGTACTTGCGAGGCGGTCCGGCCGTCGATTCCGCCCATCGGGTGTCGACCAGCCCCGACGTCTTGAGGCGGCTGAGCAGCGGGTAGACGGTGCCGGCGGATGCGTCCAGGCCGGGTCGTGCGGCCAGCGCAGCCACGATCTCGCCCCCATAGCTCTCATGTGCCCGGAGAAGCCCGAGGATCGCGAGCTCCAGCACGCCCTTGCGCAGTTGCGCCACTCTGTCCGTTGCCACTGGGGCTCCTTAGGTTCGCCTGGTACTAGGTTATGCCTACTACCTGGCGATGGCAACCCCAGCCAGGGTCTCTCGCGGAGCAGTACAGGGTCTCTGGCCGAGCGAACGCACTGCGGCCCCGCAACCCAGGAGGGTGCGGGGCCGAAGAAGAGAGTCTGCGATCAGGCAGTTGCCTCTTCGCGCTTGCGCTGCGGGTCGACCTGGACGCCGGGGCCCATGGTGGTGGAGACGACGATCTTCCTCAGGTAGCGGCCCTTCGAGGTGCTCGGCTTCAGCCTCATGACCTCATCCATGGCGGCCGTGTAGTTGTCGATCAGCTTCTCGAGGTCGAACGACGCCTTGCCGATGATGAAGTGGAGGTTGGCGTGGCGATCGACACGGAACTCGATCTTGCCGCCCTTGATGTCGGTGACAGCCTTCGCCACGTCCATCGTCACGGTGCCGGTCTTCGGGTTCGGCATAAGACCACGCGGGCCGAGGACACGACCGAGGCGGCCGACCTTGCCCATGAGATCCGGGGTCGCAACGACCGAGTCGAAGTCGAGGTAGCCACCGGCCACCTTCTCGATCAGCTCGTCGGCGCCGACCTCGTCGGCACCGGCCGCGAGAGCGTCGGCAGCCTTCTCACCGGTGGCGAAGACGAGGACCCGAGCCGTCTTGCCCGTACCGTGCGGAAGGTTCACCGTGCCACGGACCATCTGGTCCGCCTTGCGGGGATCGACGCCGAGTCGCATCGCGACCTCGACGGTCTCGTCGAACTTCGCCGACGCCCCGGTCTTGGCCAGCCCGACGGCCTCGACGGCCGAGTAGAGCTGATCTGCGTCGCGCGCCTCTGCGGCTGCGCGGTACGCCTTGCTGCGCTTCATGTCTGGTTCCTCTCGTCAGCCGTCTCGTATGACGGCGTGCCAGGTGTGGTTCGTACGGGCCGCGCGGGCCCTACCACTGGGTGCGGACGTCGTACGACATCCGCGGGGAGCGTCACTCGACGGTGACGCCCATGCTGCGGGCAGTGCCCTCGACGATCTTCATCGCGGCTGCGATGTCGTTCGCATTGAGGTCAGGCATCTTGGTCTCTGCGATCTCGCGGACCTGGTCGCGGGTGATCTTGCCGACCTTGACCTTGTGAGGCGTCGCCGAACCGGACTTGAGGTTCGCAGCCTTCTTGATGAGCTCCGCAGCCGGCGGGGTCTTCGTGATGAAGGTGAACGACCGGTCTTCGTAGATCGTGATCTCGACCGGGATGATCGTCCCGCGCATGGCTTCTGTCGCAGCGTTGTACTGCTTGCAGAACTCCATGATGTTGACGCCGTGCGGGCCGAGGGCCGTACCGACGGGCGGGGCNNGCCCGGCGCACTACGACTTCTGGACCTTGCTGAAGTCGAGCTCGATGGGCGTCTCACGGCCCATGAAGTCGACCATCACAGTGACCTTCTCGTTGTGCGGGTGGATCTCCATGATCGTGGCGTGGACGCCCGCGAACGGGCCGTCGACCACCATGACGGAGTTGCCGACCGAGAAGTCGGCAACCTCGACCTTCTTGCGTCGGCTCGTCTGCCCCGCGCCGGCTTGCGCCTTGGCGATCACCGACGGGCTGAGCATCTTGAGGACTTCTTCGAGGTCGAGCGCTACTGGGGTGTTTCCGTAACCGACGAAGCCCGTGACGGACGGCGTGTGCCGGACCGCAGACCAGGAGTCGTCGGTCAGGTCCATACGGACGAGGACATATCCCGGGTGGGACGTACGCGTCACGGTCTTCTTGGCGCCGTTGCGGATCTCAACCGTCTCCTCGGTGGGCACGACGGCCTCGAAGATGAAGTCCTCCATGTTGAGCGCCTTGACCCGGTTCTCCAGGTTCTGCTTCACACGGTTCTCCATGCCGGAGTAGGTGTGCAGCACGTACCAGTCGCCGAACTTGCTCGTCAGCTCGGCACGAAGCTCTGCGACCGCGGCGTCGGCGACATCGTCGGACTCGTCGTCCTCCTCGACCTCGGCCGGAGCCTCTTCGCCGAAGTTGAGGTCGATGCCGTCGTCCTCGGAAGGCTCCTCGACATCGTCTGAAAGGTCGAGGGTGATCTCGACGTCGTCGCTCGTCTCCTCGAGCGTGTCGTCATCAGCGAAGGACAGGGTGATGTCCTTGAACTGCTCGTCGGTAGGTTCGTCGGTCACGTGTGTCTTTCCTCTCTCAGCCCAGCGCCTTGAGCAGCAACCAGCCGAACACGAAGTCCAGCGCGCTCACGAGGGCAATCATGAAAATGACGAAGATCAGTACGACCACGAAGTACTGGGTCAGCTGTGTGCCGGTCGGCCATACGACCTTGCGGAGCTCGGAGATCGACTGCCTCACGAAGGTCACGGGCCCTGTCCGCTGCTCGGTCACCAGTGTGGTGGCCTCCTTGCGGGTACGGGTCGGCGCATCCTTCTTCCTGACAGGCGCGTTCGCTGAGCGCGGCCTCCGTGCAGGCGCGGTGGACCTCGCGGCGAAAGCGACCTCTTCGGCCTGGACCAGCTGTTCGGGGTCCTCTTCGTCGGTCGCGGGGTCGAGCTCTTCTGCCTCGTCCTCGTCGGCGGCGACTTCGTACGGACCGGGGTCGGGCAGGTCGTGCGCGAGATCCTCGCCGGGCAGGTCCTCCTCGAGCGATGTCTCGGCATCCTCGGTGACGCCGTCGGCGATCTCCTCAGCCTCGACGTCGGTGTCCTGCGTGGTGCTGTCGGGGGAGGTCCCGGAGTCCATCACGGACGCCGCATCCTCGACCGTGGCGTCGGCGACGACCTCGCCGTCACCCTCAACGGGGGCAGCGGACTCGTTCGGGTCGCGTCCCGAATCGGTCGACTTTCTCTTGGCCACGCACTGTTCCTTCACTTGACGCCGCACCGGCCGGGGCACCGGGCTGACTGACGCCGCACGGCGCCGGAGTTCGTCCTGCTTCGCAGGGCAAGAGGGACTTGAACCCCCAACCTGCGGTTTTGGAGACCGCTGCTCTGCCAATTGAGCTATTGCCCTTCGGCGGCCTTCGTCCGACGGAGGGCGTGCGCCAACCGTGGACTTGTCCACCAAGAGTGTGAGTGTACGGGGTTTGGCACGCCGAGTCGAACCCGGCTAGAGCCTGCAGCCGACCAGTACGGGCTCCGGCACGAGCGTCACACCGAACCGTTCCCGCACGCCTTCCCTGACCGTACGAGCGAGGTCGAGGACGTCTTTCGCGGTCGCCGCGCCACGATTCGTAATCGCCAGCGTGTGCTTGGCAGACAGCCTCGCCGGGCCGGATCCGTACCCCTTGCCGAAGCCGGCGTGGTCGATGAGCCACGCCGCCGAGGTCTTGACCGTACCGTCCGGCTGGGCGTAGCGCGGTGCCCCGTCGGGCAGTGTCGCGGCACCCTCGGCGGACAGCAGAGGGTTCGTGAAGAACGACCCGGCCGACCAGGTGTCATGGTCTCCAGCGTCGAGCACCATGCCCTTCGATCGGCGAAGCGCGAGGACGGCGTCGCGAACGCGTGCCAGCGGCGCCCGCTGGCCCACCTCGACGCCGAGCGCCGCGGCCAGCTCGGCGTAGCGGATCGGCACCGACAACGGCCCCAGCTCGAGCTGGAAGCTCACGTCGATGACGACGTAGCGGCCCGGCTCCTCCTTGAACCTGCTCGACCGATAGCCAAAGCCGCAGTCGGAGGCGGCGTACGTGACGATCTTCCCCGCCATGCGGTCCCAGGTCCTCACGCGCGCGATCGTCGAAGAGACGTCGGAACCGTACGCGCCGACGTTCTGGATCGGGGTCGCTCCTGTCGCTCCCGGGATCCCGGACAGGGTCTCGAGCCCGATCCACTCCTGCGACAACGTGTGGATCACGACGCGATCCCACGGCTCACCCGCGGCGACGGTGAGGAAGGCCCCGGCGCAGTCGGACACCTCGGCGCGGAGACCGCGCGTTCCCACGACAACCACGACGCCGTCGAACCCCTCGTCGGAGACGACGACGTTGGACCCCGCACCCAGCAGGAGGACAGGCTCGCCCCGTGCGTCGGCGTCACGTACGGTCGCGACCAGCTCTTCTTCCGTACGCGCCATCACGAGCCGGCGAGCCGGGCCCCCGACATGCAGCGTGGTGAGGTCGGCGAGACGTGCAGACGTGGGCTCCGCGGCCGGCGCCGACTCGTACACCGAGCTGACCACCTCGCAGGCCTCGCCGCCGGTCGGTCCTCCGATGAGGTTCTGCCCGTTCATGCCAGACCCGCTCGTGCCACCTCGGCCGTCACTGCGCCGAGAACCTTCTCGCCGCCGCACGTGACCTCGATCGTGACGGTCACGGTGTCCTCGCCGAGGGCGCTCACGGTGCCGACGCACCGCACCTCGACGCCTTGATCGTCATCCGGGACCACCACCGGACGCGTGAACCTCGCGGAGTAGCGGCGGACGGCTGCCGGGTCGCCGACCCAGTCCGTGACGACGCGCAGTGCCGTCGCAAGAGTCAGCATTCCGTGCGCGATGACCCCGTCCAGCCCGAGGGCGGTCGCTGCCCGGTCGCTCCAGTGGATCGGGTTGAAGTCCGTCGACGCACCGGCGTAGCGGACGAGCTGCGCCCGCGTCAGAGAGAC
>PMLO01000052.1 GCA_003158895.1 Propionibacteriaceae bacterium
CTTCTTTGCTGCTGCCCGTCGTTCGGCCCGTACCTCGGCCTCGGTCGGGAAGGTGTTCGCGATCCTGATGTGGTGGCGCATGGAGAAGTAGATGGCGACGAGAACCAGTGCCACCACGCCCACGAGCGCCAATGGGAGCCAGCCTGCGTGGACGACGCTGTCGTCGACCTGAAGCCATGTCATGGGTGGAATCTATCTCGTCTCTAGATGGAGTAGTCCGACGTGACCTCGGGGTTCGGGACGCCGATCCCGGAGAAGAGGTCGTCCTCCGGGATGACCGTCGGCACGGTGCTCAGCACGAGCTGGTAGTCCTCGGTCGGCCAGCCCAGCTTCTGGATCTCCATCGGCACGGCGAACCAGTGGCCGTCAGGATCGATCTGGGTCGCGTGAGCGCGCAGGGCGTCGTCGCGTACGGAGAAGTAGTCGGCGCACGGGATGAACGTCGTCAGCCGGTACGCGCGCTGGTCGTCCGGGAAGGACGCGAGCCGCTCGGCGTACACGGGCTCGAGCCCGTGCTCGTGCATGAGCTGGTCGAGCCGCAGGAACCGGTTCCGATGCCCGCCCATGTGGTAGTAGACCTTCTTCACCTGCCACACCGGGCCCGCGTCGGGCACGGCATGGGGATCCGCGGCCATCGAGATGGCCGCCATCGAGATCTTGTGGGTCATGACGTGGTCGGGGTGCGGGTAGCCGCCCTTCTCGTCGTACGTGAGCAGCACGTGCGGGCGGAACCGGCGGATGTGGGCCACCAGCCGGGCCGCGGCCACCTCGACGTCCTGTACGGCGAAACAGCCCTCGGGCAACGGCGGCAACGGATCGCCCTCGGGGAGACCGGAGTCGACGAAGCCGAGCCACACCTGGTCCACACCGAGGATGTGCCGGGCGCTCGCCATCTCCTCGCGACGGATCTCGGCGAGGTTCTGCCAGACCTCCGGCCGGTCCATCTTGGGGTTGAGCACGTCGCCGCGCTCCCCTCCCGTACAGGTCGCGACGAGCACCTGGACGCCCTCGGCGGCGTACCGCGCCATCGTCGCCGCACCCTTGCTCGACTCGTCGTCAGGGTGGGCGTGGACGGCCAGGAGGCGCAGCGGTTCGCCGACCTCGTCGACGCGTAGTGGCAAGGGCATGCCCGGTATTGAACCACCGAGGTCACCGCCGGGCGCCAACTCCGGGCAGAATGGACTTCCGTGTCCACCGACGAGCCTTCCCCCGACGCCCCCTTGACGGGAGAACCTGTGCTCGTACGTGGTCCGCGTACGCCTGAGGAACAGGCCCGGATCGCAGCCCGGTACCCCGCGCCGCGTCGCTGGCCCCTCGTCACCCTCGGCGTCGTCTTCGCCCTGCTGCTCGGGTCGTGGACCCTCTGGACAGCGGTCTGGCACGCCAACCCGGCGGTCTCGGCGCAGGTGCTGTCGTTCGACGTGGTGAGCGACTCCGAGGTACACCTCGTGCTGCACGTCGACCGCCCGGACCCCTCGATAGCCGGCGTCTGTACGGTGATCGCGCAGTCGGTGGACTACCAGCAGGTCGGCGAGCTCGACGCCCAGATCGAGCCGGGCAGCGAGCGGCTCACCGACATGACGGTGACGATCCGTACGATCTCGCGCGCAACTTCCGCGTCACTACAGGGTTGTCACGCCCGTTCCTGAGGCGCTGCGTTGCTAGCCTTGTGGGATGACGACCGACGAGATCTGGCTGACTCCTGAGGCCCACGCGAAGCTGCGCGAGGAGTACGAGTACCTCACGGGCAAGGGACGCGAAGAGGTCACGGCAAGGATCGCGTTCGCCCGCGAGGAGGGCGACCTGTCGGAGAACGCCGGCTACCACGCCGCGCGGGAGGAACAGGGCCAGCGCGAGCTACGGATCCGCCAGCTGAAGTCGATCCTGGACAAGGCGAAGGTCGGGGCTCCCCCCAAGGCCGCGTCGGGCACCGTGCAGCCGGGCATGAAGGTCACGATCGCGTTCGACGGGGACGTCGACGACACCGACACGTTCCTGCTGGGGTCCCGCGAGATGCTCGGGCTCGACGGGACCGTCGACATGGCCGTGTACTCGCCGCAGTCACCTCTCGGCTCCGCGATCATCGACCGATCGGTCGGGGACGCGGTCTCCTACACGGCGCCGAACGGCAAGTTGATCTCGGTGACGATCGTCGAGGCCGACGTCTTCTGAGGCTCAGAGAACTCAGAGGTCGACGAGCAGCCGCTGCGCCTCCGCCGGGTCGAGTATCCCTGAGGCGACCTCGGCGAGAACCTGTTCCCTGGTGAGGGTCGGCGTCGGTTCCGGCTCCTCGGCGCCGTTGAGGCCGAGCCGGTCCAGCACGGTCGTGAGCCGCAGCCGAGCCGTCGGGTACGAGACCCCCAGGTGCTTCTCGAGCTCACGGATGTTCCCGCGGGACACCAGGAAGACGCGCAGCACATCAAGGTCGGCGTCGTTCAGCGCGCAGAAGTCGCAGGGCGCGAAGTGTCCCCCGATCTCCGAGCCACATCCCGTACATCCCAGCCGGGTCGTCACGAGACGGTCCCCGCAGACGGGGCAGGTGGTGGGAGCGCGGTAGGTGGTGCGTGGTGTGCTCATCGCAGGTCCTCGTCGCTCGCGACCGTGTCCGGCAGCTTCACGGTCGCGTAGCCCATCACGACGCTGAGGTCGAGGCGCGCCGCACCGGAGCCGAGGACGACCTCATCGAGTCCCTCCTCGTGGGTGCCCGTCCAGGCGATCCGTCCGAGCTGGCTCTCACCGTGAACGACGACGCTGGAGCCCTGTCCCAGCTGGACGGTCAGGCTGCCCGACTCGCAGCGCACCCGCGAGCGTCCGGACGTGATCGTGCCCTCGATGGTCACCTGTCCGGCCTGGGCGAGTACGTCCGACGCCTCGGCGACGTCCTTGAGGACGGCCGAGCCGGCGGTGAGCCGGACCTTGCCGAGGTACGGAAGGCCCTCGGTCGTCAGGGTTCCGGCGGTCACCTCGACGTCGACGACGATCGAGGGGTTGACCCGCAGCTGGAGCTCCTTGCCCAGGCCCAGCGACCGCAGGTCGTCGAGGCTGCGCGGCGGACGCAGCAAAGAGAAGCCGTCGAGCGACGGCCCGGCGTCTCCGTCCGAGTTCACCTCGAGCACGGACCCGTTACGGCGCAGTACGTGGGGGCCATCCACCGCCACGGTGGCCACCCCCGTGTCGCCCACGATCCGTACCCGACGGCCCACCGCCCTCACCGCGATCCGGTCGACGCCGTTCGTCCCCGCCGAGCGGCGCCTCTTCGGCGGCTCCTCGGGCCCGGTGGCTGCCGCGTGCGGGGTTGCCTTGTGCCACTCGGCGGAGGATTCCGCCGGCGTGGGCCGCGGCGGCTGCTCGAACGGTGCGGGGTCAGGGGCGTTGCGCGCCTCGTCGATACGTCGGCTGGCCTCGGCGGCGTCGATGCGCCCGGCGGCGAGGTCCTCGAGGATGCCCGTGATGTCGTCACTCATGTGATCCACGGTACCTCAGCTTTCGCATCTAGCAAGATGGTCTTTCCTTATTCTCAGTCTTCGTCGCTCGATAGGGTGATCCGGTGCGTATGCCCCGCCCGGTACCGGTCCTCGCGATCATCGCGTTCCTCGTGGCCCTGGGCTTCGGCATCGTCTCGCCGGTACTGCCCCTGTTCGCCCGTACGTTCGGCGTCAACACGCTTGCCGCCGGCGCGGTCGCGTCGAGCTTCGCGCTGGTCCGCGTGGCATCGCTGCCGATGGCGGCGAAGCTCGCTCGCCGGTTCGCGGAACGACGGGTGATCGTGGCGGGCGTGCTCATCGTGGCCGTCTCCAGCGCGGCCTGCGCGGCCGCGACCTCGTACTGGCAGTTCCTCATCGCACGCGCCGCCGGCGGTATCGGGTCGGCGATGTTCACCATCGGAGCGACGACTCTCCTGTTCTCCGTGACGCCGTCCGAACGGCTCGGGCGCGCATCCGGCCTGTTCAACGGAGGCTTCGTGCTCGGAGGCATGACCGGGCCGGTGCTCGGCGGGATCCTCACGGGCGCGTCCCTGCGGACGCCGTTCATCGTGTACGCGATCGGGCTGGGTGTCGCGGGTGTCGTCGCCTGGACCATGCTGCCCGTGCACGGCGAGACGACCGCGACGGTCGCCCTCGAGGACGCCGAGGTCCCGCTCCGCGTCGCCGTGCGTGACCGGCGGTACGTCGCCGCCGTCCTCTCCGCGTTCGCGCAGGGGTGGCAGTCCAACGGCGTGCGGTCCCTCGTGGTGCCGCTGCTCGTCGTCGAGACGCTGGCGAAGCCCGCATCCTGGTCGGCGTGGGCGTTCGGCGCAGCCGCCGCCGCGCAAGCGCTGACACTGTACGGATCGGGCTGGATCACCGACCGTGTCGGACGCCGGATCGCCCTGGTCGCCGGTTCCGTCGTGACGGGCTTGCTGGGGCTCGCATTCATCGCGCCCGGCTCGTACACGGTCCTCGTCGTCGTGCTCTGTCTGTACGGGGTGGGCGCATCCCTCGCGTCGACGTCGGCGCAGGCGAGCGTCGGCGACGCGATCGGACGCCGTGGCGGTCCGGCGCTCGCCGGCTACCAGATGGCCGGCGACATCGGCCAGATCGCCGGTCCCCTCGCGGCGGGCGCCTTGCTGGACGCTGGGTCGACGGTCGCAGCCGTCGGCATCGGCGCAGGGTTCCTTCTCGTCGCGGCGGGAGGCGCGCTCACGATGCCTCGGAAGCTCGCGCCGGCTCAACCCTGACCGAGGCGGCTCAAGCCCTCGACTGCCAGCGCGACGTAGTCGTCCGCCACGAAGTCGTCGAACAGGCTCGCCTGGATGACCATGCCCATCACGAGACCTACGAGCAGCGACGCGACCGCGACGCTGTCTCCGCCGTAGCCGTGCGTGGTGCACCACTGCTCCACGTGAGCGGCGACTCCCACGGGAAGTCCGCCCGCGCGGTCACGCAGCAGGTTGCGCAGCCGCTCGTCGGCCGCCGCGCCGGCCCAGATCTGCAGGAGGAGCGGCGCGGTCTCGGCCTCGGCGGCGACCCGTCGCGCGGCGAGCCGGAACAGCTCGGCGGGTGTGACCGGTCCGGTCTCCTGGATGGCCGCCTCGATCGGTCGCGCGAGAGCACGCTCGGCGATCGCCAGCACGATGTCCTGCTTGGACTCGAAGTGGTGGTAGATCGCACCGGCGCTCGTCTCGGAGGCCGCGATGATGTCAGCGACGGACATGGCCCCGACCCCTCGCTCACGGATCAGCATCTCCGCGGCGTTGAGGATCGCATCGCGGCTTGCTCCGTAAGGCCTGGACACAAAGACTCACCCTATCCGTGGCTCGAAACCGCCCAGCGTCCGGCACTCGGGCTTTCCCTTTGCCTGAAGGCGGACACTGGGCCCATGACATGGGACAGGCGCGGTCTGCTGCTCGGCACCGGGGCATTGCTCGTCGCCGGGTGCACGGCGCCTCGATCGTCCAGCACCGCCACCTCTCCTGCTGCGACCGCGTCCTCCGCCTCCCCATCCGCGAGCGGCTCGCCGCCCGCGGCAGCAGCGTCGGCCTCGACGCCCACGCCACCTCAGCTGCCGGCGACGACAGCCTGGAGCGCCGACGGCAACGAGATCGAAGGGGCCGTCAAGCTCGTGGCGACCAGGATGATCGAGACCCTGGGGACCTGGGACGCGGCCCACGCCGGCGTCGCCGCCGCGGGAGCTCGCTTGTCAGCGCTCGGCATCGACCCAGGCCTTGCCGCGCAGGCTGCGGGGCTCCTGACCGGCGGGACGGCGGCGGCGTTGCAGGTGATCGACGCACAGTACGGCGGGTTGCTGAGCTCAAGCGCGAGCGTGCTCATCCCCACGCGGCAGTGGGTGATCGACGCGTCCGGCGCCCAGACGGAGCGCGGCTGGACGTTCGACGTCCGGCTGTCCGCGGCCTCGCCCGCCTGGCGCGTGACCGCGATCAACCCGAGCAACCCCGGCGCTGCCGCGGCAGTCGACTCGCTGGCCACGCAGGTGCTGGGCTCGTCACGCATCGACCTGCCACCGGCCTCGCGCGCGGACATCGCGTCGGGCCAGGTCCACGACAGCGTGCTGCGGGCGATGCTGACGCTGTCGAAGACGTACACGATCAGCGTGAGTGTGATCCGGTCCGGCCACCCCCAGTACGTGTTCGGCACGACCCGTCTCAGCGACCATCCCCGAGGGCGTGCGTTCGACACCTGGAGGATCAACGGTGTACCCGTCGTCGCATCCACGACGCCCCGGTCGCTGGTCACCGGCTACATGCAGGCGGCCGCCGCGGCCGGCTCGTACAACGTCGGCGGGCCGTACCTGCTCTCGGGCAGCGTGTACTTCTCCGACCAGACCCACCACGACCACGTCCACGCGGGGTTCAGTACGTAGCCGACTTGCGCCGAGGTGGCGGCGGGGCATAGGAGAGGTGCATGCCGAAGCCGCTCCACGAGCTGATCGCCCCCGACTGGGCCGCCGCGCTGGCGGGCGTCGAGCCTCAGATCCACGGGATGGGCGACTGGCTGCGCAGCGAGCTCGCGGCCGGACGCCCGTACCTCCCGGCAGGCCAGAACGTCCTGAGGGCCTTCACGCTCCCATTGGAGCAGGTACGCGTGCTCGTGGTCGGCCAGGACCCGTACCCCACGCCAGGACACCCCGTCGGGCTCTCGTTCTCGGTCGCGCCGGACGTGACGCCGCTGCCGGCGTCGCTGCGGAACATGTACAAGGAGCTGGCCGACGACCTCGGCACCACGCCGCCGCCCAACGGGGACCTCAGCCCGTGGTTCGACCAGGGTGTGCTGCTGCTCAACAGGGTGCTGACCGTCCAGCCGGGGGCGCCCGGTTCTCACCGCGGCAAGGGGTGGGAGGCGATCACCGAGCGTGCGATCGCCGTGCTCGCGGCCCGCGGCGGTCCTCTCGTCGCGGTGCTCTGGGGCCGTGACGCGCGCAACCTGAAACCCCTGCTCGGCG
>PMLO01000088.1 GCA_003158895.1 Propionibacteriaceae bacterium
GCGTGGCCATAGTGGTGCGTCCTTCCTAGGAAACGTCGGCCTCAGCCTAGAGAAGTCGGACGCGTTATGTGCGCGGCGATTCGGGGATGCGCGGGTGGGTATCGATTCGGCAGCGACAAGGCACGGCTGCTAGTCTTTCGGCCGCTGGTTCGCCAGCTTGGCAGGTTGCCCGAGTGGCCAAAGGGAGCGGTCTGTAAAACCGTCGGCTCAGCCTACGTAGGTTCGAACCCTACACCTGCCACCCCGTCGACCCGAGACCTCAAGGTCCCGGGCCGCCGTCGTTTCAGGGGCTCTCCAGACACCTCCGGAGGCGGCGTAGCAGGGGTCCCTCGCACCGATTCGCGGGCGGGGACGCCGCTCGTGTATGTTGGTCCGGCGGCTGGCCCCTATAGCTCAGTCGGCAGAGCGTCTCCATGGTAAGGAGAAGGTCTGCGGTTCGATTCCGCATGGGGGCTCCACGGCGGGATAGCTCAGACGGTAGAGCAAACGGCTCATAATCGTTAGGTCACGGGTTCAAGTCCCGTTCCCGCTACACATCGGTACTGCACAGACACACGAGGGATGAGAAATGGCCAAGAAGGGCTCCGAGATCCGGCCCAAGATCACGCTCGCGTGCTCCGTCTGCAAGGAACGGAACTACATCACCAAGAAGAACCGGCGTAACGACCCGGATCGTCTGGAGATCAAGAAGTTCTGCCCGCGCTGCGGTACGCACCAGGCTCACCGCGAGACCCGCTGAGCTACTAGCCTCGCCGACGGCCGGATCCTTGTGGGTCCGGCCGTTGTGCTGTGTGCTGTCTCCGGGCGCTAAGAGATCAGGACGGCGGTCGGCCGGGCGCCGCTCATCGTCACCTGCCACAGAGCGGTGAAATCGAACGTGAACGGGACGTCTCTGGGCGTGCCGTTCACATTGACCTTGACGTCCAGATGCCATTCGGCGACGTACGTGACGGTGACGGTCGAGAGCCGTAGGTCCTCGTCGGAGATCGTCGTCGACTCGGACTTCGCAGAGTAGGCGATCGTGTCGGGCAGTACGGGCTCGTTGGGGTCGGACTCGATGTTCTGCGGGCAGCCGGAGGGCTGGAGCTCCTTCTTCGCCAGACAGGCGCTGACAGCGGCATTCACCGCGTCCAAGGCCGCCTTCTGTCCGGCGCTCGTCAGCTCCAGCGTGACCGCCCCAATGATCGGAGCCTCGTCGGAACTCCTCACGACGAGTGTGCTCGGTGACGCGTAGTCGATCAACGGACTCTGGGTGGACAGCTCGTACGTACCGGGGAATGCGGGGAGACTGTCGACGGTGTCGGGCACTGACTGGCCGTTGATGAAGAGCGGTATGCCGGACGCCCGGAGCGACCCCACGCCGATGCGTCCCGGGTCGTCGCGAATGACCCACTGGCCCTCGGCGAACGCCGTGGTGAAGCCGGTGGACACCTCGACGTTACCGATCGCGTACGTGGCCGTGACGCGCTGGGTGCCGTTGATGTCGCTCGAACCGGCTTTCACGCTCAGGATCGTGAGCGGGCTCTGCTCGTTGCTCTGGTTCAGGACCGCGTTGGTGAGGAGTATGGGGTTATCGGGTTTCGGCGACAGGTACGACAGGGCTTTGGTCGCATCTCCGCGCGAGATCGCCACAAGGTAGGCATCGACGACCGCGTCCGCCGACGTCGGCACCTGACCTGTGAGGACGGCGAGCGTCAGGCCCAGTCGCCCGGCCTGACTGACGATCGCCGCGGAAACGAGCACCATGGCCAGCGCCAGTGCAAGGCCCGTGGTGAACGGTGCCCACGGGGCGACCTGTACGTGGACGATGTCGTGACTGACAGGGCTAACCGGCGGCCAGGCCCCGCCGCTTGCGAGCAGAGGCTCAGACAGGGTTGAGGGCACCGGTTCGAGCTCGTCCTCCTCGCTCAACCGCTCCGGGGCACTCTTCTGCGTCGAGACCATCCCGGTCTCGACGACCGGCTCCCGCTCGCCGATCGTGACGCCACGGACCCAGTCGCCCTCGCCGATGACCTTCGCGCGCCAGGACGTGGTTTCGGGTGGCTCAGGGGCCGCGGCGGGCGCATCCCAGTCGACCTCGTCCGCGGCCGGCCCGTCGTCGCTGAGCTCACCCGGCTGCCACGAGTCCCAGTCGAACTGCTCGAATTCCTCGTCCACGGCCTCGTACGCGTCGGAGGTGTCGTGACGTACGGGCGTGGGGATCGAGGCTGGATGATTCCTGTCCGCTGCGGACGAAGGTGGCCACGCAGGCGTCGCGGGACGCGTGCCGGGCTCGCCGGGGTCCTCGATCGACATGCCACGAGGGTACCGTCGACAGCGTCGCAGGCCAGTCAGGCTGGGCCCGTACGGGCGTCATCGCGGGCCGTGCGCGACGCGGCGGCTTGTGCTGGCTTGGCTCGCCCCCGTTGAATGGGGCTCGTGCCCATCACAGAGGACCATGTGGGTCGGACGTACCCACCGACGGCGCCCTACGAGGTGAGCGCCGCGAAGATCGCAGAGTTCGCGGCCGCCCTGGGCGATGAGAACCCCGCGTACGCAGGTGAGACACCCGAGGCGCCGCCCACGTTCGCGGCGGTTATCGGCGCCGCTGCCTGGGACGCGCTGTTCGCCGACCCGGAGCTCGACCTGTCGCTGCAGCGCGTCGTCCACGCCGACCAGACGTTCGTGTGGCACCGCCCACTCCGTACAGGTGACACGGTCACCGGCGTGCTCAGCATCGACAAGGTGCGTCGCCGCGGGGCGATGGAGATCGTCGGCGTGACCGTACGGCTCCTGACACTCGGCGGGGAGCCCGTCGTCGACTCCTCGTCGACGTTCGTCCACACGAGGGCGGCCTCATGACCGTCGAGGTGGGTACGAGGATCGGCGAGCTGACAGTCTCTCTGACGCGGGCGCAGCTC
>PMLO01000189.1 GCA_003158895.1 Propionibacteriaceae bacterium
CTCAGCCGGCCAATCACGGAGTATGAGCCACCCCATGACCGAGGACGAGTTCAGCGAGCTGTTCCGGCAGACCGCCGGTCGCGTCCACGCGTACGCCGTCCGCCAGGTCGGGCGCGACGCCGCCGACGACCTCGTCTCCGAGACGTACGCCATCGCCTGGCGGCGCCGCGATCGCATCGACGTCCACGCTCTGCCGTGGCTGTTCTCAGTCGCCCGCAAGGTGGCCTCGACCATGCGCCGCTCCAAGAGGCGTGCGGATCAGCTGTGGCTGACGGCGGTACGGGAGCAGTGGCGGGGCGTCTCCTCGGAGTCGCCGGAGGCCGAGGTGGTGCGGCGCGATGTCGCTGTGGCTGCTTTGGGCCGCTGCTCGCCGACCGACCGGGAGGTGCTCCTCCTGATCGCCTGGGACGGGCTCGCGGCCAGCGATGCCGCCATCGTCCTCGGGTGCTCGACGCGGGCGTTCACCGTACGGCTCAGTCGCGCTCGCGCCCGGTACGAGGGGTTCTGCCGCACGCTCGAATCACCGGATCCGCCTGAGCCGGTGCCCGCGCCGGGACGACCTTCTCGCCTCTCCCTGGTCTCGCCCGCTCCCGTACTCGTCACCATTCCTGAGGATCAGTCATGACACGTACCGCCTTCGATGAGCTCGCCCGCCACGCTCCGGGGCCGACGCCCGACGTCGACTCGCTCTTCCCTGACGCTGCCGCCCGACGCCCGCGGCGGCGGATCCGCCGGCCAGCCATCCTTGTCGCCGCCGTCGCCGCCGTCACCGCGACTGTCCTTGTCGTACCGATGATGCTTCCCGGCGGTACGGCCTCCGCCGCGGCCCTCGACAACCTCTCAGCGGCTGCGGGCCGACAGCCCGCGCAGGCTCCAACCGGTATCCTCCACATGGTCGACGCCGAGTGGCAGGAGGGGCTCGGCGAGAGAACATTCGAGAGCTGGACCCTCGCTGACGGCACGATCTGGCGCCGAGACACTCACGTCGATGGCTCTGTGGAGTACCTGAAGTTCCCCCCGCCGTACCAAGCGCTCTTGCCCGCCACAGTCGCTGCCCTGCCGACCGATCCAGCGGCGATGGATGCTGCCGTACGGAAGCAGGCATCAGGATCCCTGTCCACCGATGAGGCCGTCTTCACGTACTACGGCGACGCGCTGAGGACCGGCTACGTACCGCCGGAAGTGCGGCGAGCGATGTTCAGCGCGATGAAACGGCTGCCGTTCATCAGGACGCAGGCGTCCACGACCGTTGACGGCGTCGCGTGCGTGCAGGTCACGTACTACGAGCCCTTGCGCTTCTTCGCCGGCCACTACTACTGCTTCGACGCCACGACAGCGAGCCTCCTCGAAGAGGGGAACAGCGCGTGGGGGTCCGTCGACTTCCGGTCGACGGTCACGGCGATCGATTTCGTTGCCTCAATCCCGGCGGACGTCATCGCCAAGGCTGTCGACCAAACGGCGCCGAGCGGTGGGCCCTCTGAGGCGCCGACCCCGACCGCGACACCGAGTTGAGCTGAGCTGAGCCACAATCGGGGTTTTGGCCGTCCAGATGCGCCGTCCTCCTCGTGGGACCGCCGATCCGTACATCTGGGCGGCTAAAACCGCGCTGCAGGCTGGGTCAGGCCGGGACCGTGTACAACTCCAGAGCGATGTTGTCGGGGTCGCGGAACGGTACGAGGTCGCCGGTGGCGCCGGAGACGATGTCGCTGTGTACGACGTGGTGCTCGTCCAGTCGCGCCACCCACGCGTCGAGGGCGGCGCGATCCGCTACGGCGAAGCTGAGGTGGTCGAGGCCTGCGTGCCTCTCGTTGAACGGCCCCGGGTCCGCCAGGTCGCCGTGGCACACGAACGTCACCAGCACGCCGTCACGCCTGAGCATCGCCTTGTCCAGCCCGCCGTGGTTGAGCCGCCTGAACTCCTCGAAGCCCAGCACCCGTACGTACCACTCCACCGTCCGGTCCAGGTCGCTCACGCTCAGCGTGACGTGATGGATGCCCTTGATCGCCGTCTCAGTCATGGGCCGAGTCAACCATCGCTCGCCAACAAGGTCGAGGGGTCGTGACGTGACCCGCACACCGTACGCACCGGGCGTGTCGTGGCCTCTCGACGTTGGGGCTGTGGTGCTCCGGTAGTCGAGGGGTCTGCCCTTCTCGTACTGCTCACTCCGACCTAGGCTCCATCAGCATGTGTAGGAACATCCATGTGCTTCATAACTTCGACCCGCCGGCGACGTCGGACGAGGTGATGGCGGCGGCGCTGCAGTACGTGCGGAAGGTGTCGGGGACGACCAAGCCGTCGAAGGCGAACCAGGAGGCGTTCGACGAGGCGGTGCACGATATCGCGCACGCGACACAGCACCTGCTGGACCACCTGACGAGCATGGCGCCGCCCAAGGATCGTGAGACGGAAGCGGCCAAGGCCAAGGCCAGATCGGCCGCACGCTTCGCCACGGCCTGAGAACTGCTTCGTCACCCACGTCCCGTTCGTCACACCAGTCACAGATTTGTGAACTCCCCGCGACGGGACGGCGACGGGGGCGGTAACGTACTGCCCGCGATCATCGCCTAGTGGTCGTCATGCTTTGCCCCGGACCCCGACGGCGGATCCGCACCCGCTCGAGTCATGCTCGAGGGCTGTGGCCGCCGCCGGGGCCGCGCTTTTCCAGGCCACCCCCCAGCAGACGCCTCGTCCGCGTCCACCAATCACGGGAACAAGTGGTGCGCTGCTCGCGGGACCGCTACTTTGGGGCTGTCAGAGGCGTAAGCCGTGACACGTTCAAGAGATACCGCCCCGGGTATTCCCGGCGTTTTGCTGGACGACTGGAGGACACATGACCGACGCGGCCAAGCTCGAGCTCCCCGACGGGCGGACCATCGAACTGCCCGTGATCATCGGTACGGAGAACGAGCCGTCCATCGACATCAGCCAGCTCCGCTCGCAGACCGGCTACATCACCCTCGACGACGGGTACGGCAACACGGGCTCGTGCGAGTCCGGGATCACGTTCATCGATGGCGACAAGGGCATCCTCCGCTACCGCGGCTACGCGATCGAGGACCTGGCCCAGAACAGCTCGTTCATCGAGGCTGCCCAGCTGCTCATCTGGGGCGAGCTGCCCACCAAGCAGGAGCGCGACCGGTTCGGCCAGCTTCTTGGTGACAATGCGGCCCTTCCCGAGCCGATGCGCCGACACTTCTCGAGCTTCCCCGCGTCGGCACACCCGATGGCGATCCTGTCGGCGATGATCAACGCCCTTCAGGCGTACGACCTCCCGCACCTCATGATCGGCTCCCCCGAGCAGTTCGAGATGGCCGCCGCGTCGTTGATCTCGAAGGTACGTACGCTGGCCGCGGCCTCGTACAAGTCCTCGATCGACGAGGCGCTGGTCTACCCGCGTCCCGACCTCAAGTACGCCGAGAACTTCCTCCACATGATGTTCAGCAAGCCGTATCAGGAGTACGTACCGACGCCCGAGGTCGCGTCGGCGCTCAACATGATGCTCGTGCTGCACGCCGACCACGAGCAGAACTGCTCGACCTCGACGGTGCGCATGGTCGCGTCCTCGCAGGCCAACCTGTACGCATCGGCCGCCGCCGGGGTCTGCGCCCTGTGGGGCCCGCTGCACGGCGGGGCCAACCAGGCCGTCATCGAGATGCTGGAGCAGATCGAGGCCGAGGGCATCTCGGTCAAGGACTACGTGACCAAGGTCAAGGACAAGACGACCGGCGTCAAGCTCATGGGCTTCGGGCACCGCGTCTACCGCAACTTCGACCCGCGCGCCGCGATCATCAAGAAGGCAGCCGATGCGCTGCTCGACAAGATGCACATCCAGGACCCGAAGCTCGAGCTGGCTCGCGAGCTCGAGGCAGCGGCGCTGTCCGACGACTACTTCGTCGAGCGGAAGCTGTACCCGAACGTCGACTTCTACTCGGGCATCATCCTCAAGGCCATCGGCATTCCGCTCGACATGTTCACCGTGATGTTCGCCATCGGCCGCATGCCAGGCTGGATCGCCAATTGGAAGGAGATCCACGACAACCAGGCTCAGCGGATCTACCGGCCGCGTCAGATCTACACTGGACCTACGCCTCGAGAGTTCGTTCCGCGCAAGGAACGGCAACACGGCATCCGCNNCCGGGTGTTCGCGTGCAAGAGAAAGCCTTCATGACTCAGACCATCGTCCATCCGGAACCAGCCGGTTCGTACGCTTCGTTCCCGCTGTTCGCAGCGCCGATCGACGCCGACGCTGCCCTCGATCGGCTGAGGACGGCATTCACCGACGACACCGTCGGGCGGGGGTTGCCCACGAAATCCGGTGAACCGACGATCGTNNGCACCGGTCGACAAGCATGTCGCCCATGCCGTGGTGAGCGCCGAGGTGGTCGATCGGCCGGATGACTCGCCCATCGAGCGCACGCTCGCCGCCCACGTCACCGGATCGTTGGTCGCCGCCAGCCTGGTCGAGGCGCCCGAGGCGGTGGCCCTGTACAGCGCGTCCGCGGCCACGACGCTGCCGACGGAGGTCGTGACCGACATCATCCGTACGGCCTACTCCGACCCCGANNATGATCGAGGCCACGCCGCTCCCGCTCGACGAGTCGACGAACCTGCTTCTCGACATCGCCCGCTACGTGGTGACAACGGGTGCGCAGCTCCATCCCGGTGACGAGCTCGGCCACGCCGACCGCCGCGTACAGCTCGTGTCGGCCATCAGCCCCAGCCATGGCGAGCCCGTACTGGGGGTTGTGCTGTGAGCGCCGCATACTTCAGGGCGAGCGACGGCGCTCCCCTCACCGCCGAGGAGGCCCTGCGGATCTGGGCCGCCGAGGCGTACGACATGCTCGTCGAGACGGCGTCCCACTACGGTCACGTCCTGTCCGCTGACCAGCTGGCCCACGCCGTCCAGGAGCACACGGGGGTTCGATCCACCGAGCGTCCGTCCTCGTGGGTCGGACGGGTGCTCACGCTCGTCGTGTACCGGTGCAGCGCGACCGGCGAACCGCCTCTCACGTCGCTGGTGGTGAGCCCGTCGACCGGGATGGTCGGCCCCGCGTACAGCGAGGTGCAGCGCGTCACAGGTGCGCTACACCTCAGCGACGTCAACCGCGAGAAGGCGGCGGCTCAGGGCCGGCTCGATGCCTATCGCCGGTACGCCTCCGACGTACCCGCGAACGCCGAGCCCGTGCTGACGAGCAAGTTCGTCGCGGCGCGGGACAAGGCGAAGGTGACGGCGAAGGCACGGATGCCCAAGCGTCCCGCGGTGCTCCCCCCGCCGGACGTACCACTCACGAGGATCTGCCCGCGCTGTTTCCTCGAGACGCCCATCATCGGCGACTGCCAGAACTGCGACTGAGCCTGAACGTAGAGGGGACCGCCGGGCTGAGCCTCGGCGGTCCTCCCACACATCGGTCGTAGCCGCCCTCCCCAAGCGGGCGGCTTCATCCTCTAGGCAGACGATAGCGCGCCGCATGCCTTTGTTCCAGTCTTAAGCGGAGATTAAGCCCGGGCACTCGACGCTCCGCGATGCGGCAGGATGAGCGCTTATGTCATTGAGTGAAGCCCAGCCTCGTCCCAGCGCCGCGCTCGAGGCGTTCATCGCGAACCTGCCCAAGGCCGAGCTGCACGTCCATCACGTGGGTTCGGCGTCTCCTGCCATCGTGGCAGAGCTCGCCGCGCGTCACCCGGGAAGGGTGCCGTCGGACCCGGAAGCCCTCGCCGACTACTTCACCTTCACCGACTTCGCCCACTTCATCGACCTGTACCTGTCGGTCGTCGACCTCGTACGCACCCCCGAAGACATCTGGACCCTGACCCACGGCATCGCTGAGGAGCTGGCCCGCCAGCAGGTCCGCTACGTCGAGCTCACGTGCTCGCCGGTCACCAACGTGCGCGCAGGCGTGCCGATCGAAGCGTTCGTCGAGGCGATCGAGGACGTACGCGTCGTCGCTGAGCGTGACCTCGGGCTGACCATGCGGTGGATCTGGGACATCCCGGGCGAGCTGGGACTCCCGGCGGGCGTCGAGACCCTCGGGTACGCCCTCGACCACGGGCCGTCCAGCCTCATCGGGTTCGGACTCGGCGGCCCGGAGATCGGCGTACCTCGGCCGCAGTTCGCCGACGTGTACGCGAAGGCTCGCGCCGCGGGTCTCCACTCGATCCCGCACGCCGGCGAGACCACCGGCCCGCAGACGATCTGGGACGCCATCAACGTCCTGGGCGCCGAGCGGATCGGTCACGGGACGTCGGCCGCGCAGGACCCGTCCCTGCTGGTCTATCTGGCCGAGCACCAGATCCCCGTCGAGGTCTCACCGACCTCCAACATCGCCACGCGCGCGGTCGCGACGTTCGCCGAGCACCCGCTCCGTGCGATGGTCGAGGCCGGAGTGCCGGTGAGCATCAACTCCGACGACCCGCCGATGTTCTCGACGACGTTGACGGCCGAGTACGGAGTCGCGGCCGCGCTGCTCGACCTCGATGAGGCCGGCGTCGCCGATCTCGCCCTGGCGGCCGTCGACCACAGCTTCGCGCCCCCGCAGGTCAAGACCGACCTGCGGGACGAGATCCGCTCGTACGCGGCCGCGCACAGCTAGGACGCGACCGCAACGCACTCAGAAGCGCTGCTGCGCCTTCGTCCAGTACTCCGCGCTGTTGGCGATGTCGATGGCGAGGGCGATGTCACCATACGCGAGCACCCGGTCGGTCCAGAACGGCCATCCGACAGCGTCGGGGTCGCGCTGCAGCAGCACCTCGTACATGTTCTTGACTCGAAGCTGACGAGACTCGACCGACTGGTAGAACTGATAGGCGACCCAGTTCTTGCCGTACGCCGGGTTGTTCGTGTAGCCGATCCAGAACTGGAGCCCTCCCGGATCCGGCTGCCGGTTGAGCAACTTCGCATACAGCGAGGTGACCCAGGCGCTGGGCGTGCCGCCCGTGTTCGCGTAGTACTCGTCGGACGCGTAGAAGAGGCTCGCAACCTGCGCCGGGGTGAACCTGCCCGACCGGAGCCACGAGACCCAGTTGGCCAAGCCCGCGCTGTCCGGCGACCGTCCGAGCGTGTCCTGGTAGAACTTCGTCACGATCGCGCTCAGCCACTCATTGGACGTCGCCAAGGAGTTCAGGTACCCGAGCTTGGAGACCTTGCCGGAGGCGAGCGCCTGCGTCTGGAAGTCGATCTCCGCCTGCGACGGTGCGCGGCCCAGGAAGTCCTGGTAGGAGGCCTTGACGAAGGACACCGAAGCCCCGGCGGGCAGCGGATAGGTCAGCGACCCGTGCTCGAAGGTGGCACTGTACTGACCGGCCGTCACCACTTGGCTCGACGTCGGCCAGCCGAGCGCGCCTGCCGGGCCTCCCTTGGCTTCGTACGTCGCCTCGAGCCCAGCGCCGAGCGAGAAGACCTGCCCGTCGGGCCGCTCGTACGCGCCGCCGAACTGGAACGTCACCGCGCGTCCGGCACCCACGGTGCGCTCGAGCTGAGCGACCGGACCGTACGTCGACGCCTCGCCGCCCGCAGCTGCCCAGAAGTTGTACAGGGTCGTCTTGTCACGACCGGCGATCTGGTCGCGGGTACGGTCGCGCAGCTCCTGCAGCCGCGCACGAAGGTACGTGCCGGGGCAGGCGGTGGCCATCACGTCGCCGTGGCCGAAGATCACCGGCAGGTTGACTCCTGCGACCGTGGTCGACCCCTCCGGGTCACGGTAGAAGCCGGCCAGCTTCCACGCGAGGAGGGAAACGGCGGAAGCCATCGATGCATCCGACGGCTGCACGGTCATCGTGTTCATCATGAACGAGACACCCATGGTGTCCGTGTTCCATGACCCGGCGTGAGCTCCGTGGACCGGCTTGTCGATACCACCGAAACGGCCCTCGAAGATCTGGCCGTACTTGTCGATGAGGAAGTTGTAGCCGATGTCGCACCAGCCGTTGGCCTGCACGTGGTACGCGTAGATCCCGCGGACGATCGACGCCGACTGCGCAGCCGTGTAGTCGTTGCTGCCGTCGGTGTGGTGGATCACTGCCGCCTTGATGGTCGTGTCGTACGTCCCGTTGCTGCACGACGTACGCAACGACTCGTCCGCTCCCCAGCCGGCCCGCGAGATGATCGAGGGCTGTGGCACGCCGGTCGAGATCGACTGGGCGGTGACGGTCGCGAGGTGCGAATCGTCGGCGACAGCCGGCGACGCCACGGTCTTCGCGGTCAGCCCCGTGATCGAAGCGCCGGTTCCGCCGACAGCGCGGAGGGCCACGCCGGTGGAGTCACCCACGAACAGCGGGTCTCCGACGCTGTTGGCGCCCGAAGCCGGTACGAGGTCGCTCGCCACGGCGCTGTCCTCGGTGGACAGGTCGGTCCAGTCGCTCCACCCGGTCGCCGACCTGGTCTGCACCTGGAGGGTGACCTGACCGCTCAGCTTGGTCCAGGACGCGCCCACGAGGTTGAACGTCGCGGTGTCACGTGCGGGGACCTCAGCCAGTACGGTCGAGCCCCCGACAGTCGTCGACTGCGCACCCACGACCGCCTGCGCCGGGATGGACGTCAGCACCGGGGTGACGGGGGTACGAGTGGTGGTGGGAACCGGTCCCTGGGGAACGGTCGGTGCGGCGGCGGCCCATGGGAGCGGTCCGCCCATCATCAGCGCTAGGGCGACAACCCCGGTCAGTAGTCCTCGTCGTCTCACGACATCCCTTCCATTCGTCACTTCGGCCGAAGCCGCGTGGTCGGTAACTCGCCAGGGAACGAGTGCACTCGCTAAAGGCTGAGCCCAGAGGCCGGATCTGGCAACCCCAGGCCTCGACCTTCCGTTTACGGTTATCGCAGGTCTGGGCGCCTCAGACGGCGAGGGTGCGGACCAGATCCTCGGTGAGGTCGTCGAGGCCTTCGAGGACCGCGCCGCACAGCTGCAGCGTATCGTCGGCCGGCGGATGGAAGCCCGGGGGGACGCACACGACGGCCATCCCGGCCGCGTGCGCCGATCTGACGCCGTTGGTCGAGTCCTCCACGGCGACGGACCGGGTGGCGTCGACGCCCATCAGCTCGCACGCCTTGAGGTAGCCGTCCGGGTAGGGCTTGCCGCGCGGAACCTCCTCGGTCGAGACGGTGACCGTGAGCACGTCCCCGATGTCGAGTCGCGCCACCACGAGGTCGATGAGTCGGCGCGGCGACGAGGACGCGATCGCCGTCGGAGCGAGCCCTGCCATGCGGCGTACGGCCTCGACAGCCCCTGGGAGAACCGGCAGGCCACCGCTGGCGTACTCACCGGCGACACCGTCGATCGTTCGGCGGGCGACCTCGTCCCACGTGCCAGGAATCCCGATCACGTCCGTCATGTGCTCAGCCCATTCGCGCGTCGAGAGGCCCATCATGATCGGGGTCGAGCTCTCGGGCCACGACAGTCCGTCCTCGGCGGCCATCCGGCGTCTGACCTTGTCCCAGATGGGCTCGGTCTCGATGAGGATGCCGTCCATGTCGAAGACGATGGCGGCCGGCAGACTCATCTGGTACTCCTCAGATCGGTGTTCAGTTCGGGTAGCGGGTGTGCGCTTTGTCCCA
>PMLO01000099.1:0-776 GCA_003158895.1 Propionibacteriaceae bacterium
TGGACTCGCCCTACTCCACGCGCCGCGGCCGGTTTTTGCCCTCCTGGTTGCAATGGCAACCGGACTACTGCTCGTCCTCGTTGCAACCCTGGCGGCCAAGGCTTCTCTCCACGCCGCCGTACTGGCTGGGGCGATCCCCATCCTCTGGCTCTGGAACCCCGGCCTCGGAGTCGCTGTTGCAGCGCTTTTGGCCGCAGTCATGTGGGCGCGAGTCAGAGAAGGACGGCACAGCCCGGCTCAGGTCGCTCTGGGGATGGTGCTTGGACTGATCGGCGGGCTGCTCTTCCCACTACTTGCGTGACGTATAGGTACAGACCCTGTTACCTTAGGTAGCGTGTCTCATCCCCGACCGTCACCCTTGCCCAGCTTCTTCCGTGATCGCTGCGGCTGCTCGCACGTCTTGCTTAGGAAGCAGCACCCCGGTGTGCTCAAACCTCGTCGCCGTTGGCGACCTTACGGGTCTGGCTGGTTCGTTGGATCAGTTCCCGCAGGTCGGCATGGAGACGGTCGGAATTGAGCGTCCACGCTACTCGGACACCGCGCTTCCACTCGTCCATCGGGAGGTCCGCAGTGACGTACCCCTCAGCCACCAGTTCCTTCAGGTGGTGCAACAAGGTCGTCCGGATGCTCGGGACGGCCTGGCTGATCTGGGCTGTGGTCGCCGTACCTCCCTCGTCAGTCAGGGCCAGCAGCACGGCGAGCTTGATTCGGTTGATGCCTAGGGTCACGAGCGCCTCCATCTGCGGGGGAACGGGCGAAGTCGCATACCGGGGCAC
>PMLO01000099.1:812-2538 GCA_003158895.1 Propionibacteriaceae bacterium
TGTCGTCGACGAGTCTCGGATCGTCGGCTCCTGAGAGCCCTGCTGGTCATGGGTCGTGCTCTGGGACTGCGGGCGGCATCTCTCGTAGCGGTTCGTACTGACGGACTGAGGGAGAGACGGTGAGCGGGGTGAAGGCGGGGGGAGTGGCTGCGGTTGTGCTGTGCCTGCTGGTGGCCGCGTTCACCGTCTTGCCCGGTCAGAGCCCGGCGACGGCAGCTGCGGCGGGGCTGGGTGTTTCGGACGCTGTGCCGGCGGCGTACCGGTCGTGGGTCTTGAAGGCTGGGGCCATCTGCCCGGAGGTCTCGCCCGCGCTGATCGCGGCTCAGATCGATGCCGAGTCCGGCTGGAACCCGAACGCGGTCTCGCCTGCCGGGGCTAAGGGTCTGAGCCAGCTGATGGGCACGGCGTGGCTTCGTGATGATGACGGCAACGGGTCGGCCTCGCCGTTCGATCCGGGCGACGCGATCATGGCCCAGGGGCGGATGATGTGTGCCTTTGTGGCCAGGTTGTCGCCGCCGAACACGGGAGATGCGCTGACCCGGTTGCTGCTGGCCTCGTACAACGCGGGACCGAATGCGGTACTGCCCAGCAGTTGCAGCCAGGCGACCGTGTCCGGGCCGTGCAAGGCGACAGTCCCCGGCTATGCCGAGACGACCGCCTACGTGGAGCGGATCATGACGGTCCTGCTCCCGAAGTACACCGTGACGGTGGCTGCGGGCGGCTGGGTTCAGCCGGTCGAGGGCGTTACGGCGTCCGGGACGTACCACGAAGCTGGATCTGCATGGCAGATGTGCGGGTGGCACACCGGAGACGACTACCCGGCCCCGATTGGCACCATGGTGCATGCGGCCGCGTCGGGGACCGTCGTGCACGCGAGCTGGGGCGGCGACGCGGGAGGCACCGGGCCGGCGTACGGGAACCAAATCATCATCGATCACGGCGGGCAGGTCCGGTCGTACTACGCACACCTGTCGGCGATCGCGATCCAGGTGGGCACCACCGTGACCGCTGGGCAGGTCATCGGCGCCGTGGGCGAGACCGGCAACGCGTTCGGCCCCCACCTCCACTTCGAGGTGACGCTGGGCACGAGCAGCATGCCCTCGTGCAGCCAGTTCACCGACCCCGTCGCCTACGTGAAGGCGCACGCCGGCACCGCGGCGACAGGGACTGCACTGTCTGCCGCGCTGGTCGCCGCGGCCCGGTCTCAGCTCGGNNTACGTCTGGTACACGGCGAGCGCGGGCAAGATCACGATCCCTCGTACGACCACCGAGCAGGTGGCTTCGTTGCCGGTTGCGAGTGGTGCGATGCAGCCAGGCGACCTGATTGAGTTCTGGATCGGCGGCAGCTGGAGCCATGTTGGTGTCTACATCGGCGCCGGCCAGATGATCCACGCACCGAACCCGGCCCGGACCGTGTCGGTCGACTCGCTCAGCAGCGGCTACTACACCGCGCTCAAGCAGACCGTACGGAGGCCCCGATGAAGGCCCGGATGATCGTTGTGGCCACTGTGGCCGGGGTTGTGGTGTGCGGCACGGCCGGAGTGATGATCGGCCGTGCCGGTACCGCGGCGACTGCGACCTCGAGTGTGCCGTCGGCCGTGTCGTCGCGTCCCACGCCGTCCGCGACCGTGCCGACGCCAGGGTCCGTGCCGACGGTGCTGGATGCCGGCGGGCAGGCGTCGCGGCCGTCAGCGTCGGCGACGTGGGTTGATACCCGCCCGGTCGG
>PMLO01000220.1:0-3861 GCA_003158895.1 Propionibacteriaceae bacterium
CGTGACGGCGGGGATGCCCTCGGTTGGGTGCATTTTCACGGGGATGCCGCGGCCGTTGTCGACGACGCGCACGCCACCGTTCGGGAGCAGACGGACGTCGATGGTGTCGCAGTAACCGGCGAGTGCCTCGTCGACGGAGTTGTCGACGACCTCGTACACGAGGTGGTGGAGGCCGCGCTCACCGGTCGAGCCGATGTACATGCCGGGCCGTTTGCGTACAGCCTCGAGGCCTTCGAGGACGGTGATCGAGTCGGAGTCGTACTCGCCGGCGTCCACCTTCGACGCCATCCTCGAGTCCTCGGTCAGGAAGTCCTCTTCGTCGACCTCCAGCTCCCCCTGAGGGACGCCCTCGAGATCCTCGGCCGAAAACTCCTCATCGCTGGGCGCACCCTGCTTGGCCACTGGCAACCTTGTCCTTTCCGGCACGAGAGGCCGGTGTCCGAGCCATCGCCCGCGACACGCGCACACGTACGGCGGTCACAGGCGCTTATGAACGTGTCCAGTCTACCGGTCGCCAGGGCCCTGGCACGACTCGAACCGCGCCTCGGGCCCGAAAAGCTGGGGCCAGATCGGGATCAGAACCCCTCTGGGCCGCGCAGAACGGCCGTTTCAGCGCGTTTCCCCTCCTCGTTTCGAGGTCCCCTACGCGTCGAGGCCTCTCAGGGGCTCTATGGGCGGGGTGACTGAGTACCCTCTCGGCTTCCGCGGAGATCGCGTCCACCTCCCCAGCGCATGGGGCACGCGCCGCCATTCAGTGGCAGATACGCGGTCTCCGGTGCGTATCTGCACCGGAGACTGAGTATCTGCCAGTGAATGGATGAACCCGGTCCCGACTACCGTCTCCATCGCTAACGATATATCGTTACCGCGCGGCGGGACAGTGAACCCGCTGGAGGGAAAGGCACGACATGACCGAACCGTACGAGGAGGAGACGACTCCCGGTTCTCTCACGAAGGCACCACGCCATGCGTGGTACCTCGTGGTCGCACTCACCATGCTCAACGTGCTGGGGATGGGCATCATCTTCCCGGTACTGCCGTTCCTCACCCTGCGGTACGTGTCACCGACGTCCCTGGCGGCGATCCAGATGGTCGGTCCGCTGCCGGCCGGCTGGATGTACGCGGTCGCGGGCCACTCCATCCCGTACTGGACGGGCCTCGTCATGATCCTGGCCGCGGCCCTCGTGTTCGTACGATCCGGCCGCGGCGCGACCCTCTGCCGGCGAAGGTCCGGTCAGCGGACAACGACGAACATTAGGAATCCGACGAGCACGTCGCTCATGAGCGTGACGACGACAGCCACAACGACCCCGACGTAGCCGAGGACGAGCCCCGCCGTGGCCAACCGGGTTCCTGTCTCCTTCGATCGCCGGATCTGCGAGCGGGCTACATGCCCGAAGACGACCGCGAGAAGTGATCCGCCCGTGGCGGCCAGGACCAGCGAGGCCACCGCGAACGAGTTCTTGCCCGGCGCCGGCGCAGTCCCGGCGCCCTCCGCGGGAAGGGGGTCGATCGCTGGATCCGACGGGCGTCGACCCTCCAACCAGCTCGCGAACAGGACGGGGATGCAGACGGGAAGTACGCCCAGCAGGAGGGCCGCCACGAAGACCCACGAGGGCCAGAGCACGGACGAGGCGGATCCGAGGACCCGACGGACGGGTTGCCTGGCGAGCAGCGTGCACACGACGGCACCCAGCCCGAACAGAAGGGGTGTGGCCAGAGCGACCAGCATGAGCAGGGGGGCGCGCCCTCTCAGCCTCAGCCACCCCAGCACGTACAGCACCGACGCGTTGATCAGGAGCAGGACCCCGATCCGGTTCCCGCCGACGACCCCCGCGCTCAACGCAGCGGCCCCAGCAAGGACCAGGAACGGCATGGCCTGTCGCTGACGAGGCTCTGGGATCTGGCGAAGCACCAGCGGAACGACGACCATGAGCACGGCACCCAACGCGTTCGTCCCCACGAGGAACGGCACGACTCCCTGGTAACCCACCACCTGGGGGTACGTCCGCGTTGTCAAGCACAGGAGCACCCACGCGGCACCGAGGACGACCCCGAGCGCGGGCAAGGGCTGCCTTCTACGGGCCGGTGTGGCCTCTCGGGATGCAGGGGCGGCGGTGGGATCCGTGGGTGCAGGGGGCGCGGTGTGATCTGTCATCTCCGCCCCACCGTCGCAGGTCGAGACCATCCCTTGTCGTTCGTGGGACGAGTCTCATCAGCACGGCCTATCCGTACGTGTCCCTCGGACCGATGCCTTTGACGCGGAGCTTGCCGTGTCGCCAGGTGGGGGCGTCGGGGCCGCGGACCTCGACGAGGGTCACGGAGCCGTCGCCGACAGCCTCGTTGAGCTTGGCGACGATGATGTAGGCCATCTTTCGAAGAGCGGTCGCCCACGTGGTGGACTCTGCTCGGACGACGAGGACGCCGTCGTCGTACGTCTCCGGCGTCGAGTGGGCGGCGTTCGTCTCGCCGACGATGTCCGCCCAGCGGTCCAGGATGGTGTGGATCGAGACGCTGACCTCCCAGCCGCGGTCCTCGATGTACGAGTCGAGCACGCGGCCGNNTAGTCCGTACCGGTCGGGTCGTGCTCGCCGACCGGATCGGGCTCGGGCGTCTCAGTCATCTCCCCCATCCTCCGGCGTGACCGTGCCGCTGTCGACCCTGAACCGTCGCCCGCCGAGTTCAGCCGGTACGTCGTCGGCCACAGCCGCGGTGATGAGCACCTGCTCGGCGTCGGCGATGCCCAGCGCGAGCCGCTGCCGCCGCGTGTGGTCGAGCTCGGCGAACACGTCGTCGAGGATCAGTACAGGCTCGATGCCGTCGGCACGCAGCAGCCGGAACGCCGCGAGCCGCAGCGCGCACGCCAGCGACCACGACTCGCCGTGGCTCGCGTACCCTTTCGCCGGCAGCTCCCCGATCTTCAGCGCGATGTCGTCGCGGTGCGGTCCGACCAGCGACACGCCACGGGCGATCTCCTCGGGGCGGCGATCCCTCATGCGCGCACGCAGCACCTCCGCGATCTCGTCGCGGCTCAGCGGTGGGTCGGCCACGACGGGACTCGCCGACACGTACGTGGCACCCGCTTCGTTGTTGACCGGCGCGATGGAGCGGTACGCGTCCGCGACGTGCTCGGCGAGGTCGAGCAGCGTCGCCATCCGGGCCACGACCAGCTCGGCCCCGAAAGCAGAGAGGTGCTCGTCCCACGTGTCCAACGTGGCGGCGACATCGGCGCCCGCCACCCGTCCCGTACGTCCCGACAAGGACTTCAGCAGTGCGTTGCGCTGCTTGAGCACCCGGTCGTAGTCGGCCCGGATCCCGGCGAACCGGGGCCAGCGCGCGACCAGGAGGTCGTCGAGGAAGCGTCGCCGCTCGCTCGGATCGCCCTTGACGATCGAGAGGTCCTCGGGCGAGAACAGCACGACGACCAGTGCCCCCAGCAGGTCCCGCGCCCGCTTCAGCGGGGCACGGTTCAGCTTCGCCCGGTTCGCGCGGCCGGGAACGATGTCCAGCTCGAGCAGCAACGACCGCGGATCGTCGATGCCGGCCTGGACACGAGCGCGTACGGTCGCCCGTTCCGCCCCGGCTCGTACCAGCGGGGCATCGGCTGCGACGCGGTGCGAGCTCAGCGTGGCCAGGTACTCGACGGCCTCAACGAGGTTCGTCTTGCCCTGCCCGTTGGAGCCGACGAACACGCAGACGCCCGGCTGCAGCGGGACCTGGATCTCCGCGTACGACCGGTAGTCGACCAGATGGAGGTGCGTGACGTGCATGAGGCGGGCCGGGCTCGGCCGCGGATCAGTTCGGCAGGCGCATCAGCATGATGACGTGCCGGTAGTCGGTCTGCGGCTCGCCGTCGAGCTC
>PMLO01000220.1:3948-10131 GCA_003158895.1 Propionibacteriaceae bacterium
GTGATCGAACCGTCCTCGATGAGCATCCGCAGGCTCGTGTTGCGCTCGGCGACGAGGCCGACGCGTTTCACCGAGGCGAGCAGGTCAGCGGTGTTCGTCCGTACCGTCAGGGCAGGATTCACGCTCATCAGGTGGCGTACCTTCGGGAACTCTCCGTCGAGCAGACGGGTCGTGATCTGGCGGGAACCACCAGCGCCCTCGCCCTCGAGACCGATGAGACCCTCACCGGTGCTGGCGGTGGAGATGCTCAGCGTCACGGATTCGCCGGAGGTCATGGACCGGGCGGCGTCAGCGAGAACCTTCGCCGGTACGAGCGCCGCGGCCGAGGCCTGCGTCGACGCCGGGCTCCAGCTGAGCTCCTTGAGCGCCATGCGGTAGCGGTCGGTGGCGAGGAGGTCGACCTGGTCGCCCTCGATCTCGACACGTACACCGGTGAACACCGGAAGCAGCTCGTCACGGCCGGCCGCCACGACGACCTGGGACACGGCGCGCGCGAAGTCCTCGCTCGGGACCGTACCGCTCGCCTCCGGCATCTGCGGCAGCTCCGGGTAGTCGTTCACAGGCAGCAGTTGCAGCGTGAAGCGGGCGGATCCGCAGACGAGCTCGAGGCTCGACCCCGACGCGGTCAGCGAGACCGGCTTGTTCGGCAGGGAGCGGGAGATGTCGGCCAGCAGGCGCCCGGAGATCAGGGCGACGCCAGGCTCGGTCACCTCAGCCGGCACGGTGATGCGCGCGGAGGTCTCGTAGTCGAAGCTCGAGAAGACGACGGTGCGTCCCTCGGCCTTGACGAGTAGACCCGCCAGGATCGGCACGCTCGGACGCGTCGGCAGACTCCTTGCAGCCCACTGCACGGCCTCGGCCAGGACGTCCTTGTCGAGTCGAATCTTCACCGGTACCCCTCTCGTTGCCTGCGCATCTTATCGTGGCGAGACCCGCCGATGTTGGGTGTGCGCGAGTACGGCGCGTGGTCGAAGCCTTCAGGAGAAGTTGTCCCCACCTTGGCTGCTCGCAGACTTCGAGTCTTCTGAATATAAAGAGATAGGTAGTACTAGTAGTAGGTGCTGTGGACGCTGTGGACCAGTGGTGTCCGGGCAGGTGGCATCTGAATCCCACGCTTGTCGTTCCTGTGTACGGCGACAGAATTACACGGGGAGGATCTGGGGACGCTTTGGTGAACGCCGGGCGACCTCACGACAACTACTCCCTGGGCCACATGTTGTCCACACCCGCTTGTGGACAGTGTGGATAGTTCGATGACGACCAAAGCGCGAGATGTACGGATGTGCCACGGGCAGAAATGGGGAACGACAACAGTCCGTACCGTCACCGAAGAACCTCGTACGTGAGGCCAACCATGCCGCTGGGGTACTGCTTGCTGGCGAGCAGTGCGAGCTGGGTCTGGGACGCATGGGGTGCCAGTAACGGCGTGCCGCTGCCGAGCAGGACAGGCACGATCGTCACTTCGACACGGTCGACCTGGCCGCCGGCCAGGAGCGTACGGAACAGTTCGCCGCCACCGAACAGCCAGATCTCTCCGTCGCCTGGTTCCTCCCGTAGAGCCCGTACGCGCTCGACCGCATGGTCCGGGACGACCGTGACGTCAGGATGCGCTTCTGGGCTCAACAGGCTCGAGAACACGAACACGCGCGTGTCCCGCGACCATGCCGGCTCGCCGCCCATGGCCCTCGCGACCTCGTACGACTTCCGGCCGAGCAGCACGGTGTCGATCCGCGCGAAGATGGCGGCGAAGTCGATCGTCGGGTCCTCGGGGATCCAGTCGAAGTTGCCGTGCGGACCCGCGACGTACCCGTCGAGGCTGGCGGCGACGTTGTACCTGACCAGACGCATGACGACCTCCTGACTCGTTCACCCAGCTCGAGCCGAGGTTGGTTCAGCGGCGCTGGGCGGACTGTTTGATGCGGTTCGTGAGCTCGGTGACCTTGGTGTAGACGTCGCGGTCGCGGCTCATGAGGTCTTTGATCTTGCGGTTGGCGTGCATGACCGTGGTGTGGTCGCGGCCGCCGAACTGCTGGCCGATCTTGGGCAGGCTGGCGTCGGTGAGGTCTCGGCACAGGTACATGGCCATCTGACGTGCCGTCGCGACGCTCTGTGCCCGGCCGGGGCCGGTGAGCTCGTCGAGGGACAGGTCGAAGTACGAAGCCGTCTCGGTCATGATCATCGAGATCGTGATCGGGTGCTCGTCGCCCTCGGGGATGAGGTCCTTGAGCACCGCCGCGGCCAGATCCAGGTCGACGTTCTGCTTGTTCAGCGACGCGTACGCGGTGACGCGGATCAGCGCACCCTCGAGCTCGCGGATGTTGCTCTGGATCTTCGTCGCGATGAACTCCAGCACCTCCGGCGGCACTGTGAGGCCCTCGTGGAGCGCCTTCTTGAGCAGGATCGCGATGCGGGTCTCCGGATCCGGCGGCTGGACGTCGGTGATCAGGCCCCACTCGAACCGGCTGCGGAGCCGGGGCTCGAGCGCCTCGAGCAGCTTCGGCGGACGGTCGGAGGTCATCACGATCTGCTTGCTCGCGTTGTGGAGCGTGTTGAACGTGTGGAAGAACTCCTCCTGCGTACCGATCTTCTTCTCCAGGAACTGGATGTCGTCGATCAGCAGCACGTCGACGTCACGGTAGGCGCGGCGGAACTGCGCCTGGCGGTTGTCGGAGATCGCGTTGATGAACTCGTTGGTCATCTCCTCGGTGGAGACGTACTTCACGCGCAGATGCTGGTGGTAGGTCTGCACGTAATGGCCGAGCGCATGCAGCAGGTGAGTCTTGCCGAGGCCGGACGCGCCGTAGATGAGGAGCGGGTTGTACGACTTGCCGGGGGCCTCTGCCACAGCGACAGCTGCCGCGTGGGCGAACCGGTTGGACGGCCCGATGACGAACGTCTCGAGTGTGTACTTGGGGTTCAGCCGCGCGTGGTCGTGCTTCGAGCGCGGAGAAGGGCTCGGCTCGAGCTCCTCGAAGTCGTCGGCCGCGTCGTACCCGTCGACGCGGGTGTCTCCGGAATGGAGCGACTGGTCGATCGTCACGCCGATGTGGGCCGGCTCACCGAGAGCGTCGCTCAAGGCTGCCTCGATGCGGCCGCGGAGACGGTTCTCCAGCCGGTCGCGGGTGAACTCGTTGGGCGCAGCGATCATCAGCGTCGACTCGTGCATGGTCAGCGGGACGCAGCTCGAGACGATGGCGCGGCTCGGTCCGTCCAGCTCGGCGATGACATGTGTCCACAACCGTGAGACGTCCCTATCGAGGCCGATGGAAGGACCGTCTGTCATGTCCCTCCCTAGCCAGAGCACGAATGTGTGCGTCATCCCGTCGCTCAAGGGGACACTCAGGACCTACTTGTCCACAAGAGACTACTCTGCTTGTGGACGGTCTTGGCCGCGTCGGGGGTCCGTCGGATGCGAGATCGTGGAGAAACCTAACGGCCGTGTCGTAGGTCGCGCAACCTCATGCACGATCATTCGGTGCGTTACCGGCGTGTCGACTGGAGTTCACCTGGTGTTGGTACTAGTGGCGGCGCAAAACGCAGGTTCTTGAGGCGTCCAACTGCTGGTCATGGGGACCACGTGACGACATGACAGGTACGGCTGTTCGGGCTCGATCTGGACACGGTTTGCTCGCCGCAGGGCTGCCGCGTAAAGTAAACGGGTCGCTGACGTAAGCGGCCGTTCCCGTGCGCCTGAGGGCGTACGACGACACAGAGCACCGGGGAGAGTCCCATGAGCAAGCGCACGTTCCAGCCGAGCAACCGGCGTCGTAGTCGTACGCACGGCTTCCGTACCCGCATGCGGACCCGCGCCGGTCGCGCCATCCTGTCCGCGCGTCGCCGTAAGGGCCGCGCCGAGCTGTCGGCCTGACCCACACATGCTGCCGGCACCTGCTCGGCTTCGATCGTCCGACGACTTCAGGACGACGGTTCGGCGCGGTCGCCGCGTCGGCCGCTCGACGCTCGTCCTGCACGTGGTCTCCCGTCCGGACACCATCACACGGGCGGGTTTCGTCGTCTCCAAAGCCGTGGGTGGCGCGGTGACGAGGAACAGGGTCAAGCGGCGTCTGCGCCACATGGTCGCGGCACGGCTGGCCGATCAGACCAGGGGCGTTGACGTGGTGGTACGGGCTCTGCCCGCGGCTGCGACCGCACCGGAGCGCCTTGCCGGCGACTTCGCCACCGCGTGGCAGGCGGCAGTCGCGTGAAGTACGTACTCATCGGATTCGTCAAGGTGTGGCGCCGGCTCATCTCGCCTCTGTACGGAGACGTGTGCAAGTACCACCCGACCTGCTCGGCGTACGGGCTCCGCGCCCTCGAGGTCCATGGCGCCATCCGCGGCAGCTGGCTGACGGTCACCCGGATCGGGCGCTGTCACCCGTGGTCGATGGGCGGCGTCGACTACGTCCCCGGAACTCCCGAGGCCGAGCTCTGGCTCGCGCAACAAGCCGGCACAGCATCTTCGAAGGGGCCGGTCGGCTCCGCAGCGTCAGGGGTTAAGGAATGACCGCACTGCTCGTACCGCTCCTCGTGCCACTCGCCTTCTGGGACTTCCTCAACACGATCATGACGCCGCTGTACGCCGCGGTGTCGGCCATCCTCGTCGGGGCACATTCGCTGTGGAGCCCGGTCTTCGGCAGCGGCTCGGGTGCCACCTGGGTGATGTCGATCATCAGCCTGACCGTCGTCATCCGTACGCTCCTCATCCCGCTGTTCGTCAAGCAGATCAACTCCGCCCGGAACATGCAGCTCGTCCAGCCGAAGCTCAAGGCGCTGCAGGACAAGTACGGGGCCGATCGGGAGAAGCTTGGCCAGGAGACGATGAAGCTCTACCAGGAGGAGGGTGTCAACCCCGCCGCCTCCTGCCTGCCGCTGCTGTTGCAGATGCCGATCTTCATCGCGCTGTACAACGTGCTCAACAGCGTCGCCCGGCCGAACAGCACGCCGGTGGGCTACTTCTTCGTGCACAATCCGGCGCTGGTGGAGTCGTTGAAGGCCTCCGACGTCCTCGGGGCCAAGCTGGCCGGCACGTTCTTCCCGATCAGCCCGTTCGGCGCCACGCAGATCACCGCACTCGTGCTCATGGTCGCGATGACGGGCGTGCTGTTCATGACGCAGCTTCAGCTCATGAGCAAGAACATGCCGCCGGAAGCGCTGACTGGCCCGTTCGCCCAGCAGCAGAAGATGATGCTCTACATCTTCCCGGTCATGTACCTGTTCATGGGCGTTTCGATCCCCATCGGCGTTCTCGTCTACTGGCTCACCTCGAACCTCTGGACGCTCGGCCAGCAGTACCTGCTCATCCACAACAACCCGACGCCGAACACGCCCGCCTACATCGAGTGGGAGGAGCGGATGATCCGCAAGGGCAAGGATCCGAAGATGATCCAGGCCGAGCGAATCGCCAAGCGTCAGAAGCGGCCCGTCACCCCGCCCGCTCCGGTCGAGGACCCGACGACGAGCGACGAGCCGACGAGCGGGAGACCGACCGTCACGCGCCAGCAGGTGCAGCGCCAGCAGATCCAGCGGCAGCAGCCCCGCGCAACGCCGCGTTCGACGCGCAAGAAGACCCCTGGCACTCAGGGCCAGGCAGATACCAACGCCGAGGCCTGATGCCCGCAGCACTCCCGCAATTGGAGGAAACGATGACTGACCAAACAGTGTCCGACGAGGTCACCGAGGTCGACAGCGACGCCGACGTCGCCGAGACAGAAGCTCAGGCCGACACCGAGGCCGAGACCGAGGGCAAGCCTGCTTCGGGCGCCGACACGCTCGAGAACGAGGGCGAGATCGCGGCGGACTACCTCGAGGAGCTGCTGGACATCGCGGACCTCGACGGCGACATCGACACGTACGTCGAGGGTGGCCGCGCACACGTCTCCATCGTCACCGACGGCGACCTGCTCGTCGGGTCGGACGGCTCAGTGCTCGAGGCCCTGCAGGAGCTCGCTCGCCTGGCCGTGATGACCGAGACCGGTCGCCGCAGCCGGCTCATGCTCGACATCGCCGGCCACCGCGACCGTCGTCGCAAGGAGCTCGAGGCCCTGGCCAAGGACGCGATCGGTGACGTGAAGGAGTCCGGCGAGCCGGTACGCCTGGCGCCCATGAACCCGTTCGAGCGCAAGATCGTCCACGACGTCGTCGCTGCCGCCGGCCTCGTCAGCGAGTCGGAGGGCGAGGAGCCCC
>PMLO01000220.1:10148-12820 GCA_003158895.1 Propionibacteriaceae bacterium
GGCGCCGGCCTGCCGGGCATCCCGCTGGCCATCCTGCGCCCGGACCTCGACGTCGTCCTTCTCGAGCCGCTGCTGAGGCGGGCCGACTTCCTCACCCAGACCCTGGAGGAGCTGGACCTGGGCGATCGCGTACGGCTCGTGCGCGGGCGGGCCGAGGAGCACAAGCACACCTACGACGTGGTCACCGCCCGGGCGGTCGCTCCCTTGAGCCGCTTGCTCGGCTGGACCAGCAAGCTGTTCCTCCCCGACGGCCATCTGCTGGCCGTGAAGGGCTCGTCAGCAGCCGACGAGGTGGCCGCCGCGGGCGGCCAGCTGCAGAAGGCGCACGCACTGGCCGAGGTCCTGACCGTACGTGCCCACGAATCGGCCGAGCCCACGACCGTGGTGAGGGTGCGCCGGGCCGCGTGACCGGCCCGATCAGGCGACAGACCTGGTGAGGGTGAGGCTGACGAGGCCCGGGCGCCGGTTGCCCAGCACCGCGGGGAGCGCGCAGCCGCCCGAGGACGGGCACGCACCGCACCCGCCCGTCGGGCAGCCGAGAGACAGCTCCGTACTGGTGATCCGTCCCGCTCGTACGAGGTGGTCGATCGCGGCGTGTACGACGTCGTCGCTCAGGCCCGTCCGGCGGGCGATCTCGGCAAGCGTGGGTGTGCCCGCGGCGATCTCGCCGAGGACCCGGTGCAATGGCCCGTTCACCAGAACAACCTCCCGATCTGGAAGACCGCGACGGCCAGGAGCCACGCGGTGGCCAGCTGCATGGCGACGCCGAACAGCGTCCACTTCAGCCCGATCTCGCGCCGTTGTGCGGCCAGCGTGGCCACGCAGGGCGTGTACGCGAGAAGGAAGACCATGAACGCGAGTACGGCCGGGAGTGGGTGACCGCCGGAGGACTGAACGAAGGCGGCCTGGATGTGGTCGCCGAGAAGGCCCGCTTGCCCGGGGGCCGGCTGCTCGGTCGCGTACGTCTGCGCCCACGAGCTGATGACCGCTTCCTTGGCGACGAAGCCGACGAGAAGGGCCGACGCGGTCTGCCACTGATCGAAGCCGGCGGGAGCGAACGCGGGCGAGATCGTGCGGGCGACCACCCCGTACACGGAATCCTCAACAGGGACCTGACCGAATGCCTGGCCGCCGGTGGTCGGGATCGACTGCAGCAGCCACACCGCGCACACCGTGAGGACGATGATCCCCGACGCTGTCTTGAGGAAGCCGCGGAGGCGCTGCCACACGACGGCCGCGGTGAGGCGGAGGGTCGGCAGGTGGTACGCCGGNNTCCCGGCGTTGCTGCCGAAGAAGACCGTACCGAGCATGACGAAGACGGTGAGGCGGGCTGAGCAGGATGTGAACGGTACGAGCAGGACGGTGAGCAGGCGTTGCCGAGCGTCGGGCAGGATCCGGGTCGCCGAGATCGCCGGTACGTTGCAGCCGAATCCCACGACGAGCGGCAGGAACGCGCGTCCGGGCAGGCCCATTGTGCGCATGAGGCGGTCGGTCACGACGGCGGCGCGGGCGAGGTAGCCCGAGTCCTCGAGCAGTGCCAGGAGAAGGAACATCAGCGCCATGAGGGGGACGAACGTCAGCAACATGCCGACGCCGGCCACCAAGCCGTTGACGAGGAGGCCTTCGACCCAGGTGGCGTTGAGGTGGACCAGCGTCAGCAGGGAGATGACGGCATGGCTGACGGGTCCGGAGAAGAAGCCGCCGAGCGCCTCCTGGAGCGGCGCCGCGACCGTGGTGGTGAGCTGGAAGACCGCCCACATCACGGCGAGGAAGATGAGCGGGCCGACGACCGGCGCTGTCACCCAGCGATCTACCTTGTCGGACACGGTGAGGCGATCGTGGCCGGGTGTGACGGTGGCCTTCGTGGCGGCGTCGGACAGCCAGGTGAACCGGTCGTCGTCGAGGAGGAGTGCGTCGTCGGTGTCGGGCGCGGGACGGGCATCGGGCACAGGGTCGGCAAGGGTTGTACGGACGGCGGTGGCCAAGGCGACCAAGCCGGTACGGCGCCGGGGATCCGTCGCGACCACGGGACAGCCGAGCGCCTGCGATAGGAGGGCGGCGTCGACGGACACGTCACGCTGTGCGGCGACGTCGGACATCGTCACCGCGACGATCACGCGCACGGCGAGCTCGCGGATCTGGGCGACGAGGTAGAGCCCGTGGGCGAGACGGGACGCATCGATCGTGACGACGCAGAGATCAGGCCGCTCGTCTATCGGGCCGTCCTGCAGGAGACCTCGGGTGAGTTGCTCGTCGGGCGAGTGGGCGTCGAGACTGTACGCGCCGGGGAGGTCGAGGACGGTGATGGCCAGCGGGGACTCGTCGTGCGCGCAGGTGCAGCTTTCGCAGTTGCACGTGGGCGACTCGAGGGTCGTGCGCCAGATGCCACGCGAGACCTCGACGGTCGTGCCGGGCCAGTTGCCCATCGTGACCCGAGAGCGAGTGAGGGCGTTGAAGAGCGTGGACTTCCCGGTGTTCGGTGCACCGACGAGCGCGACGACGGGAGCGGCTGCTCCGGCGGTGAGCTGCGGCGTTGCGTGGCAGCCGACCTTCGCGGAGTGCGGAGGCGAGGTGACGGGCGTCAGCGGCGGGCGCACGCGGGTGGAATCGCTCATCAGGCGGCGTGCGCGCGCAACTGTCGTACGAGTTCGCGGCTGAGCGCGATCCTGGAT
>PMLO01000281.1:0-799 GCA_003158895.1 Propionibacteriaceae bacterium
GTGCGGCCGTTGCCCTCGCGGAACGCGTGGATCGCGTTCACGGCGTTGTACGCACGAGCCAGGGAGGCGGTGTACTGCTCGGTCGGCACGCTGCGCAGCTGGTCCCGGTCAGTGAGGTAGGTGACGACCTGCTCGAAATTCGCCTCGAACTGATGCGGGTGGACGAACGGGCCTGGACCCTTGCTGATGGCCACAGTCCGGGGCTCACCGGCCCACTCGTACACGTCCTGGAACAGGTGCTGGTGGACGGCTCGGAGCCCGTCCATGTCGAGGGTTTCAGGGATGCTCTGGGTCCGCAGTGTGGTCAGCCGGATCGCGACCGCCTGGTCCTCGCGTTCGCGCAGCTCGTCGTAGTTCGTCGCGCCGACCTTGTTCCGCAGCACGTACTCGCCGATGCTCGCGTCGTACAGGTCCGGGTCGAGGTAGCCCTCCCAGCGCTGTGACTCGGTGCCGACCTGCCACGGAGGCGCGCCGATCATGCTGCGGGTCCAGAGCTGGTGCAGCTCCTCGGACTGGCGGGCCTGCGGCCCGGTGACGAGTTTGGTCACCTCGGACGGGATCGCGACCCTGGCGGTGTCGCAGAGCCAGTATAGGAGGGCTTTGGGGTCGGCGATCCTGTCGCCAGGCGTGTAGCCGCGCACCTCAGTGGCGGCCGTCGCGGGGTCGGGTGGCCACCGGCCGTATGCGGCCTGCCAGGTTTGCCCGGCCTGGTCCCAGCCGACGACCCACAGCCGTGCATGCTCAGGATCGATGAACTCGACGTTCACGCCACATTCCCCCCGGTCTCGTGGCCCTCAGT
>PMLO01000281.1:844-10472 GCA_003158895.1 Propionibacteriaceae bacterium
CCACGACGATTCAGAATGCCAGCGCCCACCAGCTCGACGAACCGGACGTAGCACTGTGGGCAACGGACAATCTCACGGCCATGAGCCACACCTCGACAAGGCGTACGCCCAGCCATGCAGCCACGATCCTGAATCGGTCAAATGGTGAAAGCAAGGCCATCCTTCTGGCCAGTTCCGGGCTCAGAGCCCGTATCGAACTGAGCTGAACTTGGGTTCCATGCGTCCGTCACCGCGAGCGAGGCGATTCGACAGTTCCTTCTGACGCGCAATAGTCGGTTCCGCCAGGGTCTGCAGGCCGACGCGTACCGCCGGCTCGTTTCCGACTCGCCGCACGGGGTCACAGTCTGGTTAGCAAAACCATGGTGGGGTGACGCCCATGGCGGCAGACAACGCATGCCGATCGGCATCTCGCAGTGCTGGCCTCATGTGCCGGGTAACCCCGGAGGAACGCGAAGAGGTCAAGCAGCGGGCCAGAGAAGCCGGATGCTCGGTGCAGACCTACATGGTCAGGATGATCCTCGGCCGCCCCGATGCGCAGGACCTGCCACGCGGACCCCACCGCGAGACCGAACCTGACGAGGAGTTGCCGATGACCGGCTAACCGACCCAAGACATGACGAAGGCCCGGCTGCAACCGGGCCCTGCGTCTGAGTATGTGACCCGGATGCGAACCGGGGCTTGTGGACTTCCCTAGCGAAAGGAGGCCGCTGTGCTGTGCCCAAACGTACCAAGCGCGCCCATCGAGCAGCTGGCACCTCGCTTCGGCGTGTCGCGAAACTGCCCGTTGCCACTCGCGGGCAGGTCGGCAGGACACGCGTCACGCATCCCATATCTGGATAGCACTCGATGGTTGGGTTGCCATATGCCAGCCGCGCGACTCAACAGGTCAGAACGAAGAAGCGTCCAGGTGATCTTTCGGGCAACACCAGAAGACCGAGACGAGCTCAAGCGCCGTGCACAAGACGCCGGCTGCTCCGTCCAGGCGTACATCGACCGCGTCCTGTTCGGATACGCGGACGCGCAGGACCTGCCCTCCGGACGACCACTGAAGCGGCAAGAAGAGCTACCCATGACCGGCTAGCGGGAGCCAAGACCCGACGCCTGTCCCGCACAACAGGAGACCATCCATGACCGTTCCGCTCCCCCGGCCTTCGAGCCGAGGCGCAGCCCGAGCCGCTACGGCGCTCCGGGCAGCCTCGGCATGGGCCGGCGCGCGCGCGGATGGAATGAAACCCCTAGTCAGGGCGGGAATTGACCCGTCCGTTCGCCTGCAGACGTCCCTTGCCGGGGTCCCTGTGGGCTCTCACGATGCGATGGACGCCCAGTCGGGGCGTCCCGTCGAGCACCTTCAGGAGCTTCTGATGATCACGTAACTACCCCGGACATGACGAAGGCCCCATTGCCGTGGGGCCAACCGTCGAAGTCTTTGGTCTCGGTTGCCGCCGAGACGTTTATCGATCTCACCCGCGAGAGGAGGTCGTTGTGACGTTCCTGAATATAACAGGCGTCTCCCGGCCAGGAAAGACGTTGCATGCTCCGGCGTGTCGTGGTGTCCGCTGATGACCGCCGCGACCCCGCTCCCCCGCCCCACCGGCCCTCAGGTCGACCGCACACCCCCGCAGGATGTGCAAGCCGAGCAGTCCGTGCTGGGCGCGATGATGATGAGCAAGGACGCCGTCGCGAACGTCGTCGAAGTCCTGAAGGGCCGTGACTTCTACCGGCCCGCGCATGAGCTGATCTACGACGCGATCCTCGACCTGTACGCCAAGGGCGAGCCGGCCGACCCGATCACGGTCGCCGCTGAGCTGACGCGGCGCGGCGAGATCGGACGTGTCGGCGGACACATCTACCTCCACGACCTCCTGTCGAGCGTCTCGATCGCGGCGAACGCCGGCTACTACGCGACCATCGTCCGCGAGAAGGCCGTGCTGCGCCGGCTCGTCGAGGCCTCCATCCGGATCGCCCAGATGGGCTACGAAGGCACCGGCGAGGTCGCCGACATCGTCGACCAGGCGCAGCAGACGATCTACAACGTCACCGACGGGAAGACCTCCGAGGACTACAAGCCCCTGTCTGAACTGATCGAGCCGACCTGGAACGAGTTGGAGGCGATCGCGTCCCGTGGAGGGCGTCTCGCCGGCGTCCCCACCGGTTTCGCCGAGTTGGACGAACTCACGAACGGNNCTGACCACCGCGGTGTTCAGCCTCGAGATGAGCGCGTCCGAGATCATGACCCGGCTCCTGTCCGCCGAGGCCGGGCTGAAGCTCCACTCGCTGCGGACCGGGAAGCTCACCGACGACGACTGGGAGCGTCTGTCGAAGGTCACCAGCCGGATCGAGAACGCCCCGCTGTACATCGACGACTCGCCGAACCTGACCATGATGGAGATCCGGGCCAAGGCGCGCCGCATGAAGCAGCGCTACGACTTGAAGCTCGTCGTCATCGACTACCTGCAGCTGATGAGCAGCGGCAAGAAGGTCGAGTCCCGCCAGGTCGAGGTGTCCGAGTTCTCCCGCCAGATCAAACTCCTCGCGAAGGAACTCGGGATCCCGGTGATCGCGATCTCGCAGCTGAACCGCGCCTCCGAGCAGCGCACCGACAAGCGCCCGCTCCTGTCCGACCTGCGCGAATCCGGCAGCCTCGAGCAGGACGCCGACATGGTGATTCTGCTTCACCGTGAGGACGCCTACAACCGGGACGACCGGCCGGGTGAGGCGGACCTGATCGTCGCGAAGCACCGCAACGGCGAGACCCGGACCGTCACCACCGCGTTCCAGGGCCACTACAGCCGCTTCGTCGACCTCGCAGGCGGCGGCTCATGACCACAACGACCCGAAACGTTGCCCAGGAGCCGACGACAGCGAAGACGGTGGGTCGCACTCCCCCGGCTGCGGTCTGGGATGCCGTCGCCGTGCTCGACAAGACAATGTTCGCCAAGACGGGCTGGTTCGCGATCGGACCCGACAACAAGCGCCTCGCCGGGGTCATCATCCCGAACCTCGACGCGGGACTGCGGCTCCTCCACGAGCCCGACGCGCAGCTCGCCGTCGTCGGCCGGCTCCGCCCAGGCCTGGCTGTCGTCGACATCGACGTCCCCGGAGACCGCGGCTGGCTGATCGCCGAGCAGGTCACCAGATGGGCCACGCAACGCGACCTGTGGACCCTGTCACGCCCGTCAGGCGGCGCCGATGGCCGCAGCCACGTGTTCGTCGCCGTCGGCCGGCGCCTGGACGACCTGACCGACCTTGTGGCAGGTATCCGGCGCCACCACGGCTACGGCAAGAACCTCGTCGACGTCCGAGACACCGTACGGCCCTTGTCGTCGCCGCACCGCGCCACAGGACGCCGGACACTCCCCCTCGCACTGACGGGTGTCGCCGCAGTCCGTCTCCAGATCGGGCTCCTCGAGTCTGCTCTGCGGATCGCCCCGACGAAGCTCCGCCGGCGCCGGCCCGGACGGAACCGGCCCCAGGTCACAGCCCTCGTCCCCAGGCCCCGGCCGAAGACCCAGCTGCCGCCGCAGTGGTCGACATGGTTCCTGACCGGCGAGCGTCCCGTCCTGCGCGGCGATGACCAGTCGCGGTCGGTGTACGAGCTCGCCGCGACGACAGCACTGGTCCGGGCCGGCCACACGGTCGACACCGCCTGGGACCTGATCATGAAGGCCCATCCGGACGCGATGGACCGTGCACGTAGCGACCAGCGCTGGTGGGTGGGCCGAATCTGGAACGTTGTCGTCCCCGCCACCGAGCAAGAGGTCGGGCCGAAGGTCGACAATGCCCTCGCCGCGGGCCTGGAGACCGCCTGGGAGCTTCTCGACGAGCGTCTGTGGCAACTGCCCGTCGGCATCCGTCCGTTCGTCTGGGCGGTCGGTGCTGCCGTCCTGGACCGGATCCGACGCGAGGGCGAATGGCAGGTGCCTTGCGCAGAACGGTGCGTTCAGACCGACACCGGGATCCGGGACCGTACGACCGTCCGCAACGCCCTGCGGATGCTCGACGGCTACGTCGGGATCGTCCACCACGAGACGTTCGACAAGACGAACCCGCTCACCTCGTTCGAGTTCGAAATCCTGCCTGACCCTGACCGCGAGGTGTCGATAGACCATCCACCTAGTTCTCACGACCCCCTGAGGGCAAGCCATGAACTACACGGATTGGATTTACGAAGCCGCCGGTTGCGCACAATCCTCGCCTTGGCCGGAGAAGAGGGGTCTGATGCTGACACTCTTGCCCGCGCCGCCCAGCTGACCCAGACCCCGACCTCGCAGCTGACCGAGTCCGGACGACGGACGCTCCGCAGACGCCTCGAGGACCTGGGCGGCGCCGGTTGGGCGGTGTGCGACAGCAGGGGCAGATGGCATGCGTCGGAGCCTGACCCGGCCGTTGAGTCGACCCAGCATGCGCGTGCCGAGGCGATCGCCGCCCACAACGAGCTCGTCGACAAGGTCAACGCCGAACGCGACGACTACCGACGCAAGAACCGCTGCGACTACGCCGTACAGCGCGCCGCCGCGATCGAGCGCGACCATGCCCGGTACAAGGCCTGGTGGGGCGGACTGAGCAGTGCGCAGCGCGCCGCACGGGCAGAGGAGGCGGCGGAGGCGTTCGCCCGGCTCTCCCCCGCCGACCAGATGCGCAGCAAGCACGTCTGGTCGGCGGAGCGTGCCGAGACAGGTGTCAGCGAAGCCGACCGGCATGCTGCATGGCTGACGTCGCTGACGGTCGACGAGCTGGCGAGCAGGGCTGCTGCACGAGCCGCCTGGTACCGGAACCTGCCGGCCCAACTTCGTCGCGAGTACGTCCAGGCCTGGGACGCGCACCGCGCACGCCATCACGTACCTCGGGCTCATCTGGGCCTGGAGCCGGCACGCGACCTGTTCTACGTCGGCGCTGCCTGATCCTGCGACACAATGCTTCCAGGAGGTCCAAACATGGGCGAGGCAGTCACACCAGGGATGCTCGACGAGTTGGCCATCATCGTGGCCGAGGCACGTGGCATCGCGTCCGGCGAACGGCCCGACACGGCGTTGGCGACGATCAGCCAAGCCCTGCACACGCTGCGACGCATGGCCGACCCGGACCGGGATGGGTGCGCCAAGCTCGCCTACTCGAACGGGGTCCTGGTCGAGCGGTACAGGCCTGCGTTGGCGGAGCTCACGCTCCTGGCCGACCCGCAGTAGCCGCCACTCCCCCACTCCCCCAGCCGCTGGTCATTTCGACGTACGGATCGCGTCATATGACCTGGTCATAGGTTCCGGTCGTACGACTAGGACAGTGCCTTCGCGACGAGAGCTGACCGGCTGGGCGCCCCGAGACGAACAACCAGGTCATCCATCACGGCCAGGTTGTGCCGGCTCAGCCTCAGCCCCAACAGCTGGTGCGGTTCGGCGGCACGGCTCCTGCTGTCCACCAGGAACTCCCCCAGGCCCTCGACGGTCTTCCCTGCGGTCGTGTCGGCGAACAGGTCCGGGTCTGCCTGGCGTGCGAGCCTGTCGAGCTCGACGATGAGCGCATCGGCCTGCTTCATGCGCCGGTCGTATGCGAGGTCCCGGAGCCGTTCGATGCAACCCGGCGGGACCGTGAACGTGGTCCGGGTCGAGCCGCCGTCGGACTCGGCCGATTTCGGCTTCGCACTGCTGCTGGTGCTCGAGGTCTTCCGGGGCGTGCTCTGCCGTGCGACGGGGGCGGTGACCGACTTCGGCTCGGCGACGGGCGCCGCCGGCGTCGGCTCTGGTTTTGTGACGGGCTCAACGGGCCGTACCGGGGGCTCCCCCACCGGGTCGACCAGGAGCAACCGCGGGACGGGCGACACAGCCGTCTCGTCCGGAGCCGGGACTTGGGCAAGGTGATCGCGGCTCTCCCTGAGACGGTCCGCGACCCTCGGGATGGGCTTGATCGGTGCAGCCTTCATGAGGTCTCCTCCAGTCGGTCCAGGATTTCGTTCGCCAACGTCGCGTAGTCCAACGCCAGGTTCTGCGCCGACGACAAGGGCCGCTCTGGGACCCGGCCCGTCGATAGGACCTTCAACGCGCTACTTGTGCCGCCGTGCATCTCGGCAACCTCATGCGGCAACATCCCGCGCCGCCGGCACTCCCACGCGGTGGCGACCGCCGACCGGATCGTCGTCTTCAGCAGCGGGAATGAGTCACCCAGGATCTCGAGCAGCACCTGACGGGTCTCGGTCCGGATCCGGGACGCGGCGGTCGGGACGTTCCACAGGACGACCCCGAGGGGCTTCAGACCAGGGTTCACCGACTCGACCTCGACCAGGCGGTCGGCGATCGTGAGCAAGGCGCGGAGGCTGCTGTTGTCCATGCTGGTCGGGATCAGGAGCCGGTCCGCGGCCGTCAGTGAGACGCGCTGCAGCTCGTCGGAGAACGGCGGCGAGTCGAGGAGAATCAGGTCATAGCCGTCCAGTTGACCGATCGCCTTGCTCAGCTGCGACTCGAGCCCGGTCCAGCCCTGGATCCGTGGCAGTTGCTTCATGACCGGGCCGCCTGCGAAGTACGTGAGGTTGTCGCGGGCTTCGATCCCGTCCCCGAGTGACGTCCCGTGCAGGATCGACTCCGCGACCGCCGCTCCCCCGTCGTTGTCCGGGTCCTCGCGGAGGCCGAAGTCGTCGGCGATGTCGCCTTGTGGGTCGATTTCGATCACGGCGATCCGGCGGCCGTGCGCGGCGAGCGTCCCGGCGACTGCCGACGTGACGGAGCTCTTCCCGACACCGCCCTTGCCTGTGGCCACAGCCACAACATGTGTCATGTCTGGGACCCTAAGCGCACTCCCCCACCGTCGGATGTCGGACACGCCGTTCTAGCGTCGGCTCGTAGGTTCTTTGGCTAGCGACGGATCGTACGGCCGGGGCCTATCCCGGGGTTCTAGTTGGGGCGCCTAGCGTCGCGTCCTATCCCTTGGACCTAGCCATCCGGTCTAGCGGCACGGTCTAGCCGCCGGACCTACGTTCACGGCCTAGCCGCCGGACCTACGTTCCCGGCCTAGCCCCCGCTACTAGCACCACGGCCTAAGAGATCGTTCTAGCGGTGCGAGATAGGCCCGGACGGTACCAACGGATCCTAAGCCCGGAACGTATCCACTGGGACTAGCCCGCCGCAATATGACAATGACATATGACGGCAGCCGATCATCCATCAACTTGGGTTGATCCTGTCACGAAAGGGAGCCGCTCGCATGGTCTCGATCCTTCGCATCAAGACAGGTGTGAGCAAGATCGAGCGGACGCATGTCCACCGTGACGGACGGCTTCAACGCGGGCAAGATCAGCGTCGCTGACCCAGAAGGTGCGCGAGAAGACGGGTGTCGACGACTGGAAGTTCGAGTCGTACGTGCCGGCCGATGGCAAGGTCACGTTCACCCGCGAAGACTTCATGGTCGAAGTCCTAGAGGTCGAGTACACCGGGGGAGGGACCGCGAAGAGGAGGCGTCGCACTCGGCGTGTCGCTGCGTCACGGTGCGTGAGGAGTCCTCGGGGTCACAAACATGAATGTTACTGATAGACGCGACTGCCGCGACAGTAGGTAGGATGACTTGGTGTCCGCGATGACGGTAGGGGAGAATCTAGGCATGACGACGAGCGGCGTTCCTCAGCTGAAGGAACGCCTCTCGTTCCTGACCGCTACAGTGCCGCCCCCTACGGGGATGGCGGCGTGGACGAGCGAGGTAATCGCGGAGCGGGTGCGTTCCCTCGGCGTCGAGGTGAACGCCCAGCATGTGTCGCATCTGCGTGCGGGGCGCCGCGATAATCCGTCGGCGGTCCTGCTCGCGGCGATCGCCGACGTCTTCGGGGTCCCAGTCGACTACTTCTTCGACGCCGAACGAGCTGAACGTATCGAAAGGCAGCTGGCATCTCTTTCGCGGATGAAGGACGCCGGCGTGCAGGGCTTAGCCGGTCGAGGAGCGCTTGGAGACGTGGAGGTGATCGCCCAGGTGCTCGACGCGCTGGAACTGATCCGCAGGGGAGGCAACGATGCGAGCATCCAGCCGGACTCTCCGCGCTAAGTGGCGACTGTGGCACCTGCTGCGTGCCGCGATCAGCATTGAGGATGTTGTCGAACGGGTAGCCGCCTGGAGGGGCCGGCCGATCCAGGTGCTGGCGTTCGCATTTCCGCAGGGCGAACTATCCGGCATGTGGTTGGCGCTCAACGGTCTCGACGTCGTCGTATTCCCACAGGATGCGTCGCCGCTGCGCCGGGTCGCGATCATCGGCCACGAACTCGGCCATATGCTGCTCGGCCACAGCCCAGGCGACGCGGGCGCGGCACTGTCTCAAGCGGTACCGGAACTCGACGTTGCCCGGTACCTCGGCAGGACGATGTACACGGAGCAGGCCGAAGCCGAAGCGGAGCGGCTGGGCACGCAGATCGTCAAGGCTCTTGCCATCGTTGATGCTGGGCGGGGATCGATTTCGGAGCGCCTTCGGTGATGATCGCCGCGACGGCCTTGCTGTGGGGTGCGGTGCTGTGGCGCGTCGTACTGACGATGCTGCGGGGCTGGGCTGGGTGGCGAGGCATGATCACGGTGGCGACGTTCTCTCTCGCGGTCATGGTCACGGGAATCGTCTGGCGGGGGCCTGTAGACGACTTCCTCGGCGTTGCGAACCTGGGTGGCCTGGTTGCTCGGGTGGCCGTCATCCTGGCGATACTGACCGGTCACTGGACCCTGATCCCGACCAGTAGACGGGGGCGGGCCTGGATGGGTTGGGAGGCTGCCACCGCCGCTGTCGTCTTGGTCTTCGCGTGGGTTATGGCGCCCCTGCATGACCATGAGGTCCTGGACCTTAGGCCGCTATCCGCGGCGTCGATACCGGTGGCCGTCTACACCGTTGGTATCGACGTGCACCTGTGCGTAGCCGGGGTCCTGTTAGCCATCGGCTGGATACGCGTGAGTCGTCGATCCTTCCGCGATGGGGACAAGATCGCGGCCGTCACTTTGGGAACTGGTGCCGCCGCCGTCGTTGCGGGGGTCGTCGCGAGCGGGCTACTTCTCCTCCAGGTCCTCTACGAGCTGCGCCACAGCGTCCTTCCTGTCTGGTTGGGTACAACCGCGGTGAACGGCGTGATCGGCCTGACGGGGGCGTTGGCGGCGACCGCCCTGTTCTTCTTCCCGATAGGGGAGTGGCTGGTCGCGCAGCAGCAGCTCCGCAAGGTCACGCCTGGTTGGCAGTCGGCCATCGCAGAGCATCCCGAGATCTATCTGCCGCTGGGATGGTGGGCCCGGATATGGCGCCCGCAGCTTGTACTGCATCGTCGCCGCCTCGAGCTAGAAGACGCCGCGAGCCAATGACCACAGATCCGGACATAGCACGTCTCGCGGCAGCCCGACCATCCATTGCCGCAGCCTGGGTCAGCCGGGTGCTCGATCCCGTAAACGTCGTCGCGGTTCTGCTGCTGATCGTCACATGGCGATCGCGAACAGGGTGGCTCGAATTCTCGGAAGTCCTCGCCCTGGTCCTCGTGGGTGCAGTAGGGGTCCCGAAAGCGGTCCTCGCGCTCGCATTGAGGCACGGACTCGCTTCAGATCGGCAAGTTGTACGCAGACAGGAGCGGCCAGTCCTCGCAGCTGTTGTTCTGGCGTCGGTGGTACTCACAGTCGGTGGACTCGCCCTACTCCA
>PMLO01000070.1 GCA_003158895.1 Propionibacteriaceae bacterium
TCAGGCCTGAGCGAACAGGTCGATACGGTCGCCGTCGGCAACGGTCACGATGGCGCGCTTGGTGTTGGGCCGACGGCCCACCCCGTAACGCGTCCGGCGCTTCTTGCCCGCACGGTTGATCGTGTTGACGCCCGTGACAGAGACCTTGAACACCTTCTCGACCGCGATCTTGATCTCGGTCTTGTTCGCCGACGGATCGACGAGGAACGTGTACTTGTTCTGGTCGAGCAGGGCGTAGCTCTTCTCGCTGACGACCGGCGCGAGCAGTACGTCGTGGTAGTCGCGGATCTTGAGTGCGTCGCTCACTTGTCTGCCTCCTCGTCCGTGGCCTTGGCGGCCTTCTTGGCCTTCGGCTCAGCCTTGGCCTTGGGCTCGGCCTTCTCAGCCTTCGCCTTGGGCTCGGCCTCCTCGACCTTCGCCTCGACGACCTTCTCGGCCTTCGCCGGCTTCTCAGCCTTCTCGACCTTGGCAGCCTTCGCGGGCTTCTCAGCCTTGGCCGGCTTCTCGTCGACCGCATCAACCTCGGCGACAGCGTCGGCCTCGGTGGAGGTGGCGATAGCCTTGGCGGACTTGCCGCTCTTCGAACCGGCGATGAAGGCCTCCAGAGCCTTGCTCGTGAAGACCACCGACTCGTTGACGATCACGTCGTACACGTTGAGCTGGTCGACGGCGATCGCGTGGACGCCGGCGAGGTTGCGCAGGCTGAGCCAGGCGACATCCTCATCGCGGTGCAGCACGACGATCGCGGAGCGGTAGTCACCGATGGCCGCCAGCGCCGCGAGGGCCGACTTGGTCGACGGGAGCTCCCCGGGAACCAGCGTTTCGAGGACGTAGAGCTTGCCGTCGCGCACCCGGTCGGAGAGCACTCCGCGCAGGGCGGCGGCGATCATCTTCTTGGGTGTGCGCTGCGCGTACGAACGCGGGTGCGGTCCATGGACGACACCGCCACCGGCCCACTGCGGGGCGCGGCGTGAACCCTGACGGGCGCGGCCGGTGCCCTTCTGGCGCCACGGCTTGATGCCACCGCCGCGGACATCGCCGCGGGTCTTGGTGGAGTGCGTCCCCTGGCGGGCCGCAGCCTGCTGGGCGACGACCACCTGGTGGATCAGCGGCACGTTCGTCTGTACGTCGAACAGGTGAGCGGGGAGCTCAGCCGAGGTCTTCTTGTCGGCGCCGATGACGTCGACCAACACATGCTCGCTCATGCGATGCCACCCTTCTTAGCAGCGGAGCGGATGACGACGAGCGAGCCCTTGGGGCCGGGAACGGCACCCTTCACGAGGATCAGCCCGCGCTCGGCGTCGATTGCGTGCACGGTCAGGTTCTGGATCGTCTTCTTCTCCACACCCATGCGGCCGGCCATCTTGACGCCGGGGAAGACGCGGGACGGCGTCGACGACTGGCCGATCGAACCGGGCCCGCGGTGCTTGCGGTGCACACCGTGCGACGCGCCGAGGCCGTGGAAGCCGTGACGCTTCATGACACCGGCGGTGCCCTTGCCCTTGGTCACGCCCGTGACGTCGACGATATCGGCGACGGCGAAGACCTCAGTGCTGAGCTCCTGGCCGAGCGTGTACTCGCTGGCGTTGCTGGTACGGAGCTCGAGCAGGTGGCGCCGAGGCGTCACACCTGCCTTCTCGAAGTGACCGGAGTCCGGCTTGTTGACCGAGGTGGCCTTCACAGCACCGAAGCCGAGCTGTACGGCCGAGTAGCCGTCCTTCTCAGGCGTACGGACCTGCGTGACCACGCAGGGACCCGCTTGGATCACGGTCACGGGGACGATGCGGTTGTTCTCGTCCCAGACCTGGGTCATGCCGAGCTTGGTGCCCAGCAACCCCTTCACATTGCGTTCGTACGTCATCGTCAGTTGCCTCACGGGAGCTTGATCTCGATGTCGACACCCGCCGGAAGATCGAGCCGCATGAGCGAGTCGACGGTCTTCGGCGTGGGGTCGAGGATGTCGATCAGCCGCTTGTGCGTGCGCATCTCGAAGTGCTCGCGGCTGTCCTTGTACTTGTGGGGCGACCGGATCACGCAGTACACGTTCTTCTCGGTCGGCAGCGGCACGGGGCCGGCCACCTTGGCGCCCGTCCGGGTCACCGTGTCCACGATCTTGCGCGCCGAGGAGTCGATGACCTCATGGTCATACGCCCTGAGCCTGATGCGGATCTTCTGTCCCGCCACGGTTCATCCCTCTCGTCCTGCTCCGGCTCGGAGCCGGATGGTCCCGGGAGACTCACGGTGAGCTCCCTTGTCGCACCGACCCACGCGGTCGGGTGTGTCGTGCTTTCAGACCGCACTCGTCCCCTGCTTGATCGCAGTGACCGATGTCCGGCGAAGACCGGCACCCTTGTGGAGAGTCTCCTGGTACGGTGCGTCGACGTGCATTTAGACCGCATGACGCACCCCGGCGACCCGTCGGGGCAACCCCGCAATCCTGACACGACTGGCCATCGCTGGCAAATCCACTGAGCGTGCCGCACCAAGGCCCCGGTCCTGGTTCCGCCAGGCGCAGCTCACCGTCCTCGGGTCCACTCCCCCGCTGAGGCGATCCTCCTGAGGCCCAGGTCTCAGAGCGAGGCGCGCAACGACCGCAGACGCGTCAGTACAGACTCCTTGCCGAGCAGCGCCATCGACTCGAACAAGGGTGGCGAGACCTTGCGGCCGGTGACGGCCACACGGAGCGCGGCGAACGCGACCCGTGGCTTGAGGCCAAGGCCCTCGACGAGCGCCGAGCGCAGCGCCTCGTCGACCGCCTCGTGTGTGAACTCCGGCAATGGCTCCAGCGTCGCGATGGTGGCGTCCAGCACCTGTGGAGCCGCGTCGGTGAGCTGCGCGCGGGCGTCGTCCTCGATCACCAGCTCGGCGTCCGGCGTAAGCGCGAATGTGAGCTGGTCGAGCGCGTCGGAGAGCAGGACCAGTCTCGGCTGGAGCATGGCCGCCGACCCGTACACGATGGCGGCCTCCGCGTCAGTGAGCGGGCGTTGGTGCTCCCGCACGAACGCCACGAGCCGCTCCCCCAGCTCCGTCACGGACAGGCTGCGGATGTAGGTGCCGTTGAGCCAGTTGAGCTTGTCGAGGTCGAAGATCGGCCCCACCGTGTTGATCTTCATCCACTCGAAGCCGTCGATGAAGTCCTCGAACGTCGAGACCTCCGACGCGTCGTCCGCCGGCGGGTACGCGAGCAGCTGGAGGAAGTTGCGCAAGGCCTCGGGCAGGTAGCCCTGCTCGACGAACCACAGCAGGCGCGCCGCGGGGTTCTTGCGCTTGGAGATCTTGGACCGGTCCGTGTTGCGCAGCAGCGGCATGTGCGCGAACGCCGGCGCGTCCCAGCCGAGCCAGTCGTACAGCAGCAGGTGCTTCGGTGTCGACGAGATCCACTCCTCGCCGCGCACGACGTGGGTGATGCCCATGAGGTGGTCGTCGACGACAACAGCCATGTGGTACGTCGGGAAGCCGTCGGTCTTCAGCAGCACCTGGTCATCGGGCCTCGGCGCCGCGACCGTACCCCTGATGAGGTCGTCGAACACGAGCGATACGTCGTCGGGCACGAGCATCCGTACCACCGGCGTCTCCTGGAAGCCCGGCAGCTGCGCACGCTCCTCGCGGGTCTTGCCGAGGCAGAGCCGGTCGTAGCCGGTCACCGATGCTTTCGACCGCTCCTGCTCCTTGCGCAGCTCGGCCAGGCGCTCCGGCGTGCACCAGCAGTAGTACGCGTGGCCATCCGCGACGAGCTGGTCCACGTACGGCCGGTAGGTCTCGAGCCGCTCGCTCTGCCGGTACGGGGCGTACGGGCCGCCGACATCCGGACCCTCGTCCCACGGCAGCCCGAGCCATCGCAGCGTCTGCGTGATCTGCCGCTCGGAGTCCGCCTGGTACCGGGCGCGGTCGGTGTCCTCGATGCGCAGTACGAACGCGCCGCCGGTCTTGCGGGCGTACGCGAGGTTGAACAGCGACATGTACGCGGTGCCGACGTGGGGGTCGCCGGTCGGGGACGGGGCGACGCGTAGGCGTGCCGGGGGGATCGTGTCGTTCATAGCGCCAGCGAGCCTAGCCCAGCGCCTCGCCCGGACGCCGGGCACGGATCAAGGCGGGCAGCGGGCTGCGCTAGTTTTCCCCTATGACCGAAGCCGTTGCTGGAGGAGATTTCATCCGTGACACAGTGACGCGCGACAACGATCAGGGGACGTACGGCGGGCGCGTGCAGACGCGGTTCCCGCCGGAGCCGAACGGCTACCTCCACATCGGTCACGCCAAAGCCATCACCGTCGACTTCGGCATCGCGCGCGACTTCGGCGGGGTGTGCAACCTGCGCCTCGACGACACCAACCCCGACACCGAGGACGTCGAGTACGTCGACGCGATCGTCTCCGACATCGAGTGGCTGGGCTACGAGCCCGCGGCCGTCCTCCACGCGTCCGACTACTTCCCGACCCTGTACGAGTGGGCCGAGCACCTCGTCACCACCGGGTTCGCCTACGTGGACGACCAGGACGTCGAGACGATCTCGGCGCAGCGCGGCGGGTACGGGAAGCCCGGCATCGAGTCCCCGTACCGCAACCGCAGCATTGAGGAGAACCTCGACCTGTTCCGCCGGATGCGTGCTGGCGAGTTCGCGGAGGGCTCCAAGGTGCTGCGCGCGAAGGTCGACATGCAGCACGAGAACATGCAGATGCGTGACCCGGTGATGTACCGGATCCGGTTCAGCCACCACCACAACACCGGTGACGAGTGGTGCATCTACCCCACGTACGACTGGGCGCACGGGCAGTCCGACGCGATCGAGGGCGTCACCCACTCGATCTGCACGTTGGAGTTCGACTCGCACCGTGCGCTGTATGACTGGTACCTCGAACACTGCCCGCTCCCCGGCGACCAGCCGAAGCAGATCGAGTTCGCACGGCTCGAGTTCACCCATACGGTGACCTCGAAGCGGAAGCTGATGACGCTCGTCACGGACGGCATCGTGTCCGGCTGGGACGACCCTCGGATGCCGACGCTGCAGGGCTTGCGGCGGCGGGGCTACCCGGCGTCCGCGATCCGCGACTTCTGCCACGACATCGGCACGACGAAGACGAACAGCCGGCAGTCGATCGAGGCGCTCGAGTCGTACGTGCGGCGCGAGCTGAACCGTACCTCGCAGCGTCGCATGGCCGTCCTCAACCCGGTGAAGCTCGTCATCACGAACTGGCCGACCGACGACCAGGGCGCGCCCGTGGTCGACCATTTCGACATCGTCAACAACCCGGAGAACGAGGCGGACGGTACGCGTTCTGTCGCGTTCTCCGGTGAGCTGTGGATCGAGGCGGATGACTTCGCCGAGGTGCCGCCGCCAAAGTTCTTCCGGTTGAGCCCGGGACGCGAGGTACGGCTGCGCGGCGCGTACCTGGTGACCGCGACCGGGGTGGTCAAGAACGGTGCGGGCGAGATCGTGGCGATCGAGGCCACGTACGACCCGGCGTCGAAGGGCGGCAACGCACCCGACGGCCGCAAGGTGAAGTCGACGATGCACTGGGTATCAGCTGCACACTCCACAGAGGCCAGCGTGGCGCTGTACGAGCGGCTGTTCGAGGTGGCGTACCCCGGAGAGCGCACCGGCGAACCTCTCGACGACGTCAACCGCGACTCGCTGCAGCTTCTCGAGGGATGCAAGGTCGAGGCGGCTCTGGCAGACACCGCACCCGGCGAGGTCGTCCAGTTCGAGCGCCTCGGCTACTTCGCACAGGACGCCGCGACGCCGCTGATGTTCCACCGTACGGTCGGCCTTCGGGACGAGTGGGCGGCGATCCAGAAGCGCCAGTGATGGGAGCCCCTGGCGACGGCGACTAGCGACCGCCCGCCACGTCCACGATGGTGCCGGTGGTGTACGAGGCGGCATCGGACAGCAGCCACAGGATCGCTTCGGCGACCTCCTCGGCTCGTCCCGGNNTGACCCTGATCCCCTCGGCTGCGACCTCGAGTGCCAAGCCGTACGTGAACGTGTCGATGGCGCCCTTGGATGCCGCATAGTCGAGGTACTCCCCCGGCGAACCGAGCCTCGAGGCCGCTGACGACACATTGACGATGGCGCCGCCCCCACCGCCGTGACGCGTCGACATGCGGCGTACGGCTTCGCGCGAGGGCAGGAACGTACCGACCACGTTGGTCCGCAGGATGCGCAGCAACCGTTCCTCGTCCAGGTCTTCCAGCCTGCACTGGGTCTCGAGCGCGCCGGCATTGTTGACCAGCGCCGTCACCGTACCGAGCCGGGAGTCGACGGTCGCGAACAGCCTCGTCACCTCGTCGGAGTGCCCGACGTCAGCCTGTACGACGATGGCCTCGCCGCCGCCACGGGTGATCTCCTCCGCGACCCTCGCGGCGGAAGTCTCGTCCCGCAAGTAGTTCACGCAGACCCTGTAGCCCCGGCGGGCCCCGAGCAACGCGGTGGCGGCGCCGATGCCTCGCCCGCCGCCGGTGACGACGAGCACAGGAGCCTGAGGTGTCGGGGTCATTCCGTGAAGACGACCGTGAGGTTCTCGCCCGTGATCGTTCCGACCGCTCGGGTCACGGTCGTGGTGCCCGAGTACGTGTTCCCGGCGGTATCGGCTGCGGTGACCGTCACCACGACCGCGCTCGAGAGCGTGACCTTCGTGGGATCATCCATCGACAGCAGCGGAATGCTGGCGGCGAACGGTGTGTTGGACGCGTCCACGGTGCGCTTGATCGAACCGGGTGCCACCGTGCCGCCGTCTGGCAGCGGCGTGCTCATGCCGCAGTCCTTGGGGTTGAGGTCCTGGAGCGGGAGGCACTGGGTCAGCCAATCCTGGGACTTGGTGATCATCAGCTTCTTGCCCGCGTCCGTCAGGGTGGACTCGGCGGTGGCGAACCCCGCGATGCTGCCGCCCGGCATGCCGACGGTGAACATCGGCTGCAGGAATGAGGTCAACGATGTGCCCGTACCGAGCTCGTACATGCCCGGGAAGAACGAGAGCTGGGAGGCCGACGCGGGCGTGCCATTGACGGTGACGCCGAGCGTCCCCCAGTTGCTGGGACGATCCACGGTGGTGATGATCGTCTTGAGCCTCCAGGTCTTCGCCACCTTGGTCAGCTGGTAGCTCCCCTGCATAGGGTCGCCGCCCAGCTTGTAGCTCGCCGACAGGTACTGGGACGTGCCGGCGTCGGTCGCCTCGGTGACATGGATCTCGGTGATCGGGTTCTTGGTCACTGCGGCCTTGAGGAAGTCGTTGGTCAGGAACGGCGAGCTGGCGGGCGCATCCACCCCGTACAGCTTCGCCTTGTCCGCGTCGCCTGCCGCCAGCGCGTTGAGGTACCCCTGAAGTGCCGACACCGAGGTGGTCGCCGTGTCCGGCTCCGTACCCGCGGGAGTGGCCCGGTTCGTCAGGAGATAGGTGGCGACCGCACCGACCACAAGCACGAGGACGACCGCGCCCGCGACCAGTCCGACGAGCGGCCCCTTGCCCTTCTTCTTGGGCGTCGGACCGGTCGAAGCAGCGCCAGGGATGGCGTACTGCTGACTCGCTGCGCCCGCGTACGGTTGGCCCGGTCCCGGGCCAGGCTGCCCTGCGCCGGGCGGAGGACCGTACGGCATCGTCCCGTACGGCGTCATCCCGTACGGCGTCGTGCCGTACGGCGCCGGACTGGGCGTGGGGTACGCGGGGGAAGCTGCCGGGTCCTGAGGTCCTGGGGCAGCCACCTGAGGCCCCTGGTACCCGTATCCCGGCCCTGACTGCGGCCCAGAGTCCGACGCGGACGGCCCCGTCGGGCCGGACGGCGGCTGCTGAGGCAGATCAGGGCGTGAGTTGACGGGATTCTGACCCATGGAAGACGACCTCCTGACGACTGCGCAAAGCCTAACCAAGACGCGGGTCTGCGTGAGGCATGCACGCCCCCATCACGCGGCTGAGGCCGGAATCGTGATGTTGCTCACGAGCCCGGCCTCAGCCGTGTGGTCCAACTGGGTGTTCGTCAGGCCTTGAGAGTGTCCGCGAGGAACGCGTAGCTGTCCGCGATGCCCTCGAAGATGTCGCCGGCGTACTTGTCGAACTCGACGACCGCGTACTCGATGCTGCTTCCGGCCTTGAGGCACTCCACGAGCGGTACGTCGCCGCGACCGGCCGGAACCTGGTCGTCGGGGAGCTGCGCCGCCGTGATGCCCGGACGCATGGGGCCGTCCTTGATGTGTACGGCGATGACCCGGTCACCGAGGCGACGGAGAAGCGCCGGAGCGTCCTGGCCGCCCGCTGTCGCCCAGTACAGGTCGAGCTCGAGCACCACGGACGGGTCGAGGAGGTCGGCGAAGACCTCGTACGCGGTCTTCCCGTTGATCATCGAGGTGAACTCGTGATCGTGGTTGTGGTAGCCGACGCGCAGGCCGTACTCGGCAGCCTTGGCGGCAGCCTCGTTCAGGACCTGGGCGCTGTGCTCGACGCTCGCCAGGTCGCCCCAGCGTGCTGGCGGGACGTACGGGTCGATGACGACGCCGACGCCCAGCGCCTTCGCAGCGGCGAAGACCTCGTCAGCCGGGGGCGTGTCGAGAAGGCCGTCGGGCGTGGCCGTGCCCGCCTCGACGAGGATCGCGTGGGCGGTGGGCGACACCAGCCCGTACGTGTCGAAGGCCGCCTTCAGGGCGTCGACGCGCCGTACGAAGTCGAACGCCTCGACGCATCTGAAGCCGATCGACGCGAGCTTGCCGAGCGTCCCGTCGAGGTCCGCTTCGGATGGTCCGTACACCGAGTACAGCTGAACCGAGATCTGAGGTGTGGGCATGAGTGGAGGGGTCCTTTCGCGGAACAGGTGGAGGTGCCTGAAGGAGCCACAGCGCTCCGACGGGCTTGCCCGCCCAGGATATGACGTCCGACCCGGCGCCGCGGCAGAGGGGGACCAATCCCGTCAAACTTGGACATATTCAGCCTGCGCCGACGATCGACGCGGACGTCCTCACCACTCGGGCAGAGAGGTCCCACCCGGGTCGAATGCCGTCGGGGATCGCGCCTCGGCCGTGCCGACCCCAACTGACACGGAGGTTCGGCAACAATGGCACTCGTGAAAGCTTCCCTGATGTGGTTGCCCACCGTCGCCGTGGGGCTCATGGCCGCCATCTTCGCCCTGAACTTCGTCGTGTTCCACATGTGGCAGTACGGCGTCATGTCCGCGAGTACGTTCGTCTGGGCCTACCTGTTCACGCGTCTGGGTCGAGCGTGGAACCACGATGGGGTATTGGTGGTGGTACGGGATCGTCGTACCGTCATGCTCGCCCTGGCGAGCCTTCTGTGCGTCGCGGTGTGCGCCTGGGCGGGCTGGATGATCGGCGGCTCGATGACGACCCGGTAGCTCGCCCACCACTGACACCAAGAGGCCCCCCACCCGAAGGTGAGGGGCCTCTTGGTGTCAGTGCGTCAGATCACTTGATGATCTTGGTCACGCGGCCGGCGCCGACCGTACGGCCACCCTCGCGGATGGCGAACTTCAGNNCATGTCGGTGTTGTCACCAGGCATGACCATGTCCTTGCCCTCGGGGAGCTCGACCTTGCCGGTGACGTCAGTCGTCCGGAAGTAGAACTGAGGAGAGTAGTTCGAGAAGAACGGCTTGTGACGGCCACCCTCCTCCTTGGTCAGGACGTAGACGTTGCCCTCGAAGTCCGTGTGAGGCGTCGTGGTGCCCGGCTTGATGACGACCATGCCGCGCTCCAC
>PMLO01000271.1:0-3701 GCA_003158895.1 Propionibacteriaceae bacterium
GCGGGGCGTACGGGTTCGGTGGTTGCTGCAGATACGCGGCGGGTGCGTTGTACGGGACCTGGGACGCGTACCCGTTCTGCTGGATCGGCGCCTGGACACCCCACTGGTCCCAGGGCACGTCCGACGCGGAAGCCGGTGTCGGCGCGAACGACGACGGTGCAGGCATGGGGGCAGCCCCGCCGAAATCCGGCAATGCCGTGATCGGCTCGAACCCGTGCTGGGAGCTCGGCTCCTGCCTCGGCGGTTCCGGCGACAGGTGCGGGATCTGGGGCGCCATGAGGTGGGCCGGCAGAGAGACCATGTTCGCCGAGGCGACGGCCAGCCGCTGTACGGGACGGGCATCGGGCTCTGGAGTCGCGGGACCCTTGGCATGGACGACCACGGACTGCCCTGCCAGGTCGTGCCAGCCCCGCCGACGGGGATGAACGATCATCATGACGACCAGCACCAACCACACGATCGGCACGATCATCGAGGCGTACCAGACGAGGGCCCGCAGGAACCAGCGCCCCCAGCCGATCGGCTGTCCGTCCTCGAGGCGCAGCACCCGGATCCGGAACCACTTCGCGGCGGGGCCCTGCCCCCGGATCGCGTACCCCCACCAGAGGAGAACCAACCACGCGAGCCCGAGCACGGTCGCCGCGATCCCCACGACGAGGATCGCGGTCGACGGGAGGTTCTGGGCTCCGAGGATCAGCACGAGCACGCCGAGGAGCGCTAGCGGCACCACGTCGAGGACATTGACGAGCGCACGCGTGCCGAGGCCGGCGATCGTCACCCCCGTGGGCATCGCTGCATCCTTCGACATGTCGGGCCCTCCCCTCTTCTAAGTGATCGTACGGTCGGCTGAGGTCAGCGGTAGCGGCGGAACGACCGGACCGACAGGGATCCCCGGATGCGGCTCAGCACCGAGACCGAACGGTTCAGACCTCCGACGGCATCGTCGACCGTCGCCCAGTACGTACTCGCCTGACCGGGGGTGATCGTGTCCGGCGCGAACACCGTCATGTCGGCCTGACGAGCGAGGATGCGAGGATCCGCCTTCTCGGTGAGCCGTGAGAACGACGAGACGAGCTGCTCGGCCTGTTCGGTACGGGTCGCGGACGGCGTCGGGCTCCGGCCCAGGTCCCGGGCCCGGTCGAGGATCTCGGCCCACCCGCCGGCGACGCGCTCCACCAGGCTGCCCGACGACATCCGGGTCCGCCGCCGTCGCATCTTCAGCCCGATGACGACGGCGATGGGCAACACGATGAAGATCAGCGGGATGCCTCCGATCGCGGCCACCTGGCCGACCAGTGCCCAGTTGATCTGGAACGAGTTCTTCGGCGCGTCGGGCGCGCTGCCGGGAGGCGTGGTGTCCTGCTCGAGAGAGCCCGGCTTCTGCGGCGGAGGCGGCGGGTTCTCGACCTGAGGCCGGGGGACGCTCTGCGGCTGGTTGTTGAGCGACTTCAGGCGGTGGTCCTTCGACGGGGTGGCATCGAACGAGACCCATCCGTACCCGGCGAGATAGACCTCGGTCCACGCCGTCACGTCGCTGCCATGTATCGCGCCGTCTGCCGAGGAGACCGTGTAGCCGTAGCTCACGCGCGCTGGGATCCCTGCTGCCCTGGCGAGCAGCGCCAGCGCGACGGAGTACTGCTCCTCGTCGCCGACCATCTGGTCGGTGTTCTTGAGCAGGTCGGTGATGCGTCCGTCGTTGTGGCCCGCCCACGAGGCCGTCTCGTCCGCGCCGACGCCGTTCGAGTAGTAGCCCAGCTTGAGCTGCTCGGCGTACGAGCTCACGAGGGCGCCAGCGTTGGCCCCCGAGGCGAGGGCCGCCCACTTGGCCGCCACGTCGCGGACGGTGTCCGGAATCGGCTCCGCGGCGGGAAGGCGGATGGTCCCCGCGGACGCGCTGAGGATCTGGGCCTTCGTGGGTTGCGTGGGGATGACGGCGAGCTCCGTGTACGAGTCGCCGTCGGTCAGACCGGTCGTCACGAGCCCCGTACCGCTGCTCTGGTTGTAGTGGAACGAGTCGTCCAGCGCGACGGCGCGGCCGCCCGCGAACGTCATCTGCAGCGTCTTGCCGACGGTCGGCACCCAGACGCCGGAGAGCGTCTTCACCGTCACGGTCACCACGACCTGCTGCCCGACCGTACCGTCGATGACGCGGGACCCGATGCGCTGGAACGTTCCCGAGTCCGCGCCGGTGGAGGTCGAGTTCGAGACGTTGTACGTGAACCCGTCGTACCCGTCGAGCGTGGCGATCCGGATCTTGGTTCCGACGGGTGCCCCTTGGACGGTGAACAGCGTCTGGGTCTTGTTGTCGGTGAGGTTGAGCCGGAACCCCGACAGCGGGCTCGGGTAGCGCTGTACGTCGAGGGGCTGGGCCACCAGCTCACGGACTGTACGTCGCGGCCCGCTCGTATCCAGCACGGGACGGATCGCGACGACCATGCCCGTGACCACGGCGATCACCAGCACGCCGGTCAGGAGCTGCGGCCAGCCGACGATGCTCCCGCCGATGACGAGCGCGCGCCGTTGCTGCGACCGCCGGTACGTGGTCCAGACGATCACGAGGAACATCGCCGCCAGCCCGACCTCCATGGGGAGGTAGCTCGTGTTGACGCCCAGCAGGAACGCCAGCAGCAGCGCCGCGACCATGGGGACCGGAGCGAGTGCCGGCTTCCCCGACCGCAACGACACGGTCACCGAGCCGAAGACGGAGACCAGTGCGACGATGACGACCGGCACGTAGAGATAGCCGGTCTCCCCGATCGGGGGCTGAAGCGTCAGCATCGCCTTCCAGCCGAAGATCGGGCCCTGCAGCAAGCCCGTCAGAGACCGAAGCGTGGGGATCACGTCGTACATCCCTGCCGACGGCATCGCCAGGACCGTGCCGAAGACGAAGTACGCGACGACCGCGAGCGCCCCCGTACGGAGTGAATCCCATCGCCGCAGAGCCGTGAGGATCGCGATCACGGCTCCGATCGCACCGGCTCCCAGCGACGCGACCCAGACCCAGCCGTTGCCGTACGCGGGCAGCCAGGCGATGGTCACGAGCACGAGCATCCCGATCGCGGCGGCCGTGTCGATGGCGATCCAGGCAGACCGGCGCCTCCCGGACACGGCGAAGACGGTCGTGGTGGTCGTGTGCCGGCGCCGCAGGGAGATCGGCACCGGCGTGCCGGAGCGCAGCTGTGAGAGCCGCTCCGAGACCGAGTCCCGCCGGTCGTCGATCCAGTCGAGCACGTTCATGCGTTCGACCTCCGTACCGCGCGGGGCAGGTCGTCGAGGGACGGCAGCTGGATCGCCGTGACGTTCGAGACGGTGTCCACGGCCAGCGGGTGGTTCGGGTCGACGCGGATGAGGATCACGCGGGTGTCGATGCCGAGCAACGTCGCCGCGCGACGGAGCCGATCCGTACGGGGTCTGGAGCCGGTCACCAGCACGACGATCGACGCCGTGGGCTCCCGGTCGCGTACGAGCCGGAACAGCTCCGTCACGTGCGTACGGTCGAGGCGTTCGACGCGGCTCAGCTCGTTCATCGAGCGCGTCGCGCTGAGCCCGCGGTGGATGTCGACGTTGGTCGCGACGGCGACCGGGTTCTCCTCGCGGAACGACTGCTGGACGAAGCTCGCCGCCACGGAGACGGCGTCCTCGAACTCCTCTTCACCTGTGTACGACTGGTCGGACAGGTCGATCGCGATCACGATCCGCGA
>PMLO01000271.1:3709-4869 GCA_003158895.1 Propionibacteriaceae bacterium
AAGCCCGTCTGGCGGCCGGGGAGGTTCACGGTGCGCGGGTGGACGAAGACCTCGACCTCGTCGGTCCACAGCGACTCACGTCCGGTCAGTCTGAAGGGGTCGCCCTGCACCGACAGTGCCGGACCCACCGTGACCACGGACCGGCGTTCGGTCGGGATGACGAACGACTGCTTCAGCTCGTCGGTGGCGCCCAGCGCCGGGAGTGCGATCGACGCCGTCTGGTCGCCGATCGGGAGGTCGATGCGGCCGGGCAGGATGCGGCGTCCGCCCGCGTTCCGTACGGCCAGGTCACCGGTCGCTCGGGAACCGACCTGTACGTGGCGCTCGGGCACCTTCATCGTCACCGCGAGCGAAGGGCGTCCCAGCGTGAAAAGCATGGCGACGAGGGCCAAGGCGACTGCCGACACCCCTGCGACCCGCAGCTCCAGCCAGGACAGCGCCCAGCCTGTGAGCAGCAGGACCACGCCACTCGCCAGAACGACCCAGCCCGCGACCCGCATGCCGAGCGCGCGCGACAGGCGCGTCGCGCCATTGCGTACGTCGGCCCACCGCAGCGGACCGACCTCGGCCGGCGCGAGCCACTGATCGGGAGGCGGAGCGACCGGACCGTACTCGAGCACACTCGTCTCGGCCGTCTCGGGGACGGCCTCGGCGAGTGCTCCGTCGGTCGGTGGCTGGGTGGCGGTCAGGCTCATCTACGCCGTGCGCTCCGTCGGAGGCAGGACCTCGCTGATGATCTTCACCATGACGTCGATGGCGGTGACGCCGTTGAACTCCGACTCCGGATCGAGCACGATGCGGTGTGCGAGGCAGGGGATCGCGAGGATCTTCACGTCGTCGGGCACCACGTAGTGGCGGCCCAGCGACGCGGCCCACACGCGCGCCGAGCGTGCGACGGCCAGGGCGCCACGGATCGAGACGCCCAGCCGTACATGCTCCGCGGAGCGGGTGGCTTCGACGAGGCGCGCGATGTAGTCGAGGACGGACGGCTCGACGTGTACGGACTGGCCGAGCTGGCTCATCTCCGCGATCGCGGCCGTCGTGATGATCGGGGCCAACGCGGCCGACTGGGGACGAGACCCGCCGGAGGTGAGGATCCGCAGCGACGTCTGCCGATCCGGGTAGCCGAGCGTCGTCTTCATGAGGAAGCGGTCGAGCTG
>PMLO01000271.1:4930-22719 GCA_003158895.1 Propionibacteriaceae bacterium
GAGCACGATCGACGCGAAGATCGGACCTTGGTGGAACTCGAACGAGCTCGACTTCTGGTCGAAGATCGTGACACCGGTCACGTCGCTCGGCAACAGGTCAGGGGTGAACTGGATGCGGCTGTGGCTTCCCTGCACGGTCTGTGCGATCGAGCGGGCCAGCGTCGTCTTGCCGGTTCCCGGGAAGTCCTCGAGCAGCAGGTGCNNCCGAGGATCGCGCGCTCGATGTTGCGCACGATCGACGCGAACGTGTCCGAGAACCAGCGTGCCTGGTCGGGCGTCATCGCCATGTGAGAACTTGTCCTTCCGGGGTAGGGCTTAGTGCGTGGTGTTGATCTGGTAGGTGGTCGGTGCGGAGTTGTCGCCGCCGCACTGGAGTGTCACGTCCCCGGCCGGGGCATCGACGTACGAGTACTGGTAGGTGTAGTAGCTCGGGGAGCCGTCCGGAGTGTCGGTGGCCTTGCCGTCAAGGACCACCACGCCGCCGACCAGCGCCTGGCAGAAGAGGGGCTTCTCCGGCACGTACCGGATCGTCAGCACCGAGGAGGCGGTGTCGACGCTCAGCGTCGGCTGGACCACCATCGTGCCCGTCGAGTACGACCCGTCGGCAGCCGTCTGCCTCACCGTGACAGTGCCCGTGGCGGTCATCGGGATCGTGAGGTCGAACTGGTTCCCGGCGTCCGCGCCACCATCGCCCCACGGGGAACTGTACGTGAACGTCATGGGGGCCGGGGGGTTCCCGTTCCCGTCACCCGGCGTGATGACGAACTTGAGGGTCACGGTGGTGGGGGTGACGCCTTGCTGGGTGACGACCTGTACGTCGGGATTCCCCGGCGGGCCCTTGGGCTGTACAGCGTCCGAGGCCGGGCTCTGGCCGCCCTCCTTGATCTGTCCCGCTTGGGAGCGGACACGCGGAATCGCAACGAACTGCCAGGTCCGTCCCCAGACGTTCGGGCCGACCAACGGGACCACCACCGAGAACCCGCCGTCGGCGGCCGCCGTCGCGACCTTGCTCACGGTCTGTCCGGCGCTGTCCGTGCCGTTGACGATCCACGAGTCGATCGTCGCGCCCGCAGGGGCATCCGTAGCGCCCATGCTGACCGTTGCCACACCGTCGCCCGGCACCGCGGTCGGTGCCACAGTGACCGCAGGGGCGCCGTACGGCATCGCGGCAGCGGACTGGCCGACCTCGGAGTTGCCGGCCGCATTGACCGCACGAACGGCCACGTAGTAGCTGACGCCGTTGGTCAGGCCCGTGAAGATATGACTGAAGTTGCCGTCGGGTGCACTGTCGGCGCTCACCGAGACGTCGGCCGACCCGTCGATCGTGATCGAGTCCTTGCTCGTGGACACGTTGAGCAGGTACGTCGTGATCGCTTCACCGTTGTTCGCGGGCGGGTGCCACTGCGCCAGCAGGGTGCCGCCGTTGGGCGCGTTGCCGTCGGTCGCCGTGACCGGCGGCGCGTCGGGCGGCGCGGACGGATGTCCCGTGCCGATCTCCGACTCGGTCGAGGTGCCGCTGTTGTTCGTCGCTTCGAGGGTGAACGAGTAGTCGGTGCCGTTGGTCAGGTTGTCCCACACCATGGAGGTAGCGGCCGCGGTGACCGTCCTGCTCTGGCCGCCTGCCGTCTTCATCGTGACCGTGTACGTGGAGATCGCGCTGCCACGGTTCGTGGGCGGCACCCACGAGATGAGCAGCGCTCCACCCGTACGACCCGACTGGCGCTGTACGGACGGAGCAGCCATCTGGTCCGGCGCGACGTCGGGAACCATCGGGGCGGAGTCCGGCGAGGGATCCCCCTCGCCGACAGCGTTCACGGCGGCGACCTTCAGCGTGTACGGGATGGTGTTGTGCAGCTCGGTCACGCTGCAGGTCGTGGTCGGGCACAGGGTCCGCTTCACGTGGCCGTCCGTACCGGTCGCGGTCACCCAATACCCCGTGACGGGGAAACCGCCGTTGTCGAGCACCGACGTCCACGTGGCCGTGACCGTCGAGTCGCCCACGGACACGTTGCGCGGCGTCCCGGGCGCGGCCGGTATGCCCCGGACGTTCGCCACGATGCGGCCGTCGACGTCGCGATCCGGGTCGCCTGTTGCGTCTCGTACGGTGTAGCGGGCCGTCAACGTTCCAGTGAAACGGACGTCAGGGGTGATCGTCACGGAGTTGCCGGTGACCTTGACGGTTCCGGCGCCCTGTTCGAGCACTGCACTGACGACGGTGAGCGTCGTGTCGGCCAGGCTCGACTTGTCGTTCGCCGTCACGTCGACCAGGCTGGGCTGGCCCTGAACGGCATCGATCGGGTCGTCGACGGCAACCGTCAACGGACGGGTCGTCTGTACGGCCGTGATCGTCACGGGGATCACACTCTCGGAGCCGAGGGCGTCGGAGACCTTCACCCGGACGATCCCGGAGGTGCCCTTTTTGGTCCCGATGGCAGCGGCAGCGAAGATGTTCGACCCTTGCATCGTCGCGCTCAGGCCGCTCGGGAGCTGCTGCGACTCGAAGCCGCCCACGAGGATGGGCTCGCCCTCAGGGTCGACGAGGAAGCCCTGCAGGTTCTGCTCCGTCGCTGTCTCTCCCTGGCCCGCCTGGATCTCGATCGGCGAGGGCGCGTACGGCGGCTGGTTGAGCCCTGGGCCGTTGGGGCCTGCGCTGGCACCGGTCTTCGTCTCGGCGCGCGGCAGCACCTTGATGCGGATGGTCAACGTCGCGGTCTTCGCATCGGTGACCGACGCGTCGACGTTCTCGATGACCTCGAACGTGATGGCGGCAGGGCCGACATCGGAGTCACCCGGCTGGTAGGTGAGCTCGGAGGCCGAGTCGCGTCGTCCGATGCCGGGGGCGCCGCTGACCTTGTCCGCCGAGGACACGATGACCTGGCGGCCCTGCGTCCCGGACACGAACTGGGCGACGGGGATGGGCAGAAGCTGCCCTGCCGTCACCGTCAGCTCCACGTTGGGGTCCTTGAGCCACGGCACAGCGTCGCTCCTGCCGGGGACCGTGACGAACGCCGACGCGCTCAGCCCGTCCGCGTCGGTGATCGTGTAGCGGATCACGCGCAGCCGATCGCCGATCGGCACCCTCAGCTGCGGTCCGCTCGCCGTGGAGACCACCACCGCGGGAGGGCCGCTCGCGTCGGACGCAGGCACGGACAAGGTGAGGTCGCTGCGCAGCCCGTCGGGGTCGTAGTCGTTGAGCAGGACCGGCACGTCGACGGTGTCGTGCTGGAACACCTCCCGTGCATCGACGAGGTCGTCGAACGCCCTGGGGGCCTGCAAGGGGGCCGTGGGGTCCGCCGTGATGACGATGTTGCCGGTCGACATGAGGCCGCGCGCGTCGCGGATCCGGTACGTGCCGAACCAGGTGCCCGGCTGGTCAGGCACCGTCACCTGGATCGCCGACGTGTCGACGACCGTTGCCTGGAGGCCCGGGAACGAGACCGGGTTGTCGGCGACGAGGGAGATCTTGTCGCCGTCGGGGTCGGAGTCGTTGGCCAACGGCTGGATGTACACGGTGCGACCCGGCCGGGTCCTGATGACGTCCTGGTTCGCGGTTGGCGGCGAGTTGCTCACCCCTGCCGGTACCACGCCGACACGGATGTCTCCCGTCGCCTTGGCCCCGTACGCGTCGACCACGGTGTAGGTGAAGGTGTCCGTACCCGCCATCTTCGCGAACGCCTCGTACTCGAGGTAGGTCGCACCGACGGTGACGATCCGGCCGAGCTTGGGGCCGCTGCCGAGACCTAGGAGCCGTACAGAGTCCCCGTTGGGGTCGATGTTCTGCAGCGGGATCTCGATGCGCTGGGTGGTGCCGGCCAGGACGCGGCCGGTGACGAGCTGCGGAGTCGGCGGCTGGTTGACGATGTCGGGCGAGATGACGTTGAACCGGACGACCGCCGACGACGTACGGCCCAGGCTGTCCTTGGCCTTGTAGGTGGCGGTGACGCGTCCCGGCACGGCCGGTGCCACGAACCGGATCTTGTTGCCATCGACCCACGCGCCGCCCGGGTTGTCGTACAGCGTCGGATCGACGGTCAGGTCGAGGCCCACCGGCGAGTAGTCGTTGTCCAGCGGGCTCACAGTGACGGCGTCGCCGACACGTACGTTGACGTCGTCGGCCACCGCGACCGGTCGAACTTCACCGATCGGGTTGGACGGGATGACGACGATCGTGCCCGGCACCGCGGCGTGGTACCCGTCGCTGACGTAGTACGTCATCATGGTCGGCGTGTCCTTGGCCGTGACCTCCGAGATCGTCAGTAGGTGCCGGTCGCGCATGACGACGTTGAGGCCATTGCTCGTGACCGACTGGACCACGAGCACATCGCCGTCCGGGTCCTCGTCGTTGAGCAACGGGTCGAGCGTCACCGAGCCGGCGTGCGTGAGCAGCACCACGTCCCGGGTCGTGATCGGCGGACGGTTCTCGCTGGCCTTGTCCACGACGTCGATGCGTACGAGACCGAACGACGTCCGGCCGTTCGTCACGGTGTAGCCGACGTAGTACGTACCGGCGACGGACGCCTTGAACCGGAACGTCTTGGTGGTGTAGTCGACGGTGAACTTCGTCGGCTGGGGTGAGGGGGTGTCGACCGATGCCAGCGCGAGGTTGACGCCCTGGTCGTTGTCCAGCGGGGAGACCTCGATCTCCTGGTTGGTCATCGCCCTGGCGTAGTCGCCGTTCGCGACCGGCGTCACCTCCTGCGGCTTGCGCACGTCGATGAGGAGCACGCCGTCCGACTTCGCGGACCCGTCGGACACGGTCACCTTGATCGTCTTGAGCCCGATGACCTTGCCCACATCGGTGAACGTGATCGTGCCGTCAGGAGTGAAGGACACCTCGTCGGGGCCCTCGACCAGCTGGGCATTGACGAGGACCATGTCGTCACCGTCGGGGTCGCGCCAGCGCAGCAGCTCGCGGATCTGGGTCTGCTGGCCCGCGGCCACGATCACCGTGTCCTTGGAGTGCAGCACGGGAGGCTGGTTGGCCGCGGACTGGTCCGCCGACTCGATGGACAGCGTCACGCGAGCGGGCTGCGAGAATCCGCCGCGGCCGTCGGTGATCTTGTACGAGAAGGTGCGGATTCCCGACGCGTTGGCCGCCACGACCGCCTGGAGGCCGGCCCCGCCCCGTACGAGCTGGAGCGTCACGCCGTCACCTGCGGTCGGGGTGTCGACCACCGTGACGATGTCGCCGTCGGGGTCGGAGTCGTTGTCGAGGATCGGCAGGATCGTGGAACGNNTTGACCTTGGTCGCCTCGCTGCTCGGGGTGTCCTTCTTCGCCGCCGCCTCGGCGGGCGTCACCTTCGACCAGTCGCTGATGCGGCGCATCCCGTCGGTGACGAGCCAGATGTCGCCGGACTTGACGTCGTTGAGGATGACGTTGCCCCCATTGACCCTGATCGTGAGACTCGCTGAGCTCGACAGGCTTGGGATGTCGGACAGCACGGGTGACTTCCCGGGACAGCTCGTGACGACCTTGGACCCGACCACGCCGTACACACAGCCGTTCGCCGAGACCGGCGCCACGACCGCGCCCTCCTGCATCGCGCCGGACAGCGAGATGAGCGCCTTGCGGGTGACGCCGACGATGCCGGTGGGGGTTGCGACGACGGCGCCGAGGCTGCCGCCCCCGATCGAGAGGGCCGGGACGGGCTGGGCCAGCTGGGCACGCGATCCGATCGGCATATCCATGGGCTTGTCGGCGCCCTCGAACCAGATCAGCTGCTTGGTACGGTCGAGCACGACGGCCTTCTCGCCCACCGCGCTGAGCTGGACGTTCGCGACGCTGGCGTCGAGCTGCATCGGTACGGCCGAGATGGTCTTGACCCCGTTGACGTACCTCACGATCTGCGAGTTGACGAGGGACAACCCGATGAGCTCGCCACTCGTGGTGACGGTCACCAGGGCGTTCTCGCCGAGGTCGAGCAGCGCCTTCTCCTTGTTGAAGTCGCGCTGCAGCATCGCCGCGGCGTCATCGAACCAGACCGACCCGTTGAGCCGGCTGATCACGGCGATCTTTCCGCCGTTGAGCACGAGGTCGCCGCTGGACGGGAGGCTGACAGCGGACCCGAGCTCGCCGGTCGCCGGGTCGAACGACTGGATCTGGTTGGACGACTCGCCCTTGATGACGACCGTGCGACCCTCTTGCAGGAGGCTGAAGGACTGGTCCGCGATGCTGACGGCGCTGGAGAGGTCCTTGATCTGGGTGTTCACCGTGCCGAGCAGGCCGGCGGACTGGTTGACCCCGAAGATGCTGCCGTCCTGGAGACGGACGTCGGCGACGCGAAGGCCGGGTGCGAGGAAGGCGGAGACGACGAGGCCGACGCCGAGCACCATGACGATGAATCCCGTCCAGTGCCGCCTCAGGACCGCAGGCACGCGTCTACGAACGCTACGCACCGCCACTCGCGTTCTCCCTCCCCCGGACGCGTCTCAACCCGTCGCCACAGTGTCGCAGGCACAAAGAATCGGGGCCAACCGTCCTCATCAAACGACCTGCCTACGCGGGCGTGCCCACCGTGATCACGCCGCCATCGCCCAGATCGAGGATCGTTCCCGGCTCGACCGTCACCGGCGTACCGGGCATCATCCGCACGGGCGCCTGGCCAGGCCGTACGAGCATCGTGCCGTTGGTCGAGTGCAGGTCCGTCGCGACAATGTCCCAGTCCTTCACCGACACCTTGAGGTGCGTACGGCTGATGTCGCTGTTCGGGCTCGGTACCGGGAGCAGGATCGGGTTGCCGTCGCCGGCCTGGGCGGACGGCGCTCGGCCGATGAGCACGGTGTCGGTGACTTCGACGCGGGCGCCACCGGCCGTGATCAGCTGCGCGAGGACCGGCTTGTGCACGAGGCGCGGGTTGGCGTTGTCAACCGGCTGCCCACACATCCGGCACCTCGGCGAACCGGGCGGGTTCGGGTGTCCGAACGAGCACACCACGGCCAGCACGAGGTTGTCGGCGCCCTGCCGCGGCGCGGTCGGCTTGTGCGTCATGGCGATCCCGGTCGAGAAGACGGTGCCGTCGGAATCAGCACTGTCCGCCGAGGTGGGCAGGCCCGGCTCCGACGGTGCTCCAGGCCCCTGAGGCGGTGGCGCCGTGGGCGCGTACGCGGCAGGAGGCGGTACGGGAGAGGCTGCCGGAGCGCCGTTCGGCGCGAGCTGGCCGCCGTACTGGGGGCTCGGGGGGTAGATCGGCTGCTGCGCGGCGCCGTACTGGCCTTGCACCGGCTGGCCGGGGAACGGCTGTCCAGGGTACGGCTGGCCGGGGTACGCCTGACCGGGGAACGGCTGACCCGTTACGGCAGGAGCCTGTACGGGCTGGGCGAACGTGGCGCCCTGGAGGCCCGGCGCAGCGAACGGCATGCCGGTCGGTGCCTGCCCCTGTGGCGGTCCGTACTGGCCGGGCTGAGGCTGTCCGTACGGGTCCTGCTGAGGCTGATTCCAGCCCGGCGGGAGGCCCTGCGGCACCTGCGCCGTGCCGACTGGGCTCGGTACGGGCGAGGCGAGGAAACCGGCGTGGTTCTGTGCGGCGTCCGCGCCCGGGAATCCCGGGAAGTCCTCGGCCGGCTGCGCCTCGGGGGCTGCAACCTCCAGGGCGACCGGGACAGCGGGCGCTTCGGCCGGCTCGCGGTCGAGGTCGAGCCCGGACTGCTGAGCGTCCGGTATGCCGTCACCGTCCTCGTCGACGAACAGGTCGACCGGGACCAGCGCCTCGGCGCTCCGTACACCCCAGGCGTCAGCCTGCGGCTGCTCGGAATGTGCGGGCCAGGACGGCTCGTACGGGGCTTCCGAGTCGTCCAAATTCTCATCTACGGGCGCCTCAGCGGGCTCCTCGGGGCCGTTGTCGTGGGTCTCGATCGGCAGCGACGGCTCCGCGTTGAAGGCTGAGGGGACGTCATCCACGGGCGAGAGTTCTCCGGACGCAGCCTCAACGGCTGGTTCGTCGGCGCCCGCCTCGGCCTCGGCGACCGGCTCCTCGGCGACCGGCTCCTCGACAGCAGGCTCCTCGGCGGCAGGCTCCACCGGTACGACGAGGGCGGCAGGCTCCTCGGCGGCCGCGACCGTCGGGAGCACGAGCTGCACCTTCTGCGTGGAGTCGATGGTGACCGAGGAGGCGAGTACGACGCCGACGGCCAGAGGGAGTGCCAGTACGGGTTCGTCGCCGAGCTCGTCCATCTCGACGCGCACCTGACGTACAGACTGAAGGCCCACCTCGTTCCAGGTGTGGAAGCCCTCGCCCTCGGCGACGACGTCACCGGTCTCCGCGTCGAGCACGCGCAGCCCTCCACGGATCAGGGAGTGCATACCGTCCTCGGCCCAGAAGAAGGCGGCGAAATGCGGCATGAGGTCGAGGCGGAAGGCGCTGAACTTCTCGGCGAGGTCTGCGACGTCCGCGGCGGACACCACGTCCTGCCACAGGTCGTTCAGCAGGCCGGACATGTGCGCCGGCGCCGGCGCCATAATGACGACAGATGTCGGGCCTGCGAGGACCACCCACCGGCCGGGGACGTACGTTGCCCGCCACTTGCTCACGGTCTCCATGCGAGGTGCCTCCGCTCTCAGGCCTAGCCAGATCCCCCGGCGGTCGTCGGCCTGCCTCACATTGTGACGTGTGAGGTGCGTGAGGCCCTATTTGTTCACCAGATTGGTCCAAACTGCGGCAGCCCCAGAGTCTCCGATGAGGTAGACGACGACGAGCACCACGATGCACGCGATCGCCATGAGGATGGAGGCGATCAGCGGAATTCTTCCCTGCCGTAACCAGGGCTGCTTCGCCTCCACCCAGGGCTTGACGAGCTCGCTGGACGTCAGCCACCAGCCGATGGTCGCGACCGCGAAGACGCCGGCGACCCAGGGGCCCTTCTGGCCGAGCTCGACGTGGTTGGCCACCAGCTGGCTGCCCTGTTTCAGCTGCAGGAGCAGCTGGTTGCCCGTGATCTCGGCCGCGATCGCCGCGATCGCACCCCCGACGGCGCCGAGCGGGAGGAGCCAGTCGAGCCGGTTCCGCAGCCCTCGCCAGAACAGGCTCACGAGGATGGCCAGCGGGACGAGGACGAGCAGCATCACTGCCGCGTGGACGACGAGTGGATGCAGGGGAGGCGTTGTCATGGGGCACATGCTTTCGGGTTATTGAAGATTGAAGCAATATGAGGAGGCTGTGAGTTCCCTTTGTCATGGTTAACGTATCGATACCGTTTTGGTTCAATGGGGTGGATGAGGCAAAACGCTCCGGCTGTGGGGCCATGGGACGTACTCGTGTTCGTCTGCGAGCTGGCGATGCTGGCCGGCCTCGCCGTGGCGGGCTTCCGGCTCATCCCCCCTGGACCCATGGCGTACGCACTCATGGTCGCCCTGCCCATCGCGGTGGCGGTGATCTGGGGGCTGCTCCTGGCGCCCCGGTCGACGAAGGGCCTCAAAGGCCGCGCGGCCACCATCGGGAAGTGCATCGTCTTCGTCGTCGCCGGCCTCCTGCTCGCCGTCATCGGCCTGTGGCCCTGGGGCCTCGCACTGGTCGTCGTCGCGGTCCTCGCGCTCCTGATGGCCGACCGCGAAGCGGCCGGACGGCGCCGGTGACGGCACCGATCTCCCAGCGACCGGACCCCGTCGTCGACGCTGACGCTCTTCGAGCCGCTCTGTGGTCGTTGTGACCCCAGTACCAGTGGCCGCGACTCGCTCAAGCCGGTTCGTCCCCGGACGACCGCGCCCGATGGCTGAGCTTCCCAAGCCATAGTGCTGGTCCCCAAGGCGCCGACGGCTTGGGAAGCTCTACCTGGCTTGGGAAGCTCTACCTGGCTTGGGAGGGGCTCGCACCTCCGACCGATGTCATCCCGGCACCCGCCACCCACTCGCGAGTCACTTCCGGGTCACAACGCACAGCGGCCCGGACCGTGGGGTCCGGGCCGCTGGGTGGTGAATCAGAACTACTTGTTCTTCAGCGCCGCACGAGCCGCCGCGAGGCGAGCGATCGGAACGCGGAAGGGGGAGCAGGACACGTACGACAGGCCTGCGCGGTGGAAGAAGTCGATCGAATCGGGATCGCCACCGTGCTCGCCACAGACACCGGTCTTCAGACCGGGCTTGGTCTGCCGACCCTTCTCGACGCCCATCTTGACGAGCTGTCCGACGCCCTCCTGGTCGAGCGACTCGAAGGGGTTCTTCTCGATGACCTCGTCCTCGACGTACTCACCGAGGAAGCCGAGCTCGGCGTCGTCACGCGAGATGCCGATGCCGGTCTGGGTGAGGTCGTTCGTGCCGAACGAGAAGAAGTCGGCCTGGTTCGCGATCTGGTCTGCGGTGAGTGCCGCGCGCGGGATCTCGATCATGGTGCCGATCGTGTACGGAAGCGACTTGCCCGCCTTGGCGAACTCGTCCTCGACCGCCTTGGTGACGATCTCGCGCTGGATCCTGAGCTCGGACTCCCACGAGACGAGCGGGATCATGATCTCGACCCCGACGGTCTCGCCTTCCTTCTCGAGCACCGCGAGGGCCGCCTTGATGATGGCGCGGGCCTGCATGTCCGGGATGGACGGGTAGAGCATCGCCAGACGGCAGCCACGCGTACCGAGCATCGGGTTCTGCTCGTGCAGGCGGTTGACCTGGGCCAGCGTGATGCGCTCAGCGGCGATCTGGTCGGCCGGGGCACCGGTGAGCTCCAGCTTCTGGACGAGCAGCGACTGCTCGACCAGGTTGGGGAGGAACTCGTGCAGCGGCGGGTCGAGCAGACGGACCGTGACGGGGAGACCCTTCATCGCGGTGAAGATCTCCTCGAAGTCGGCCTGCTGCATCGGCAGGATCTTCGCGAGAGCGGCTGCCCGCTCCTCCTCGTTCTCGGCCAGGATCATCTCGCGCACCGCCGGGAGGCGGTCGGCGACCATGAACATGTGCTCCGTGCGAGCCAGGCCGATGCCCTCGGCGCCGAGCTCACGAGCCTTCGAGGCATCCTCGAAGTTCTCCGCGTTGGCGCGAACGCCGAGCGTACGAACCGCGTCGGCCCACTTGCCGACCGTCTCGAAGTCCTCGTTGAGTGCCGGCGGTACGAGCGGCAGCGCCCCGGCGAAGACCTCACCGGTCGAGCCGTTGAGGGTGACGGTGTCGGTCTTGCCGAACGTGGCGTCGCCGATCGTGACGGTCTCCCCCTTGGGGTCGATCTTGATCCCCGTGGCGCCGGCGACACAGGTGATGCCCATGCCGCGTGCGACGACGGCCGCGTGGCTCGTCATGCCGCCGTGGGCCGTGAGCACGCCCTGGGAGACCATGACGCCGTGGATATCGTCCGGAGTCGTCTCGAAGCGGACGAGGATGACCTTCTCGCCCCTGCCACCGCGCTCGGCAGCGTCATCAGCGGAGAAGGACAGGGCGCCCACCGCAGCACCGGGAGAGGCCGGGAGGCCTTTCACGATGACCGGAGCGATGTGCTCGGGGTCGATGCCCGGGTGGAGCAGAGCGTCGAGCTGCGACGGCTCGATGCGGAGCAGCGCCTCCTCCTTGGTGATGAGACCCTCGGCGACCATGTCGACGGCGGTCTTCACTGCGGCGGCGGCGGTGCGCTTCCCGTTGCGGGTCTGCAGCATGTAGAGCTTGCGATCCTCGATCGTGAACTCCATGTCCTGCATGTCCTTGTTGTGGAGCTCGAGCTTGTCCATCGTGGCCAGCAGGTCGTGGAAGGCCTCGGGGAGGACCTCTTCCATCTCCGACAGCTCGCGGGGGGTACGGATGCCGGCGACGACGTCCTCACCCTGAGCGTTGGTGAGGAACTCGCCGTACAGCTCCTTCGCACCCGTGGACGGGTTGCGGGAGAAGCAGACGCCGGTGGCGGAGGTCTCGCCGCGGTTGCCGAACACCATCTGCTGCACGTTGACGGCGGTGCCGAGGTTGCGGGAGATGCCGTTGGCCCGACGGTAGAACTCGGCGCGAGGGTTCAGCCACGACGCGAAGACGGCGTTGACCGCGCGGTGGAGCTGCTCGCGGGGATCCGAGGTCCACTCGCCGCCCAGCGCCTCGTTGGCGAGCGCCTTGAACGTGGCGGTCAGCTCCTTGAGGTCATCGGCGGTGAGGTCGGTGTCGAGCGCAACGCCGCGGGCGGCCTTGATCTCGGTGAGCGCGTCCTCGAAGACGTGAGGCTCGATGCCCTCGACGACCTCGCCGTACATCTGGATGAAGCGGCGGTANNTCCATCATGCCGGGCATCGACTGGACGGCGCCGGAACGTACGGAGACGAGCAGCGGGCGGTTGGTGTCGCCGAGTTTGCGACCGGTGCGCTCCTCGAGGCGGGCCAGGCCGGCCGAGATCTGGTCAGCGAGGCCATCGGGCCATTGGCTGTTGTTGTTCATCGCATCGACGCAAGCCGCGGTGGTGACCGTGAACGCGTCGGGAACCGGGACGCCGATCTTGTTCATGTCGGCCAGTCCAGCGCCCTTGCCGCCGAGCAGCGGCTTCATCGACATGTCACCTTCGGACAGGTCGTAGACGTACTTCGTGTCAGTCATGTGTGTACGGACTCTCCTCGTCGTCAGCTCCTGAGACTCCCCCACCAACTTCGGTTGAGGGAGTCGATCGCGCCGCCGGAGCTTTGAATCGGCACGATGTGACCGGGGCCAGCCTAGCCACTGAGCCCCGGGCTGTACGACCTGGGTACCCGGCTGTTTTCCATCCCGTCGCTCATCGTCGGACAGAAGTCGGCCCCACGGCGGCGCTGTAGCCTGCCGATCATGATGACTGTGCTGCCCGCGTCGCGCATCCCCGACCCGTACGACGCGCCTCCGCTGCGCTGGGGCATCCTCGCGCCGGGTGGGATCGCGTCGAGCATGGCTCGAGCTCTGCAGCGGTCGTCGCAGCGGATCCTTGCGGTCGGCTCGCGGACGCAGGCGCACGCTGACGAGTTCGCGGCACGGTTCGGTGTCGAGCGGGCGTACGGGTCGTACGAGCAGCTGGTCTCCGACCCGGACGTCGATGCCGTGTACGTCGCCTCTCCCCACTCGGCGCACCGCGAGCAGGCGCTGCTGGCCATCGCCGCCGGCAAGCACGTGCTCGTCGAGAAGGCGTTCACGCGCAACGCCGCCGAGGCCCGGGAGGTGGTGGCAGCCGCCCGCGCCGCCAAGGTGGCCTGCGTCGAAGCCATGTGGCCGAGGTTCGGGCCACGGTTCGACATCGTGCGACAGGTCCTGGACTCGGGAGCGCTTGGCGAGATCATCGCGGTCGACGCCACTCACAACCGGCAGATCACGGCAGAACAGGCACCCCGGCTCCACGACCCGGAGCGTGCCGGCGGCGCCATGCTCGACCTCGGCGTCTACCCGGTCTCGTTCGTCTCGTTCGCGCTCGGTACGCCGAGCCGGGTCCTCGCCGTCGGAAACCTCACGCCGACGGGCGTCGACCGTACGGTGGCGGCCGTCGAGACCGGGTTCGCCGGCCAGCCCGGCGCTGTCGCGACGATCACCACCACGCTGGCCGCACCGTCCGCCGTCACCGCGTCGATCGCCGGCACCGAGGGACGTATCGAGCTCGGCTCCTCGATGTGGTTCTACGGGCCCGGGACCGTACGGCTCGTACGTCCGGATGGCACCGCTGTGGAGGCGCCTGAGGAGGGCCCGTCCAACCACGACGCGCTCGTGTACGAGGCATGCCACCTGGCGCAGCTCGTGGCCGACGGCGCCACGGAGTCCCCATACATGCCGCTGGACGAGACGGTCTCGATCATGGAGACCATGGACGAGATCCGGCGCCAGGTCGGCGTCTCGTTCCCGGGCGAGCGATGACCGGGCCCGATCCTGTCGCCCGGATCATCCTCGACGAGGCCGGCGACCTGGGCGACGTTGTACTCGTCGTCGACGACGCGGACGGCACGCTGGCGACCGCCGCCCTGGAGCGCGGCTCCCGCGTGCTCGCCGCGTGCGACGACATCCGCGACGAGGAGCAGCTGCCGACGGGCGTCACGGTGGTCGACCTCTATGGCGAGCCCGACCTCGCCGACGTGACCACCGTCCTGTGGCGGCTTCCCAAGGCCGTCGCCGCGGTGGCGGATGTCGCCGAGGTGCTGGCGCTCCGCTGCCCACCGGACATGCGCCTGTACGGGGGCGGGCGCGACAAACATCTCGTACCCGCGATGAACGATGCGCTCCGGGCGTCGTTCGGCGACGTGAGCGCCTCGCGAGGGCAACAGAAGTCGCGGGTGCTGCGCGCGTCGCTACCGCAGGCGACGTGGAGGACGTGGCCACACCGGGCGGCCAACACTGAGCTCGGGCTCGACGTGGTGGCCCACGGGAACGTCTTCGGCGGTACGGACCTCGATCGCGGTACGAGGCTGCTGCTGCGCGCCCTGCGTCAGGACCAGCCCGTCTCGGGCAGGGCCTTGGACCTGGGGTGCGGCAGCGGGATCGTGGCGGCCGTACTGGCGGGGCTCGGCTGGGACGTCCTCGCGTCGGACACGTCGTCGGCGGCGGTCGCCAGCACCACGCTGACCGCGGAGGCGAACGGGTTCTCGATCGACGCGCGGCGTGCGAACGGCATCCCGGACGATCTGTACGAGCTGGACCTCGTCGCCTGCAACCCGCCCTTCCACCGCGGCGCCGCCAAGGATTCCTCAGCCGCGTTCGCGATGGTCTCCCACGCCGGCAAGGCGCTGCGCCCGGAAGGCGAGCTGTGGCTCGTCTTCAACAGCCACCTGCCGTACCTTCCGGTCGCCCGGGAACAGGTCGGCCCGACGCGTGTCGTGCTGCGAGACCAGTCGTACATCGTGACCTGCTCGACGAAACGTTGAGCAGCAAGGTCGAAAATGCTGTGACAGGCAATGGATCCACACCCGGGTAGGTACCGGAAACGTGCCATCGGTAGTGTGATGTGCCGTAAGCCGGCTGCGCCGGGCAGACAGGCGCCGAGTGCGCCCCGGGCGAAAGGGACCCATGTCTCGCATCTTCAACGAAGCCTTCAAGAGCAAGGTCATGTCGGCGGAGGACGCCGCGGCTCTGATCAACAACGGCGACAACGTCGGCTTCTCGGGCTTCACCGGCGCCGGCTACCCGAAGGCCGTTCCCGGTGCGCTCGCCACCCGCATCAAGGCCGCCCACGCGCGCGGCGACGAGTTCCGCATCGGTGTGTACACAGGCGCCTCGACCGCCCCGGAGCTCGACGGCGCGCTCGCGGAGACCGACGGCGTCGCGTTCCGCTCGCCCTACCAGTCCGACCCGATCATGCGGAAGAAGATCAACTCAGGCGTGACCGAGTACTCGGACATCCACCTGTCGCACTCGGCGATCCTCATGCGCCAGGGCTTCCTCGGTCACCTCGACGTCGCGGTGATCGAGGTCACGGCGATCAAGGGGGACGGCACCGCGATCCCGTCCTCGTCGGTGGGCAACAACAACGTCTACCTCGAGAAGGCCGAGAAGATCATCCTCGAGGTGAACTCGTGGCAGTCGCTCGAGCTCGAGGGCATGCACGACATCTACTACGGCACGCGGCTCCCACCGGACCGGATGCCGATCCCGCTGACCAAGCCGGCGGATCGCATCGGACAGACCACGCTCCAGATCGACTTCGACCGGGTCGTGGCGGTCGTCGAGTGCGACGCGTCCGACCGCAACACACCCTTCAAGCCGCTCGACGACGACTCGCGTGCGATCGCGGGCCACTTCATCGACTTCCTCGGCGCAGAGGTCGCCGCGGGACGCATGCCGAAGAACCTTCTCCCGCTGCAGTCGGGTGTCGGCAACATCGCCAACGCCGTGCTCGCGGGCCTGCTCGAGTCCCCGTTCGAGAACATGTACGCGTTCACGGAGGTCATCCAGGACGGCATGGTCGACCTCATCGACGCCGGCAAGATCGTCACGGCATCGGCGACCGCCTTCTCGCTGTCGCCCGAGGCCGCACACAAGATGAACAACGAGGCCGCCAGCTACCGCAAGTCGATCATCCTGCGGCAGCAGGAGATGTCGAACCATCCGGAAGCCATCCGCAGGCTCGGCGTCGTGGGCTGCAACGGGCTCATCGAGGCCGACATCTACGGCAACGTGAACTCGACCCACATCATGGGCTCGAAGATGCAGAACGGCATCGGCGGGTCGGGGGACTTCACGCGCAACGCGTACATCTCCTGCTTCGTCACGCCGTCGACCGCCAAGAACGGGGACATCTCCTGCTTCGTGCCGATGGTCAGCCACCACGACCACACCGAGCACGACGTCCAGGTGCTCATCACCGAGCGTGGGCTGGCCGACCTGCGCGGCTTGTCGCCGAAGCAGCGCGCCAAGGTCATCATCGAGAAGTGCGCCCACCCGGACTACCAGCCGATGCTCACCGACTACTACGACCGGGCCCTGAAGACCGCCAACGGGCTTCAGACCCCGCACGATCTTCGCGAGGCCCTCAGCTGGCACGTACGGTTCCTCGAGACGGGCTCCATGAAGGTGTGACTGCGGGCAACGCTCGTTCACACCGCGGCCTTGTACCCTGGTCGGCGTCGACAGGAGCACGATGACTGACCAGGCGCGGGCAGGCGAGGATCACCTCGGCGATCCCGGCGCGCACCAGGCCATCGACGTGCTGGCGCCGTACCGTCCAGCTGTCGGTGCGTACCCGGTGAGCTCGCGGACCGGCGAGCCTCAGCGGCCCGTCATGCTCGGTATCGCGTGCGGCCTGCTTGTCGCGGGCGCGGTGGTCTCGTCGGTCGGCCTCGTCACCGTGCTCTGGGACGCGGCGACCGTAACCGGCTACCACACGGCGGCACGCATTCTCGAGTGGACCAAGCCGAACCCGGTCTCGTTCCTCACGATCGTCATGGTCCTCACGATCGGCGCGATCGGAGCGCTGGTCGCGACCGCCGCCACGGCCATCGCGTACAACGCCTGGAACGGCCGCCGCTGGGCCCGCCTCGGCGGCATTGTTGCGCTCGCGATCTCGGCGCTCACGATCCTGCTGAACCCCCTGGCCATGATTGCCATGGCCCCGATCGCCATCGGCGCCGCTCTGCTCTGGGTGCCGGTGGTCGGTCGCTACCTCGCCGCCTGGGGCACGATCCGTACCGCCCCCGCCGTGCGTCGCGGCTGGGCCGAGAACGTCAGGTACGGGATCCTGCCGCGCTACCGGCGTGAGGCGTCGTGACCTCTCTCGCCGATCAGTTGCTGGGCTCCCTGAACCGGATCGCCAAGGACGTGCTCCGTACCGCGGCGCGTCAGGCCACCGGCACCGTACGGAAGGCGGCCGGCGGCAGCCGTCCCTCGTCCGAGGACCGGCACGCGCCGAAGCTGTCGATCCGCTACCCGGGCGACTTCAAGGGGCGACCGCAGATCACGTACGCGCCGCACACCGGCAAGACACCCGACCCGGGCGAGGTCGTGACCGCGTGGGTGCCGGACGAGGCCGACCACAAGCAGGGCAAGGACCGTCCGGTGCTGCTCATCGGGCGCGATGGTGACTGGCTGCTCGGAGTGGCGCTCTCGGTCGTTGACCGAGAAGCCGATGCCGAGCAGATCGGTCACTGGGTCGCCATCGGCACGGGCGCCTGGGATACGAGGCGCCGCCAGTCTCAGGCCAGGGTCGACCGGATCGTACGGATCCACCCCGACGACGTACGGGGCCGAGCCGAGAAGCTCGACAAGAACCGCTTCGACAAGGTCGCCGCGGGCATCCGCTCACACCGCGCGTGACCGTCAACCAGACCATAAGTCGGTCGTAGTTGCGTGTAAACCACCCGCCCACGATAGGCTCGTAATCGCTATGGGGGTAAGAGCGAAGCGTTGGCAGTTGTGGCTCATCACAATGTTCATCCTGACCGGCATCATCGGGGTGTTCCAGTTGTT
>PMLO01000271.1:22736-23283 GCA_003158895.1 Propionibacteriaceae bacterium
GCGTCACAGAGCAGCGAGACGCGCACGACGACCATCGCGGCAAAGCCTGTCATGGCCTCCTCGACCCAAGTCGCGGTCACGCCGACGACGCACGCCGTCCAGGTCACCAGCCAGCCGACCGTCACCAAGGCCACCGTCACCACCCAGGCGACGACTCAGGCGCCCTCGACGAAGGCTCCTGTCATCAGCGCGAAGTCGGTGTCAGCCACCGCCACGGTGTCCTCCCCGAAGCCCGCTGTGACAACGACTCAGCCCGCGGTAACGACGACTCAGCCCAAGGCGACGACCACGGCGCCGAAGCCCGCGATGACGACCGCAAAGGCGACCACGACAGCTCCGAAGCCGAGCCAGTCGGTCCTGAAACCAAGCACCACGGCGACGTCGACCTGGCCGACCACCCAGCCGTCGTGCTACCGCTTCTTCTTCTTCCGCATCTGCCACTGACCGTCGGCTAGTCCCTGCGTCGCAGAAGTGTGACGAGTACAGCCCCGGCCGCCATCCCGAGCCCCGCCGCGACCAACAGCGAGCTCGGCTGTCGTCCCTCCAC
>PMLO01000055.1 GCA_003158895.1 Propionibacteriaceae bacterium
ATCGCCACGAACCGCACGGTGACGGTCGAGATGGCCAAGCAGGTGGCGCCGGTGTTCACGGAGGTCGTCATCGCACCGGGCTACGACGATGCGGCGCTCAAGATCCTCGGCAAGAAGAAGAACCTGCGGCTGCTCGTCGCCGAGCCGTACACGGCTGGGGCTGTGGAGCTGCGTCCCGTGAGCGGTGGCCTGCTGCTGCAGCAGCCCGACCGGGTCGACGCTCCCGGCGACGACCCCACCTCGTGGCAGCTCATCGCCGGCGAGGCGGTCGACGCGGAGACCCTCGCCGACCTCGCCTTCGCCTGGCGCGCCTGCCGTGCGGTGAAGTCGAACGCCATCCTGCTCGCCTCCGGCGGTGCGTCCGTCGGCGTCGGCATGGGGCAGGTCAACAGGGTCGACTCGTGCAAGCTGGCCGTTGAACGCGCGGGTGACCGTGCGGCTGGCGCGGTGGCGGCCTCCGACGCTTACTTCCCGTTCGCGGACGGGGCCGGCATCCTCATCGCTGCGGGTGTGAAGGCCATCGTCGAGCCCGGGGGCTCGATCCACGACGACGAGACGATCGCAGCCTGCGCGGCGGCGGGGATCGCGTTGTACTTCACCGGCACAAGGCATTTCGCGCACTGACGTGGTCGACCACAGAGCACGCTCACCGCTGACCGAGCACCGAGGGGTGCTCGGTATGGTGCGCCGTCAGTGGGCGTGGTTCGTGACGGTGGCGATCTTCGGCGTCGGTGCGATGTACGCAATGCTGCCGACAGGCCACTGGCGCCGGGGTAGCGCGATCATGGGGTTCGGGCTTCTCGTCGGCGCCGGTCTGCGGTGGTGGCTCGGAGACAAGGCCGGGCTACTGGTCGTACGCGCGCGGTGGCTCGACGTCATCGCCATGCTGGTGATGGGAGTCGGCATCACGGTGCTCGCGTTCTGGGTGCCGGCCGCGCGGGTGGTCACCGTTCCCTGACACAGCGATGGCCCGGCACGGGGCCGGGCCAACGCGGGTGAATCGGATCAGATGAGCCCGAGCTCGGTAACCGCGTTCTTCTCGTCGAGGAGCTCGGCGACGGAGGCGTCGATCTTGGAACGCGAGAAGTCGTCGATCTCCAGACCCTGGACGATCTCGTACGCACCGCCCTTCGTGCGCACCGGGAACGACGAGATGATGCCCTCGGGGACTCCGTACGAGCCGTCGGACGGGACGGCCTGCGAGACCCAGCTGTCCGCGGGGGTGCCGAGCAGCCAGTCGTGCATGTGCTCGACGGTCGCGTTGGCGGCCGAGGCGGCCGACGACGAGCCGCGGGCCGCGATGATGGCAGCGCCGCGCTTGGCGACGGTCGGGATGAAGTCGTTCTCGATCCAGGCCTGATCGTTCACGGCCGCGGCAGCGTTCTGGCCGTTGACGCTCGCGTGGAAGATGTCCGGGTACTGGGTCGCGCTGTGATTGCCCCAGATCGCGATGTTCTTGATCGCCGTCACCGATACGCCGAGCTTGGCGGCCAGCTGAGCGGTCGCGCGGTTGTGGTCGAGGCGGGTCAGCGCGTTGAAGCGCTCCTTGGGGATGTCGGGCGCGTTGCTCATGGCGATCAGCGCGTTGGTGTTCGCCGGGTTGCCGGTCACCAGCACGTGGATGTCATCGGCCGCATGGGAGTTGAGCGCCTTGCCCTGGGCGGTGAAGATCGCGCCGTTGGCGCTGAGGAGATCGCCCCGCTCCATGCCGGCCGTACGGGGACGGGCGCCGACGAGCAGCGCGACGTTGACGCCGTCGAGCACCGTGTTGGCGTCATCGCCGATCTCGACCTTGCTGAGCAGGGGGAAGGCACAGTCGTCGAGTTCCATGACAACGCCTTCTAGGGCCTTGAGGGCCGGGGTGATTTCGAGCAGTCGCAGCTCGACGGGCTGGTCGGGGCCCAGCAGCGCTCCGCTCGCGATGCGGAACAACAGGCTGTAGCAGATCTGGCCGGCGGCGCCGGTGACGGCGACCTTCACGGGGCTCTTGGACACGGTGGGTGAACTCCTCTCGCAGGGACTTCCTCACGTTAGCAGCCGAGCACCGGAACAGGAGTGGCAAGCACCTTTCAGGGAGATGTACGGGCTGACCTGTACCCGCTGGGGAGGCTCGGTGCTGCTCGTGTCGGTTTCACAGGGGATGTAGGGAACTTGTCACATCCCTAGGCAGATTTGCCACGGGATGTGACGAAATGACCACATCCCTTGTGAAACCGACCGGCGTGCGTACGGGCGGTGCGGGGTCGATGTGGGGCGACACCGGGGGGCCTGTGGGACTGTCGTAAGGTCGGAGCGTGCGGCTCATCCTCATTCGCCACGGGCAGACCCAGTCCAACCTCGACCACCTCCTCGACACCGGCCATCCCGGTGCGCCGCTGACCGAGGCGGGGCTCCAGCAGGCAGCCACCCTCGTCGATCGGCTCGCCGCCGAACCCATCACGGCCATCTACAGCTCCGACCTGACCCGCGCGCGCCAGACGGCTGAGCCGCTCGCAGCGTCGAAGGGTCTGGTCGTGACGGAGCACCCCGGGCTCCGGGAGATCTTCGCCGGCGAGCACGACATGAGCGAGGACTGGGTCCCGTACGTGTCGGTCCTCGACACGTGGCACACCGCGCCCGAGAGCAAGCTCCCCGAGGGCGAGAACTGGCCCGAGTTCCAGGAGCGCTTCGAGGCTGCGATCGACGAGATCGCGGACACGGGCGTCGAGGTCGCCGCGCTCGTCAGCCATGGCGCGGCGCTCCGCGTCTGGATCCCGTTCGTGTGCGCGAACACCACGGCCGGTGATGCGCGCCACTGGAGACTCGACAACACCGACTACGTCGTGATCGAGGGTGACCGCGACGGCTGGAACCTCGTCTCGTGGGCGGACGAGGACATGTCTGCGCTCCACCGCCCCACCGGCGTGGCCTGACGAGATTCCCTTGGGCGTGCGACCCCGGGTGGCTCGTGCCCCTCAGTCGAAGATGATCGTGCGGCTGCCGTCGAGCAGTACCCGATGCTGGGCGAAAAGCTTCACGGCGCTGACGAGGGTGCCTGACTCGATGTCTTGTCCCAGTTCGACAAGTTCGGATACGGAACGGGAGTGGCTCACGCGCGTGACGTTCTGCTCGATGATCGGGCCCTCGTCGAGCTCGGTCGTGACGAAATGTGCCGTCGCACCGATGAGCTTCACGCCGCGGGCATGCGCCTGCCGGTACGGGTTGGCGCCCTTGAACCCGGGCAGGAACGAGTGGTGGATGTTGATGGCGCGACCAGCGAGGTAGGCGCAGAGCTCCGGCGACAGGATCTGCATGTACCGGGCGAGGACGACCAGCTCGATGTCGTACTGCTCGCAGGCCTCCCGGATCCGCTGTTCGAGCAGGTGCTTCGTTCCGGGCGTCACCTCATGGTGCTCGAACGGGATGCCGTAGAACGCGGCGAGCGGGCCGAGCTCGTCGTGGTTGCCGAGGATCAGCGGGATGTCGACTCCCAAGGTGCCGCTGCGGTGGCGGAAGAGCAGGTCGTTGAGGACGTGTCCTGCCTTCGAGACGAGTACGAGCGTGCGCAGGGGTCGCCCGACCTCGTCGACCTCGATCTGGGCATCGAGCAGGTCACGTACGGACTCGAGCTCGGCTTCCAGGTCGACCCGCACCGCGAGCGCCACCTGGATGCGCATGAAGAACGTCTCGGTGTCGGAGGAGTAGAACTGCATCGACTCGGTGATGTTGCCGCCAGCGGCAACGATCGCCCCGCTCACGGCGTGGACGATGCCAGGACGATCCGCGCAGCGGAGCGTGATCACCCAGTGGGGCTCGGACGCGGTCACCGGGGTAGGGTAGCGCCGCGCCGAGGGGGTCGGCGCTCCCGAGGGCACTGGTGAGAGGGGCGCGCATGGTCTCCGACCTCGACTCGGCCCTGGACGCCCTGCTGCACTTCTCCGGCCGGCGCACCCGAGGCCACAGCTCCGTGGACACGCTGCGCGCTCTTCTGGACCATCTCGGGAACCCGGAGCGCAGCTATCGGATCATCCACGTGGCCGGTACGTCGGGGAAGACCTCGACCGCGTACCTCATCCGAGGCCTGCTCGAGGCGGCCGGCTTCCGTACAGGTCTGACGGTCTCGCCTCACGTCGTGGCCGTGAACGAACGCGTACAGGTCGCCGGCGTCCCCGTCCCTGAGGCCCGCTTCGTCGCGTACGTCAACGACTTCCTCCCACTGGCCGCCTCGCTGGACCGGGAGCTCACGTACTTCGAGCTCGGTGTCGGCCTCGCGTTGTGGGTGTTCGCGCAGGAGAACGTCGAGTACGCGATCGTCGAGGTCGGCATCGGCGGTACGCGCGACGCCACGAACGCGCTCCAGTCACCCGACAAGGTCTGTGTCGTGTCGGCGGTCGGCCTCGACCACACCGAGCTGCTGGGCAACTCGGTCGACGCCATCGCCACGCACAAGGCGGGCATCGTCGGCGAGGGCAACACGGTCGTCGTGGTCGACCAGGACGAGGTCGTGCTGGACGTGGTGCGCGACCGGGCGCGCGAGGTGGGCGGACACGTGATCGTCGCGGCTCATGACCCCGGCGCGCACTATCAGGAGCGCAATCTCGCTCTGGCGAGCGCGACCGTCGAGGTGCTGGCCAGGCGAGACGGCTTCGCGATGGCCGACGTCAGGGTCACCGAGACACCGCCGGCTCGGTACGAGCGGTTCGCGGCGACCGGTCGCCGTCTCGTTCTCGACGGTGCTCACAACCCCCAGAAGGTCGCCGCGCTGGTGGAGGCGCTGCGCGACGACCAGGTGACCTCGATCGCCGCGATGGTGACGTTGCTGCAGGCTCCGGATACGAAGCTGGCCGCGACGCTGTCCCTCCTGGCTCCGCTGGTCAGCCACCTGATCGTCCCCGAGTACGCCCTCGGCGACGGCGACAAGGTGAAGCGCTCGTTCGCCGCCGAGGTCGTCGTCGAGCAGGCGCGTGCGCTGGGGATCAGCGCCGAGGCTGTACGCACTCCCGCCGAGGGCCTGTCGTTGCTGCAGGCCCGTCCGGAGCGCGACCTGGTCGTGACCGGCTCGCTGTACCTGGCGTCGCTGGTCCGTCCGCTCGTGCTGGCGACGTGGGGCGATCCGGTGCGCGCGTTCTGATCGCCGGAGGGCGTCGTTCGGCGCGGCGTCGATAATGGCCGCATGAGCCCCGATCCGATCGAGACGATCCGTCGACTGCTGGACGAGCGCGTACCGGCCGGCCGGCCGGCGTTTGTCGGTATCGACGGGCTGAGCTGCGCGGGGAAGACCACGTTCGCGGACCGGCTGGCGCACGCGCTCGGCGGTGATGTCGTCCACGGCGACGACATGTCGCGGCCGGGTCGTCCCTTGTGGGAGCACGAACGCTTCATCCTTGAGGTGTATGGGCCGGTGCGTACCGACGGGGTGGCGACCTACCGCCGCTGGCACTGGACGAGCCAGGAGCCCGGCGAGCAGATCGCTGTGACCCGCGCGCCCGTGATCGTCGAGGGGATCCACGTGACCGACGAGGCCGTCGAGGTGCCTTGGGACGTACGGGTCTGGGTGAGCGTGGACGAGGACGTACGGATCGCACGCGCCCAGGAGCGCGAAGGTGGCGCCCGGTGGGAGTGCTGGTCGACGAACTGGATGCCGCAGGAGGCCGCGTACGTCGCGGCGCAGCACCCGGAGTCTCGCGCCGACGTGATCGTGGACGGGGTCTCGTGACTGTCGACCTCAACGCCGACCTGGGGGAGTCGTACGGGTCGTGGAGCATGGGCGACGACGAGGCGCTGCTCGACGTCGTCACCAGCGCCAACGTAGCGTGCGGGTTCCACGCGGGCGATCCGGCGACGATGCTGCGGACCTGCCGGGCTGCAGCCTCCCGGGGCGTGACCGTTGGGGCCCACCCCTCGTACCCCGATCTCGTCGGCTTCGGGCGGCGCCACCTGGAGCTGTCGGCTGAGGAGCTGGTCGCGGCGACCGTGTACCAGCTGGGCGCGCTCGATGCGTGCTGCCGCGCGGCTGGCACGAGGCTGGCGTACGTGAAGCCGCACGGTGCGCTGTACCACGACGTGTCGCGCGATTCCACGCTGGCGAGGGCATTCGTTCTCGGTGTCGTCGAAGTGGCGCCGCTGGCGGTCCTGGGGCCGGCCGGGTCGGAGCTGCTCAAAGCTGCTGCGGAGCTGGGGCTGGCGACGGCTGCCGAGGTCTTCGCCGACCGCGCCTACCGAGCGGACGGCTCGCTCGTACCGCGCGGCGAGTCCGGCGCGATCGTCGACGACGCGGACGCGGTCGCCGAGCGGGTGGTCGGGATGGTGACCGCTGGAACCGTACTGGCCGTGGACGGCACCCTCGTACCGGTTGTCGCCGACTCGATCTGCCTCCACTCGGACACGCCTGGAGCGGTCGCGCTGGCTCGGCGGGTGCGTGCGGCGCTGGTCGACGCCGGAGTCGGGCTCGGTCCGTTCGCATGAGGCTGCTGCCCAGCGGAGAGCGCGCCGTACTCGTCGAGCTGGCCGACACCGACGAGGTCCTGGCGCTGGCTGAGCCTGTACGGATGCTGGCCGGCGTCGAGGACGTCGTCCCTGGTGAGCACACGCTGCTCGTGACCGTGGGTGCGCCCGGCGATCTGGAGGCCGTGCGCCGTGCGCTCCCCGGGGTGGGCTCGGCAGCGGCGTCACGCGTCTCCACCCCTCGTACCGTCGACATCCACGTCACGTACGACGGCCCCGATCTGGCGGCCGTCGCCGCCCACACGGGACTGACCGTGGCCGAGGTTGTGTCCGCCCACACGGCGACGCCGTGGCGGGTTGGCTTCGGAGGGTTCGCCCCGGGCTTCGCCTACCTCGTCGGCGGGGACCCGCGTCTTGAGGTCCCGCGCCGAGCGGAGCCACGCCCGAGTGTCCCCGCGGGAGCCGTCGGCCTCGCCGGCCGCTACTCCGGCATCTACCCGCGCTCCTCGCCGGGCGGCTGGCAGCTCATCGGCCACACGGACGCGGTCCTCTTCGACGTCGACGCGGATCCTCCGGCCCTGCTTCAGCCGGGCATGACCGTACGGTTCGTGAGCTGAGCCATGGCTGAGCTGGTCGTCGTGGCGCCGGGGCCGTTGACGCTCGTGCAGGATGCCGGTCGGCCCGGTTACGCGGCGATGGGTGTGGGCAGGTCGGGGGCGTTCGACACCGGCGCGTACGAGCTCGGGCGTCGACTGGTCGGCAACGCGGTCGGGGCTGCCGCGCTCGAGGTGCTGCTCGGAGGCCTGACCGTACGAGCAACTGCCGCGACCCGTGCCGTGATCACGGGAGGGCTCGTCCAGGCCACCGTCGACGGACGCCCCGTCGGCTACGGCGAACCCTTCTATCTCCTGCCCGGCGAACAGCTCAGGCTCGGGCACTGCACGCGGGGGATCCGGGCGTACGTGTCGGTCGCGGGCGGCCTCGACGTACCGCCCGTCCTCGGATCACGTGCCACGGACACGCTGTCGGGCATCGGACCACGCCCGCTCGCCGCCGGCGACGTTATCCCGCTCGGCGAGGCGGCTCCGCCCCCACGCGCCGATGTCGCCCCGCTCACGCCGCCAGCCGATGGCCTCGTCACACTCGATGCCCTGCCCGGGCCCCGTACCGACTGGCTCGTGATCCCCAACCTCGACGGCGACTGGACCGTCGCCCCGGACTCGAACCGCGTCGGCATCCGGCTGGCGGGACACCAGTGGAGCCGCGCCAAAAACTCTGAAATCCCTAGCGAGGGCGTGGTGCGAGGTTCCATCCAGCTGCCGCCGGACGGTCGACCCGTCATCTTCGGGCCGGACCATCCGACCACCGGCGGCTATCCGGTCGTCGGCGTGCTCACCGATGCCTCGTGCGATCGACTCGCTCAGTTGCGACCGGGACAGCGCCTGCGATTCCGAACGGTCACGAAGTAGGGGACGATAGGCAACCAACGCACCGCGGCGGTCTTCGCCGATCGAGGTGCAGGCGTCAGAGATTTGAGATACCTTGACGTCAAGATTGTTGGGCCGCGAGTCTCGAGGGAGATCCCATGGGCAAGATCAAAGTGCACGGTACGGTCGTCGAGCTCGACGGCGACGAGATGACGCGGATCATCTGGCATTTCATCAAGGACCGCCTGATCTACCCGTACCTCGACATCGACCTTGAGTACTACGACCTGGGCATCGAGAACCGCGACGCCACGAACGACCAGGTGACCATCGACTCGGCGAACGCCATCAAGAAGCATGGCGTCGGCGTGAAATGCGCGACGATCACGCCCGACGAGGCCCGCGTCGAGGAGTTCGGCCTGAAGGAGATGTGGAAGTCGCCCAACGGCACCGTCCGCAACATCCTCGGCGGCGTG
>PMLO01000154.1 GCA_003158895.1 Propionibacteriaceae bacterium
CGCCATCGCGTTCGGCTGCGTCGATCACTGGGTGTCCGTGTTCGCCGAGCTGGTCGATCGGGGTGCCCCGATGTCGTTGCCCGCCTGGTACACGGGTGGCGGCACGTCGTCGCTCCAGACGATGTTCGCGGCGACGGGATCGAACTCGCTGTCGGGAGTCTTCCAGGGGCTGGGTGCGACGCTCGACTCGGCCGTTTCGACGCCCACCGTCGGCTCGAGCGGCGGTTCGGGCTTCTCTGGTGGGGGCGGTGGGTTCATCGGCGGCGNNAGGCGGCGGCATCGGCGGTGGCGGGGGCGGCACGTGGTGATACCGACTGCGTCACACTTCCCCGGCCCGACCAGCGGCGACTACTACACTCGGCACCCATGACCCCGTGTCCACGCTGTGGAACCGAGCCGCCCGATGGAGCATTGTTCTGCCCGTCGTGCGGAGCACACATGTCTGCGGACACCGCGGCTGTCACCTCCGAGCCCGCGTGGGACATGGACCGTCCGGCGATCCCCGACGATCTGTTCCGCCGACCCGCCGACGAGGCGCCGGCGGCCCCCGACGACGAGCTGTTCAGGCGAGCGGACGCCACGACGGATCCTGAGGCGACCGCAGTACGACCGGTGCCACCGCCCTCCATGCCGTCGCCTGCATGGGCGTCCCGTCCGGGAACACCCGAAGCTGATCTGCTCCCGTCGGAGCGCCTGTACGCGCCAGCGCCGTCACCGGTGTCACGGCCGGTTCGTGGCAATTTCTCGGGCTCCCGTGGGGTCATCATGCTTCTCGTGCTCCTCGTCGTCGCGGCGATCGCCGGAGGAGTCCTCTGGTTCACCGGTGGAGGCTCGCCGACACCCCATTCGCAGATGACGACGCTTCCGACGGCGACGCAGGCGTCGGCCCCAGCCGGCAAAGCAAGCGGTACGCCGTCCGCGGCGCAGAGCGCGACGTCGACACCCTCGGCGACGCCCTCCGACGCGTTCCCACCGAACGGCGCCACGCTGTGCTCCGGATCGACCACCGTGGCCGTCAACTCGACCACCAGTTGCCAGTTCGCGCTCAACGTCGCAGCAGCCATCCCCGCAGGGTCAAGCGGCAGCTTCACCGTGACGGCGAACTCGCCCGTGACCCAGAAGGACTATCAGATGGCCTGTCTGAGAGGCACGTATACCGTGTGTACGGGAGGCGTGAACGCCTTGGTATACGTGAAGTGATCTTCTCGCGACGTACCTCCCTCGGGCTGGTTGTCGGCCTGGGCGCACCGGCGGCGTTCTCGGCGAAGACCGGCAGCACGACAAGCCCGGGGATCATCGTCGAGGACGCCTAGGTCAGGACGACCGGAGCGACCGACACGACGATGACCGCCGCGGTCATGACCGTGTCGGCGAAGATGGTCGATGGCTCGTACTGATCGCCGACAACGCGCACGGCCGGTTGGCCCATCCCATGACCAACAGCGGCGTCGCAAGCTGCGGCACGGCCTCAACTCCGTCCGTGACGAGGAGGGCCGCCGAACGTCAGGGCTTCTGCTCATCGCGTGCGTAGGTTCCATCGCGAGCCAGTTCACGCCCATCCTGCAGCGAATCGACGGCTCCGACGCGCTCAACGAGTGGACGACGACGATCGGGTCGTCGATCTGGGCGATGCCCGGCGGCTTCCCGGCTGACGGCTGGCTGGCGCAGGGCCTGTTCGACGCCTGATCGTCTGCCAGGATGACGCCATGATCATTGCCGCNNGGCAGACGCGCGGCGAGGAGCTCCGGGTGCTGTGCGACTCGCAGTACGCGATCAACTGCGCCACGAAGTGGATCCCCGGGTGGAAGCGCCGCGGGTGGCGCAAGGCGGACGGGCAGCCGGTGCTCAATATCGACCTGCTCAAGGAGCTCGACAAGGAGCTGGCGGGCCGTGTCGTCACGTTCGAGTGGGTCAAGGGCCACGCGGGTCATGCGTTGAACGAGAGGGCGGACGATCTCGCCAGGGCTGCTGCCACGGCGTACCGGGACGGGCTGGTCGTGCCCCACGGCCCCGGCTTCGTCGCCGGCTCGGCGCCCGCGGTGTCGCTCGCGGTCGGGCCGACGAAACGGGAACCGGAGCCGGACCTCTTCAGCGAGCCCGACGTGCCGGTGGTCTCTACTCCGTCGGGTCGCTGGCCGGCTCCCGAGGACGACGCCGAGACGACGGTCGTGGCTCTGGAGCGCGCGCTGCTCACCGACGAGGTGCTGCTCGACCGCGACCGGCTCTCGGAGCTGTTGCACCCCGACTACGTGGCGTACGAACCGGGTGGTGCGATCCGTACGCGCGGGTCGGCCCTCGCTCGTGCCGTGTCTTTGCCTGGGGCTGTCGAGCTGACGGTGCTGGGCGCGGACCGGTTGGCGGGCGACGTGCTGCTGCTGAGGTACCGGTTGCGGCGTGCCGGCGAGGAGACGCTGTACTCGTCGGTGTGGCTGCACGACGGCAACGCCTGGCGTCGCCGCTTCCATCAGGGAACGGTCTGACTAGGGCTTTTGCGGGAGCCTCGTGCGGAACGTACGGGTCAGGCGCGCGGTGTCGAGGTCGGACCAGGGTCCGTCGAACTCGAGCCGGCAGCAGGTGGCGGCGGGAAAGTGCGTCGACACGAGGTCGAGCGCCTCGCTGTCGGACTCCTCGTCGGCGAGCAGGTGGACGAGCGTCGGGATGCTCGGCGAGTGACCGACGACGAGGACGCAGGTGAGCGCCGGATCGAGCTCATGGATGATATCGAGGATCGTGCCCGACCCCGCGCCGTACAGATGGTCGCTCGACTCGACATCGACGCCGAGGCCGAGGTTCGCGACGGTCTGGCGTGTACGGGCGGCGGCGGAGACGACCACGTACTGGATGCCCGAATCGGCGAGCTGCTCCCCGATGAACGCCGCCTCGGCGCGTCCGCCTGGCGTGAGCGGCCGGTTCTTGTCTCCCAGGATCCCCCAGGAGTCCGCCGACGCGTGGCGCATCAGGTACAGGACGCGGTGTTCGCTCATGGGGCCATTCTGGCCGAATGTCCGAGGATCCTGCCGCGGACCCGTAGACAGCCTTGGTTGGCGGCAAAGTGGGCAGGTCGTGGTGCGTGTCGCGCACGACGAATGTGTCCCTCGCCTCCAAGCGCCTCGCGATCGGGGTTATGACGCACTGCGGTCCGGCTCCACAGATGTCGGCCTACGCGATCGTGGTTACCAAGGCCCTTTGGGCGCTCATAACCACCAACGCGAGGCGGATGCGGCCGTCGGCTCCGAATACCGAGCTGATAACAACGATCGAGAGGCCCGGAGGCCCGGAGCAGCCTTCCACATCACCGTGACGGTCCTCGGATCGAACGTGCCGAGAGAGGCTGTGGATAACGTTCCCGCGGGCGCGGCGGTTTCGCCAGACTCGGTGCATGCGCACCCCCAGGCCATGGACATTGCCCACGCAACCCGTCACCCGAGCGCTTCTGCTGGAGTCAGGAGTGACCGACGCCATGATCCGTACCCAGCTCATGACCGGCCGCCTGACCCAGTTGCGGGCCGGGGTCTTCCTGAGCACCGACGCGTGGCCGGACACCCCTGCAGGCCAGCATCTCGCGAGAGCCCATGCCGAGCAGGTCGCCAACCCCGACGCCGTGCTGAGCCACGAGTCGGCGGCTGTCGTGTGGGACCTGCCCAGCCCCGACTTCGACCCTTGGCACGAGTCGCCGGTATCGCTCACGCGCCCGGGCCGTACGTCGCACCGCTCGCGCAGCTCGACGGCGACCTGGCACACGGGCGACCTCCCTGTCGCAAGCGTCGTCCGGGATCCGGACGGGTACGCGGTCACCTCGGTGTCCAGGACTGCCGTCGACCTGGCGGCGGGGCGGACCGTGTACGAGTCGTTGGTGATCCTCGATGCCGCGAGCCGCCTCCTGGTTGCCTCGTTCGTGGGGGGTCGTCCCCGCCGCACGGACTACTCGAACCCGCGATTCGTGAAGGCCGCACGTGAGTCGCTCCTCACGGCGGCCCCACCCACCCGACGGGCGAGGCTGCTCGGGGCGATCGACCTCGTCGAACCGTGCAGGGAGTCGCCGGCCGAGTCCTTGACGGCGGGGCATTTGCACCTGGCGGGTGTCCCGACGCCCCAGTTCCAGGCCACGATCCAGACGCCGATGGGGAAGGTGTACCCGGATCTGTACTGGCCGGAGGCGAACCTCATCGGCGAGTGCGACGGCGCGATCAAGTACGGCGAGGCCAACGCCTTCGTCAACGAGAAGGAGCGCGAGCAGATGCTCCGCGATCTCGGCTACCGGATCGTCAGATGGCTCGCCAAGGAGATCATGACGCGCCCGTGGGAAGTCATCGAGCGCATTGAGCGCGCCCTCGCGATGTGACGCGCCTCGCGTTTCGGGTTATGAGGCGCCTCAGCGGGTCGCCATGAATGTCGGCCTACGCGTTGGTGGTTACCAGCGGATTTCGGGTCCCCATAACCACCAACGCGTGGGCCGTTGCTGTCGCAATGGCCCACAACCGAGCTGATAACAACGATCGCGAGGCTTTAGGGCGGAGATCAGACCTCTCGTACCGCCACGATGACGTCGCGATGTACGGAGGAGTCGACGCGGTGCGAGAAGTGGCGCCAGGGGCCGTCGTCGCGGACGGTCAGACCGGCAGACGCCAGGAGTTCGGCCACGCGTTCGCGCGGGGTGCTGAGCGTGTTCCAGGACATTCCCAGCGCGCCGCCGGTACGGAGCTGCCCCGCCCACACAGGGATCGCGTCGGCGAGCAGCGCGGAGGCCGAGCGATCGCGGCCGCCCCCTCGTACATCGCTGACCGACCCGTGCACGATCCCGTACGGCGCATCGGTCACGATCGCGTCGAACCGGCGCTTGCCCCACAGTTTCCCCGACTGGCGGGTATCGCCGGTGAAGATGCCCATCGACAGGCTGCGGCCGTCGAGGCTCACCTCGGCGTCGAACCGCTTGCCCAGTGACTTGCCCTCGCGGCGCACCGGGGTCATCTCCGCGCTGTGCTTGAGGCGCTTGCGGCGCAGGTACGTCTTGAGGTACGCGGCGAACGCCTCGACAGCTTTCTCGTCGGCTTCGATGCCTGCCGCATCGTGGCCCAGCCGCCACGCCTGCAGCAGCGTCGTGGCACGCCCGCACAGGGGGTCGAGGATGGCTCGCGGGCCCGGCGGCAGCGCTACCTGCGAGAGCGTCACGTTGAGCAGCAGACGGGTGAGCTGCTCATTGGTCTTGCCGGGGTACTTGGGGATCGTCACGAGGTCCTCGTCGAGCAGGTCCACCTTCGCCAGCTCGATCGGCCGCAGCAGCCCGGCCACGTCCTCGTACAGCCCGAGCTTCGCCGACTGCACCGCGACCGTGGCGAGGAGTCGCTGATCGGCCTCGGCATCGATCCTCAGGTAGTCGACGCCGGCGATGACGACCGGTTCGACCTCGACCCCGGCGGTCACCGCCAGCTCGGCGGCGGCGAGGCGTGGTGCCTCACCCGCGTACACGCGGTTGAGTGACGGCGCGATCAGCATCAGCAGGGGCACCGGGCCATTCAACCGCAGCCCGTACGACTCAGGCGAGATTGACGTGGTGCGCCTCGTAGTGAGTGCCCTTGGCCCTCTCATACGACGCGAGGATCTCGGCCTCGGCGGCTGCGCGGCCGGTCCAGGTGGCGCCCTCGACGGACTTGCCGGGCTCGAGATCCTTGTAGACGGTGAAGAAGTGCTGGATCTCCAGCAGCTGATACTCGGGGATGTCGCCGATGTCGCGCAAGAAGTCCTGCCGGGTGTCCGCCGTCGGTATGCACATGACCTTGTCGTCGCCACCCATCTCGTCGGTCATCCGGAACATCGCGATGGCGCGGCACTCGATGAGCGCGCCGGGGAATGTCGCCTCCGGCAGGAGCACGAGCGCGTCGAGCGGGTCGCCGTCCTGGCCCAGCGTGCCTTCGATGAAGCCGTAGTCGCTCGGGTACTGCGTCGAGGTGAACAGAGTGCGGTCCAACCGGATGCGCCCCGTTTTGTGATCGAGCTCGTATTTGTTCTTCGAGCCTCGGGGTATCTCGATCGTGACGTCGAACACAAGGCCCGAAGGGCTTTCGATATTGAGCTGCCGCCTGAGGTCTTTCGTCACTGTCAGCTTCCTTCTGTAATGTGTCGACTGGTTCGCAGGATAGCCGCCCGGGAGGACTCTGTGCCACGACGAGCGTTGGGCTCGATGGCGCTGTCCCTGGCCGTCGTGCTCGTTCTGGCCGCAGGAGTGTGGTTCGGGGGACCGAGGATTCTGTACGCGACGGGGTTGTGGAGCGACGGAGGCAGCCCCACCATCGACCCCAGCCTGTACGCGCCGACGCCGACCCCGACGCCCAGCCCGGTCACGCCGATACCGGTCGCGGCCACGGCCAGCCAGGGCAAGCTGCCCGATGGTGCGACCCTGCTGGCGAAGTTGCGGGCGGTTGATCGCACGTCTGTGCCTCGCGACGGGATGGTGGTTATCGACCCTCTGACCGGAGCGGTGGTCACCGGCGAGAGCGCCGACGCCCTGATGACACCTGCGTCGACGTTCAAGCTGCTCACCAGCGCCGCCGCGTTGGCCGCGTACGGGCCGGACCATCGCTTCACCACGAAGGTCGTGTCCGGTACCGGGAACCAGATCGTCCTCGTCGGCGGCGGTGACCCGTACCTCAGTGGCTCCACGGCCACGAGCTATCCCGAGCGTGCCTCGATCGGCGACCTGGCGGACGCGACCGCGAAGTCCCTCAAGGCGTCCGGACAGACCGCCGTGTCGCTCGCGTACGACGACTCGTTGTTCAGCGGTCCCGCCTGGAACCCGGCCTGGGCGGTCGGCTACCACGAGTTCGCGACGCCCACCTCAGCGCTGTGGGTGGACGAAGGGATCGTGGGTGGAGTGCACGGTACGGACCCGTCAGGCGGCGCGGCGAATGCGTTCGCGGCCCAGCTCAAGGCGCGGGGGATCTCGGTGACGGCGGTCGCTGCCGGCACGGCCTCGGCGGGAGCCACGACCCTCGCCTCCGTACAGTCGTTGCCGCTCGACCTCATCGTGTCCCAGGTGCTGCTCCACTCGGACAACGACGGCGCCGAGGTCCTGTTCCGCCAGATCGCGCTGGCGGCAGGGGCATCCGGATCGATCACCGCCGCACAGACCGCCATGCAGGCCAAGCTCGTCAGCCTGGGTCTGTGGCGCGACGGGATGGAGATCGACGACGGCTCCGGCCTCTCGCGCGCCAACCTCGCGACGCCGACGGTGCTGTCGCTGGCGGTGGCGAAGGGATTCAACGACGCCCGCTACCGCGCGCTCGTCGACGGCCTGCCCACGGCCGCGGCCGACGGGACGCTGTACGCGCGTTACGACGACCCCACGACGGAAGGCGCCGGCCGCGGAGCCGTACGCGCCAAGACCGGCACTCTCACGGGTGTGCACTCGCTCGCGGGTTTCACGCGTACGGCCGACGGCGGCCTCGTCGTGTTCGCGTTCATCGCCAACGATGTCGCGCCCGAGAAGGCCCTGGCAGCCCGCGACTGGCTGGAACGTACGACCAGTGTCGTGGCCGCCTGCGGCTGCTCAGGCTAGGCGAGATGGTCCCGGATTCAGGGACCACTCGTGGAGGATCCGTACGAGGCCGCAACCAGGAAGAACGCGAGCACGAGCCCGACGGCAGCCAGGACCAGACCGGCGACCGCGAGCCGAGGCAACCCGGCAGACGCCCGTCGGGACCGGATCAGAGCCATCGCGGAGCCGACCAACGCGAACCCCGAGATCGGCAGCGTGAACGACGGGACGAACGCCACGATGGCCAGGCCGACGAGGCTGAGCCCGAAGTCGACGGCAACCTCCCAGGTCTTCTTGGGAGTCGGCGCGGGCAGGTGGTACGGCTCCAGCAGTGGCAACGGAGGCTGCTGGTAGATCGGCGGGCCACCGAGGTTGTAGCCGACAGGCTCGCCCGAGTCGTCGTGTGGTGCCGGAGCCGGGCCGGACCCGGGCGGCTGCTGGTAGTCCCAGCCGGACAACGCGCTCATCGGCCCTCCTTGTGCGGTTCAGGCTATGCCCTGCGGTCGACGTACAGGTCGTTACCGGGCGCGGCTGATGAGGCTCGAGCTCAGCGGCCCCAGGCCCAGAGCGCCAGGATGAACACCACCATGACTGCTTCGAGCACGAGCCCCAGGATGCCTAGTACGAGGCCGGCGATCGCCAAACCGCGGCTACCAGCGAGACCCTCGCGGCACCGCTTCAGCGCGACTGCGCTCAGCACCAGTCCGACGACCATCACCGGCACCGTGACCACAGGGAGAACCCATCCGGTCAGGAAGCCGACGAGGCTCAGCACGAATCCCGCGGTCGCCTGCCCGGTGGGCAGTGGGGCCACCGGGTAGCCATAGGGGTGCATCGGCGGCTGCTGGAACCGCGTGTCCTCGAGGTTGTAGCCGACCGGTTCGCTCCCGTTGTCCAGAGGCGTACGAGCGGGCTCAGGGGTGGGCGGCGGGTAGTCCCAGCCCGACGATGCGCTCACCGGTCCTCCTCATGCGCTTCGAAAGTGCACGGAGTCGTGCGGGTCATGACGGACTGACCGCCGAGGACCAACTCATCAAGCCCAGGATCACGACCAGGGTCGCGACCACGCCGAGGATGCCAAGGATCACCCCAGCGATCGCTCGGCCTCTTCCTGCGGCCACCCCGCGGTCGCAGTCACGCAGACTCGACGTGCTGATCACGAGACCGGAGACCACGAAGGCGAACGTGAATATCGGTAAGAACGGTGTCGCTGCCAGGCCGACGAGGCTGAGTACGAAGCCGGTGGTCGCCTCACTGCTGGGCAGGCTGGCCGGCGCGTCAGCCGCGGCAGGCAACGATACGGTCGTCGGCGGCTGCTCGTACGCCGGACTGATGCCGAGGTCGAAGCCGAACGGTTCGCTGCTGTCGCGGGGGCGATCGGTGCCGGGCACGGTCGGCTGTCCGTAGTCCCAGCCGGACGATGCGCTCACCTATCCTCCTCGTTCGGTTCGGGCTCAGGGATGGACCGCGGAAATTCGCAAGAACACGAGCAGCGCGATGAGGAGAGCCAGGATGCCGAGGATGACTCCGGCCATCGCCGTGGCGTGGTCCTTGTCCCCAGGCTGGGATCGGCGCAGGGCGATGGCGCTGATCACGACTCCCACGACGGCGATCGGCGTGGTGACGAGGAACAGCGACGTGAGGAGGCCCGTCATGCTGATCCGAATGCCTTTGTCCGCCTGGCTGAGCCGCGCGACGCGATAGCGCTGGAGCTGTGGGGGTGGCGGCTGCTCGTACCGGGGCAGATCGTTGAGGTTGTAGCCGACCGGTTCGCCGGACTGGTCGAAGGACGGACGACCAGGGTTGGGCGCGGGGCGCTGATGGTGGTCCCAGCCGGGCGACGCGCTCATCGATCCTCCTCGTGCAATTCAGGGTAGCGGCGGGGAGGGCGAGTCTCGGGGAATCAGTACGCTCGCCTCATGACCTCTGTTCCCCCGGTCGATTGGTCGCTCGCGGAGCGGCTCGGTGCTCGCCTGGTCGACCCGGGCCCGGAGCTGCCTGACGCCGAGCTGGCCGAGGTCGTCGCAGGCCTTCGGGTCGCGGCCGAGCGGGCCGACGAGATCGTCGCGAGGACCACCGGGTTGCAGGCGCCGCCGGGAGCCCCACCGCTCGTCGTCGACCGTCCGACATGGCTGCGTTGGAACGTACGGCTCGCTGCCGGCCTGTTCGCCCCCTATGTCACCGACAGCCCGACGTTGTCCGACCGGCTCGCTGGTGAGGCCACCGCCATACAGGTCGGCACGGTCCTGGCGTGGGTGTCGGCGCGGGTGCTGGGCCAGTACGACCCGTACGCCGAGGTGCCGAGGCTGCTGCTTGTTGCGCCGACCGTAGCGGCCGTCGAGCGCAGCATGGGGGTCGACAAGGACGCATTCCGGCTATGGGTGTGCATCCACGAAGTGACGCACCGCTACCAGTTCGGCCAGGCGCCGTGGCTGCCCGAGCACCTGCGCACGCTCGTGGCCCAGGTCGTGGAGGCCGAGACCCCGTCGCTGCTCGGCGTGCTGCGCGGTGGTCGCTCGCTCAGCTTCGCCGAGGTCGCCCTCGGTCCCGAAGGCCGCGCGGCACTCGCCAGCGTGACCGCGGTGATGAGCCTGGTCGAGGGATACGCGGACGTGATGATGGACCGTACGGACGCAGTCTTCGGCGTCGCGACGCTGCGCGAGAAGTTCGACGGCCGACGCAACGCGCCCGGGCTCGACGCCGTCATGCGCGGCCTCATGGGGCTCGACGTGAAGCACGCCCAGTACACCGACGGCGCCACGTTCTGCCGGGCCGTCATCGATCGCGTCGGCGTCGGCGGGCTGAACCGCGTGTACGAGCGGGTCGAGAACCTGCCGACCAGCGCCGAGATCGCCGACCCCGCCGCCTGGGTGACCCGGGTCTGCTGATGGCCCGCCAGGAGCTGGGGCCGGCCGGGTTGCGCGTGGCGCAGGCGGTACGAAAGGTGCTGCGCGACGTGGTCGCCGAGGGCCTTCCGGCCGGCCGGTCAGCGCCGCCGCGACCTGTACAACGCATCGTCGTCGGCGTGTCCGGTGGGGCCGACTCGCTGGCCTTGGCGGCGGGCGCCGCGTGGTGCGCGCGTCGGGTCGAGGAGCTCGCCGGTCTGCCCGTGACGGCCGTCGTGGTCGACCACGGGCTGCAGGAGGGATCCGGGGCCGTGGCCGCCCGGGCCGCCGCACAGGCCGAGTCGCTCGGAGTCTCGGCTCAGGTCGTACAGGTCGAGGTCGTCGATCGCGGCGACGGGCCGGAGGCTGACGCCAGGGTCGCCCGGTACCGCGCCCTGCTCGCCGACCGTGACGCGGTCGTGCTCGTGGGCCACACGCTGGACGACCAGGCCGAGACCGTACTGCTCGGGCTCGCGCGCGGCTCCGGGACTCGCTCGCTCGCCGGGATGTCGGAGCGGCAAGGGCGGTTGCTGCGCCCGCTGCTCGCCGTCCGGCGGGCCGACACCGAGGCGGCGTGCCGCGAGGCCGGTCTCGACTGGTGGAGCGACCCTCACAACGCCGACCCGTCGTACAGCCGCAGCCGGGTCCGCGACGCGCTCACCACGTTGTCCGATGCACTCGGTCCAGGCCTTCCCGAGGCCCTGGCCCGTACCGCCGAGCTCTGCCGTGCCGACGCCGATCTGCTCGACACCTTGTCAGCGAGGCTTCTCATCGAGGCGTCGCAACCCGACGGTGCCCTGGCGATCGACCCGTTGCGAGCGGCCGACCGTGCCTTGCGCGACCGCGCGCTTCTCACCTGGCTGCGCCGCGAGGGGGCGGATGATCTCTCTGCCACGCATGTACGGGCGGTCGCCGAGCTGGTCACCGACTGGCGCGGGCAGCAGGGCGTCGACGTCCCCGGCGCGCGGATCGTCCGTCACGACGGGAACCTCCTCATCCAGCGCTGACCCGGTGCTGGGAGCCTCCGGCGAGGCGGGGTCGAACTAGACTGGATGGCATGAGCAGCAGGCTCGGAACTCTGCTCTACGCCGCGGTCCTGGTGGTGGCGCTCGGCGCCGGTTGCGCCGTGCCTCGCGCCGTGCCGACCGCGGTCTCCGCGTCGATTTCCTCCACGTTTGAGAGCGACTCGTCACCCGGCAACGCGACGGGACCGTCACTGTCGGTGGTACCGACCTCGGCTCCACCCACCAGTTCGGCCCCGGTGCCGACGACGCGGACCTCGACGGCTGTCGCCCGTACGACCTCGACCACCAGCGCCGCCCGTACGACATCGACCACCGGCGCCACCCGCGCTACGACGTCCACAACCCAGGGTTGCGGGATCGCGTCGGCTCTTCTCGGCAAGGACCACACCGTGGTTCCGGGGAGCGCGAAGGTGGTGGCGCTGACCTTCGATGCCGGCGCCAACGCCGATGGTGTTGCGCCCATCCTGGCGACCTTGGCCGGGCGTCAGGCGCCGGGCACCTTCTTCCTCACGGGCACCTTCGTGAACGCCTTCCCCACGGCGTCACGGACGATCGCCGCGACGTACCCGATCGGCAACCACACCCAGAACCACAAGGACCTGACCCGGCTGGCCGCGGCCGATGTGCTGGCTGAGATCCGTTCGGGCGCCGCATCGATCCAGAAGGTGACCGGCGTGGACCCCCATCCGTACTTCCGCTTCCCCTACGGCGCCGTGGACGCACGGACCATCGCCCTGGTCAACGCCGAGTGCTACGTGCCGTTCCGATGGACGGTCGACACCTGGGGCTGGAAGGGGACGGCCGGCGGGATGAGCGCCGACGAGGTGCTGCGGCGAGTGGTCGGTGCGCTGCGGCCCGGGGCCATCGTCCTCATGCACGTCGGTTCGAACCCCGACGACGGAACCACGTTCGACGCGGACGCCCTGGCGCGGACGATCGACCAGATCAGAGCTCAGGGCTACACCCTCGTCACACTCGAGCGCGTCCTGCCGTCCACCCCGTGACCGCCGCCGTGATCACCGGCAAGTCACCCGAACGGGCTGGGCTAGGGTTTCCCCGTGGATCTGCGCGATGTCTCCGAAGACCTGTCCCAAGTCCTGTACACCAAGAGCCAGCTCGACGAGCGGCTCGTAGAGATCGCCTCACAGATCGATGACGACTACCGGGGCGAGGACCTGCTGCTCGTCGGCGTGCTCAACGGCGCGGTGATGGTGATGGCCGACCTGTCC
>PMLO01000107.1 GCA_003158895.1 Propionibacteriaceae bacterium
TGTCAACTAAAATGACAGCATACTGTCAAGGAGGGGCTATGAAGACGATCGTCGTGTACGTGACCGACACACTGGCTGACTGGGAGCTGGGGTACGTGCTCCCTGGCCTGGCCATGGCGAACGGGATGCAGCAGAGGTTCGATGTCATCACCGCCGGCACCCGTACAGATCCTGTGAGGACGAAGGGCGGCCTCACTGTCGTACCGGACGCGAGCCTCGCCGACATCAACCCCGAGGACATCGACCTGCTCATCATCCCCGGCGCTGACACGTGGGCAGCGGGACACGACGAGGTCCTCCAGCTTGCATCCGACCTTGTCGCGGCGGGTACACCCGTGGCCGCCATCTGCGGCGCCACACTGGGCCTGGCACGTACAGGGCTACTGAACGACCGCCCTCACACGAGTAACGCTCCCGACTTCCTGGCTCAGGCACCCGCCTACCACGGCAGCCAGCACTATCGGGAGGCCAAGGTGGTCGCCGAGGACACCGTCATCACGGCACCCGCCACCGCGCCGATCGATTTCGCGCGTGCCATCTTCGAGCGCCTTGAGGTGTTCCCGGCTCCTGTCATCGAGGCCTGGTACGGCCTGTACACGACCGGCGAACGTCGCTACTACGACGCCCTCGTCGGGGGTGGGCAGTGACACGTACAGCCGACGGCGACGCGCTCACCGCACTCGTACTGCCCGCCTTCGAGCTCAACGGCGAGTTCCTCGCCGCAGCCCACGACATCGCCACGCCGCACGGCCTCACGCCGGCCTGGTGGCAAGTGCTGGGGGCCACGCTGGACGAAGCGTTGCCGGTCGCCGAGATCGCCCGCCGGGTCGGGCTCGGGCTGGCGCGCCAGAGCGTCCAGCGGGTCGCCGACATCCTGGTGGACAAGGGCTGGGCGGTATACCGGGACAACCCTCGGCACAGTCGTGCGAAGCTCCTCGAGCCGACGCAGGCGGGTCGCGAGGTCGTCCATTCCCTCCGCGACGAGCAGCACGCGTGGTCGAACGCCGTGGGTGCGGAGGTGGGTGTGGAGGACCTGCAGCACGCGCTCGCGATCATCGCGAAAGTGATCCAGGCGTCCCGTACGTATCGCGGCGACCGGTCCTGGGCGGGCTCCGAGGGATGAGAGATCTCTAGCGTCCATGAGGTACTGCGGCCGTCCATGCCACGCTGCACTTACCCTGGATGTGAGGAAAGAATGCCAAGCCCGTCGATTATCTTCGTGGCGCTGAGTCTCGTCGTGTCGATCGCAGCGATCTTGATGATCCTGCGGTCGCCAGCGGCGGACGTTCGGATGCTTCCTAAACCCTTGTGGTACCTCGTTGCCTTGGTGCCGATCGTGGGGGCGATCGGGTGGTTCATGGTTGGTCGGCCCCAGGTGGGTCCATCCGGCAAGCGTGTCGCCAGAGATCGTCAGCACCGCGGAAAGCGACAGAAGATCACCTCTGATCGTCAAGTGATCGTCGACCGTCTGACCAGTGATGTACGCACTCGCAATGCCCGCACGAGTGGGCTCACTGCCGGCTCTCCGGGAAGCCCGGGAAGCCCGGGAAGCCTGACGGCACGAGCCGCCAAGTCGGGTACGAGTGGGATCGAACGGTCGGCCACGTCACCCGCCACCGCGTCGTACGGCGACGAGTAGTCGGTCGGACCTGATCCGTTCGCACGGGGAGCGAACGATGAGCGTCGGACCTGGCTAATACCGCGTTCGAGTACGTATGAGTGCTCGGACGTTTTCGTATGCCCGGCCGCCTTCGAGCGCCGGGACCCGGCCTAAAGCCGCGGGTTGGTCGTCGGAGGTCCAGCCGCGCTCGGCGATTCCGATCCCGACGGTTGTCCGCTCGACGGCGAAGGGCTGGCCGACTGCGACTGGCTCGGGCTCCCCGACCCGGACGGCGACGGCGATCCGGACGACGGCGACGGCGATCCGGAGGACGGCGACGGCGAGGCGGACTGCGGCGACGGGGACGCGGAGGGTGGCGGAGACCCGGATTGCGATGAGGGCGGCGGGGTCGTCGGCAAGGGAGGCGGTGCCTGACTCGGCGGGGACTGGCTGAACAACAGGATCGCCATGAGGATCGCGAGCATCGCGATGAGGATCATCACCAGCCACGACGCGAGGATCGACACGCGTCCGGCCCGGTCATGACGACCCGGCCACGGCAACGGCCACAGCCGTGAGAGGCCCGGCTGAACGCGGTCGATCCAGTGCAGCGCGTAGTCGGGACCTGACGGTTGGCCCTGTTGCGGAACCCGGGCCAGGCTGATCTCGTCGAGAAGGCGGTGCGCCTCGGCGGATGCTCCCGCCGTACCGTCGTACGCCAAAGCAACCCACGGCGCCAACGGCTGCTGGCCGGGCGCGACCGGGTCGTCGTCCTCGGAACGGAACTTATGAGCCAACCTGCCCTCGTGCTGACCCTGGCCACCCCGCGCGACGACCGTGTCGATGTGCATCGCGTTGACCTGTCCGGCGAGCCGGTCACGCGCTGCCGCGTCCTCGGCCGCGCCGGAGGACAGCAGGACCAGCATCACGATGGCGCCGAGCTCGTCATGGGCGAGGTACGTGATGCCGCTGGGTGTGGCCAACAGGCGCGAGTCCAGCCAGAAGTCGCCGATCTTCGGAGGATCAGTGGGCAGCAGAGGCGACAACAGCTCGTACGGCTCGTCCNNGGTTCACAGGATGGCTGACAGGGAAGACACCCGATGAGCCGGTATCGTGGGCGAGGCGCCGTACGGGCCGCGACCGAGACCCTTGGGGGAGAACAGTGACCAACCAGCCGCCAGCCTCTGGTCCGATGACGACGGAGCAGGCAGCCAGACTGCTCACGGACGCCATCGCGCAGGTCCAGCGGGTGATCGTGGGCCAGGAGCACATGGTCGAGCAGCTCATGGTCTCGCTGCTCGCCAAGGGTCACACGTTGCTCGAAGGTGTGCCCGGGGTCGCGAAGACCCTGGCTGTACGGTCCTTCGCGACGGTGGTGGGCGGCGAGTTCGCCCGCATCCAGTTCACGCCCGACCTCGTACCGTCCGACATCGTCGGCACGCGCATCTACTCGGCGTCGAAGGAG
>PMLO01000122.1 GCA_003158895.1 Propionibacteriaceae bacterium
GCGAGGCCGCGGCTCCCATTGTTCAGCCCACGCCTTGAGGCAGCCTGGCGCAAGTTCAGTGAGTCTGATTGGCGCGCAAACAACGGGTGCTGGACCAGCCTGACCAGTTCACGATCTCCTACTCGCGATGATCGAGTTCGCCGACCATACGACGAAACGCACGTGGATGCGATCGATCCGGTCCTTCGGGCAACCCGGAGTGCGTGTCGCAGATTTGTTGCGGACTCCCAAGCGGGTTCCGACCCACGAAAGTCACTATATTCCCTAGTCAGAACAGGTTTGGGGACGAGTCGGCCNNATAAGCCGGACACTGTGCTGTGCCTTGCGAGCAGGGAGCCGGGCATGTTGGCCATGTTGGCAAAGTAAAACTGACTAGGGGTTTTACGGTTGCGTTGGTTGGGGTTGTTGGGATCTGCTGGAGATTCTGCGGACTCCCTACGGACTCCCAGGCCAGTCGCGCGTCCGCAGCCTTGAGCTGAACCCGGCAGTCCGGGACCCAGACCACGTCTGGCGCTTTGGCCGAACGAGCATCGGCCTCGCGCTTGCACTACGTCCTGCACCCGCCGCTGGCGGCGTTACCGGATTTCGTAGGTGCCGTCGAGGCGAGCGCGTCCGATGACGTGTCCGGTCATGGTCGTGAGTGCGTCGGTGAGGCTGAAGCTGGTGGGTAGCTCAGGGTGGTGGTCGAGGGCAAAGAGCTGAAAGACGTAGGAGTGGGGGCCGTGGGACGGGATGGGCGCCGGGCCGGCCCAGCCGAGGTGTCCGAGAGGGCCTTTGCCGTGGGTGAGTCCGGGGATCGGGCTGGGATGGGTGAGGGCGTTCTCTGGGATGCCGCCCAGTGAGGGATCGATGCCGACGCTGAGGGCATGGGTCGCAGGCTGCCGGCCAGGAACGTCAGGATCTTGCACGATCAGGACGAGTTCCGCGGTTCCGGTTGGGGGTGGTGTCCAGGCGAGGGCGGGGGAGATGTTTGGACGGAAGAGTCGGCCGCGGTGGTGTTCGGGGATGGGCGTCCCGTGGTCGAAGGCGGGGCTGCTGAGCGTGAAGTTCTCGGGTGCCTGCAGGTCGGGGCGGGCCCAGACCAGGGTCTGGTGTCCGGCGCGGTGGTTGCGAAGAGCGCGACCGATGGGGTTAGGCATGGTGTGGTTCCTTCTCGTCATGCTGGGTGGTGGCTTGTCTGGGGTTTCGGAGTGCTCGGTCGAAGACTGACAGTGCGAGTGCTGCGGCGCTGACGCTGATCATGATGAGCGCGATCGTGTGGACGCCGGTGTCACTGACCTGGCTGTGGAAGACGATGCCTGTGATGGCGGATGAGGCGATCGAGCCGATGTATCCGAAGGTGCGGAACAGTCCGGCTGCGACGCCGAGCTGGTCGGGGGGTGCCTGGGTATAGAGGGCGATCTGGTTCCCGCTGGCGCCGGCGCCGAGCGCGACACCGAACAGCAGGGTGATCGCGACGATCCAGACGATGCTCGTGTGCGAGTTCAGGAGCAGTACGCCGACGGACCCGACCAGGCTGGCGACGGCGGCGGCGATGATGGGTCCGCGGATCAGGTTGCGCCGTGAGATGGGGACGACGACGATGCCAGAGATCAGGCTGGTGGGCAGCAGGAGCAGTCCTGCTGTCAGGGCGGGCATCCCGCGTGCGGCTTCCAGCCACTGGGTGATGCCGTAGAGAACGATGTAGACGCACAGGCCGACCAGGGCGAACCGCAGGTAGGTGCGGGTCAACGCCGCGTTGCGCACGAGCAGCCGAACGTCGACGAACGGGTGCTTGGCCCGCAGCTCCCACAGAACCAGCGAGGCGAACAGCACCACGGCCGCTGCCGCGATGACCCAGTTCGGGTGGGGAATCGCGAACAGGAACGCGAGCAGCGCAGTCATCGCGACGGCGAAGCCGATGATGCCTGTCAGGTCGATACGAGAGACGACCTCGCCAGCGTTGCGCGGCCCACGCTGTGCGGGGTCGCGGGGAATCCAGATCAACGCCGCGGCAAGGGCGACCAGCGCCACAGGAACATTGACGAAGAACACCGACCGCCATCCGAGCGCCTGCACCAGGATCCCGCCGACAGGCAGGCCGAGAGCGGCGGTCGCCAGGCCGGCAATCTGCAGGCCACCGAGCACCGCGCCGGGTGGCTTCTCCATCCCCGCCCACGTGGCTCGACGCTGNNCGCGCCATCAGCAGCATCAGCAGGTTCTGGGACACCCCACCAACGACACCGCCCAGCAGGACCAGCACGATGCCGATCAGGAAGACCCGGCGGGCGCCGAAGACCTCAGCGATCTTCCCGGCCGTGGGCTGTGCGATCGCACTGGCCAGATACAGCGCGGTCACCAGCGACGCCGTCTGTCCGACCGAGACGTGCAGGCCGACCGCGACCGGCACCAGCGCCGTGGCGATCATGGAGCTGTTGACCGCGTTCAGTGCGGCCCCGATGAACAGCGGCGTGGTGAACCGCCACGTGAACGGCTTCCCCGTCAGGGTCGATCCGCCAGTGTGGTTTGGCGATGTCATATCGCTCCGATTCAGACCCGCAGGGCCCGGGCTCTATTCAGTGCTTAGGTATACTAAAGGACGTATTTAGGTATACTAATGACCCATGGAGAAGGATGCAAGCAGCGGGCTCATCGACAGCTCGGAAGCGAACAACCTCAGCGGTCAACTGCGGTCGACGGTGGGGCGGCTCTACCGCCGGTTCCGAAGCGAACGGGCAGAGGGCACCCTCGGAGACACAGCCTTGGAGGTCCTCACGTTCCTACACAAGAACGGACCGCACACACTCACCGAGCTCAGCGACGTCGGTCAGGTCGCTCCCGCATCGATGAGTCAGAGCGTCAACCGGCTCACCGCGGCCGGCTATGCGATCCGTACTCCCGATCCGAACGACCGCCGGAAAGTACGGTTCAGTACCACTCCCGAGGGCGCAGAACTCGCCATCGTCACCCGCAACCAGCGCAACGCCTGGCTGGACACGCAGCTGCAACGACTCAGCCCTGAGGACCGGGGCATCATTGCGCGAGCGTGCCGGTTGTTCGGCGACATCGTCGACTCCCCGTAGAACGGGGGATCGGGTCTCTTGATTCCGCGGACTCCCACGCGGATTCCGACCCACGACAGGCACTATCTCCCCTAGTCAGAGCAGGGTTGAGGGACGAGTCGGACTATATGGATGATTCTGCGGACTCCCAGTGGGATTTCACTCCACGAGGGGCACTATCTGCCCTAGTCAGAGCAGGCTTAGGGGGACGAGCCGGCCTATAAGCCGGATTCTGTCGCCCCNNAGGGGCGGGTGGCCATCCATCTGCGACCGCTGTTGCCAACGGCCTTCGCGCAAGCGCGTGCGACCTACCTGACGACTCGGGCGAGCAGCCCTCATGCGCCGTCACAGGCCCGAAGGCCCTTTTGGTCTTGCTCCGGGCGGGGTTTACCGAGCCACCCCAGTCACCTGGGGTGCTGGTGGTCTCTTACACCACCGTTTCACCCTGACCCAGCCTCNNCTGGGCGGTCTGTTCTCTGTGGCACTGTCCCGCGGATCACTCCGGGTGGGTGTTACCCACCGCCCTGCTCTGTGGAGTCCGGACTTTCCTCGACCCTTGCGGGGCCGCGGTCACCCGGCCGACTCGTCCGCGGGCAAGTCTATGGCCCGGCGCGGTCGGGTGACGATGCCGAGAGCCCAGACGTGCGCCAAGACGTACGGATTCCGTGTTCTGGGTGAGGGTGAGCGTGACTTCTCGACGTACCCCTCTGGCGTCCAGCCAGCACAGGGCTTGACACCGGAGGGCGGCGACAGGTCGAAGAGTCAGCAACTGCGGTCGAGAATCGCCACCTGTCGGCGTGTCGCGACCCCTCAACTCCGGATCTGCCACGACATCTCGCTCGACCCGAGTCGAGGGGCCAGTGACTGTGGTTCGCTCGGAGTCCTGTCGGCGTGTCGCGACCCCTCGACTGTGAGCGGCCTCCCTACGAAGGGTAGGAGGGCGCCTTCGGCAACCGACGGCCGAGTGGCCCGAGGGCGCCGAATCATCAGCGGAACTTCGGGGGTTGAACGCCTGGCTGCTCGTCAAGCGTGCCGGTTGGCCTCAGGGGACCGTCAGTACCTCGGCGCCGGTGTCGGTGACGACGAGGGTCTGCTCGAACTGGGCGACGCGGGAGGAGTCGTTGGTGACGACGGTCCAGTCGTCGTCCCAGATGTGGCTGTTGTGGTCGCCGAGGGTGAGCATGGGTTCGATGGTGAACGTCATCCCCGGCACCATGAGGGTGTTCAGCCGCGGCTCGTCGTAGTGGAGGATCGTCAGGCCCGAGTGGAACGCGGTGTGTACGCCGTGGCCGGTGTAGTCGCGGACGACGCCGTAGCCGAACCGCGACGCGTACGACTCGATGACCCGCCCGATGACGTTGATCTCGCGCCCTGGTGCGACCGCCTTGATGGCTCGCTCCATCGCCGTCTTCGTACGTTCCATCAGCCGCCGCGACGCGTCGTCGAGCTCGCCGCAGCCGAACGTGCCGCAGTTGTCGCCGTGCACACCGTCCTTGAAGGCCGTGATGTCGATCTTCACGAGGTCCCCGTCCTCCAGCGGGCGCGCGTCGGGGATGCCGTGGCAGATGACCTCGTTCACCGACGTACAGATCGACTTGGGATAGCCGCGGTAGCCGAGGGTGGACGGGTACGCGCCGTGGTCGCACATGAACTCGTGCGCCACCCGGTCGAGCTCGTCGGTCGTGACGCCGGGCGCGATGTGCCCTGCCGCCTCGGCCAATGCCTGGGCGGCGATCCTGCCCGCGACCCGCATCTTCTCGATCGTCTCGGCCGTCTGCACGTGCGATCCGGTGTAGCGCTTGGGCGCTTCCTTGCCCACGTACTCCGGTCGCTGGATCGACGACGGGACGGTACGGACGGGGGACACGGGGTAGGGTTCGACACGACTCACGAAGGCGCATCCTACCCACCGCGAGGAGGACATCATGGCGGCTGGCGAGTGGTACTGGTGTCTCACGCACCATGCGGTCGAGCCGTACGAGGGGTGCCGGAGCGAAGAACGGCTCGGCCCGTACGCGACACAGGCGGAGGCCTCACAGGCACTCGCGAAGGTCGCCGCGCGGAACAAGGAGTTCGACCACGACCCGCGCTTCAACGACCTCGACGAGAACGGAGAGCCCGAGGGCGGCTGGGGGCCCTTCAACGGCTGACTCCGTCGAGGTGGGCTAGCGTGCCCGCATGACCGTCGCCGATCGTCGTCGCCGCGAGCTCGAAGAGGCTCTGGTCCGTGCACAGGCGACGTTGGCGGGCGCGGGGGTCGAGCTTCGCGCTGAGCCTTCGGAACTCGGACTGGCCAGGTTGATCGTGGCGGGAGAGCAGGCGTCGCTGACGATGGCCCCTGACCTGGTTGCCCTCGCGACGCGAATGCTCGCGCAACGGCTGGCCACATCACGGCCGGGTCGTACGGTCGAGGTCCGCATCCCTCCGTACGCCGCCGTGCAGGTCGGTCACGGTCAGGGGCCGACGCACACCCGGGGTACGCCGCCGAGCGTCATCGAGACCGACGCACTGACGTTCCTACGGCTCGCAACGGGAGACGTCACGTGGGCGCAGGCCGTGGCAGGACGTGTACGGATCAGCGGCGTTCACGCCGACCTGTCCGACGTGTTCCCGTTCGGCTGACGCCTCAGAGCTGCGGCAGCAGGTGCTGCAGCTCCCACGGCGTCACCTGGCGGCGGAACGACTCGAACTCCTCGCGCTTGTTGCGCAAGAAGTAGTCGAAGACGTGCTCGCCGAGCGTCTCGGCGACGAGCTCTGAGCGCTCCATCACCCGTACGGCCTCGTCGAGGTTCTTCGGCAAGGGCTTGATGCCCATCGCGCGGCGCTCGGACTCGGTGAGCTCCCAGACGTCGTCCTCGGCGCCCGGAGGCAGCTCGATGCCCTGCTCGATGCCGTCGAGACCGGCGGCGAGGATCAGCGCGTATGCGAGGTACGGGTTGCAGGCCGAGTCGAGCGTGCGCACCTCGACGCGTGCCGACGTGCCCTTGGTGGGCTTCAGCGCCGGTACGCGCACCATGGCGGAGCGGTTGTTGCGACCCCAGCAGATGTACGAGGGAGCCTCGGCGCCATAGGCGAACCGTGCGTACGAGTTGACCCACTGGTTGGTCACCGCGGTGATCTCAGCCGCGTGGTACAGCACGCCGGCGACGAACTTCCGCGCCACGTCGGAGAGGTGGTACTCGGCGGAGGCGTCGAAGAACGCGTTCCGGTCGCCTTCGAACAGCGAGACGTGGGTGTGCATGGCCGACCCCGGCGCATCGGCCAGCGGCTTCGGCATGAACGAGGCATGGATCCCCTGGGAGGCCGCGACCTCCTTGACGACCACGCGGAACGTCATGATGTTGTCGGCCATCGACAGCGCATCCGCGTAGCGCAGGTCGATCTCGTGCTGACCGGGGCCGCCTTCGTGGTGGCTGAACTCGACCGAGATGCCCATTTCCTCGAGCATCGTGATGGTGCGACGACGGAAGTCGCTGCCCTCGCCGAGCGTCGTGTGGTCGAAGTAGCCGCCGGTGTCGAGAGGTTTCGGCGGTTTGGTGAAATCGGTCGGGGGCTCGAAGAGGTAGAACTCGACCTCGGGGTGCGTGTAGAACGTGAAGCCCTTGTCGCCGGCCTTGCGCAGCGCGCGCTTGAGCACGTACCGGGGGTCCGCGTACGACGGAGAGCCGTCGGGGAGGCTGATGTCGCAGAACATGCGAGCCGTCGGCTGCGCGTGGTCGCGCCACGGAAGGATCTGGAACGTCGAAGGATCCGGGTGGGCCACCATGTCCGCCTCGTAACGGCGGGCGAACCCCTCGATGGCCGAGCCGTCGAACNNNNCGCTCTTCCATCGAGCGCAAGACGAACTCAGTCTGCTTGTCCATGATGCACATATTGCCGCGTCTGTGTTTCGGCTGCGTTACTCCTGCACGGCTCGTCGCATGATGGAGCCTCTATCCTGCCTTCGTGAGGCTGGTGACCAGTGAGGGAGACCTTGTCCGGAAGGGGTTCGCCGATCCTGCCCGCGCTGTACGGGCGATCGAGGCGCTGAGCGACCACCCCGAGGACGACGTGGCCTTCCTCGTCGACGAGGCGTCCCGGACGCTGGAGCCGGACCTCGCGCTCGCGACGTTCGTCGAGCTCGTGGGCAACGATCCGTCACTCGTACACGCGCTGGTCGGCGATCAGCGGTTCGCCCGGCGGGCACTGGCCGTGCTGGGTGGTTCCTCGGAGCTCGCGCGCGAGCTCGTACGACGCCCGCAGGATCTCGAGGCACTCGCTGCCGATCCGTCCCGGCGTCCGGCGTCCG
>PMLO01000196.1 GCA_003158895.1 Propionibacteriaceae bacterium
GTGGCGGACACGGCTGTCAGCAGGCTCGGCAGCACGTCAGTGACCACGACCTTGCCCGCCGGAACCGTGGACGGACCCAGGTTGGAGATCGTCAGGACGTACTCAGCGTTCTTGCCTGAGACCAGGGTGCCGATGACTGCCTTCTTGAGGACGAGGTCAGCCGCGTTCACGACGACCGGGTCGATCGAGAGGTTGTTGTCCGGGTTCACGTCCGGCGTGGATGACGTCACCGTGGCCGAGTTCACGACGGACGGTGCCGCCTGGACGCTGGTCGTGGTGGAGATGTCGAGGTACGCCGCGTCGCTGGATGCGAGATCCGCGGCGAGATCGCACGTGATCTCCTGGCCGACCGTCGTACAGGTCCACCCGGTCGCCGTGACGGCGGTGATGGTGAGTCCTGCCGGCAGGGTGTCGACGACCTGTACGGCTCGGGCGACGCCCGGTCCGAGGTTGGTCACCGTGATCCGGAAGGTCACGGTGCCGCCCGCATCGATCGCGCCGGCCGGGTGGGACTTGACGATCATGAGGTCGGCGACCTCACGAAGCCCGAAGTCCACATCCGTACGGTGCTGGCCAGCCGCCAGCGAGACGGTCGACGACTCGAGGTTGCCCGCGTCGACGTCGTANNGTCGTCACCGACGGAAGGATGATGTCGTCCGCCGTGCCGAACAGGCCGTCAGGCCCGGCCCAGGTCGGGATGACGGTCACGCCGGCGATCCCTTCCTCGCCTGGATCCACGACGCCGTTGGCGTTGCGGTCGTGCCAGACGAGGTCGCCGATCGAGGCGCTGCCCGTGTACGCGAAGTCCTGCGCGAGGTTGGCCGGAGCGTCCGTGGTGAGGCTCACCGCGGACGTGTTCGCCGTGCCCTTGCCATCGGAGTCGTACGTCTCGGTCAGGGCCACCGGCGGAACCGCGCCCACGACGTAGTCGCCCATCGGCAGCCCGCCGACCAGGTACGTGCCGTTCGCGTCCGTGGTCGTGGTGAAGACCATGTCGTCGCCACCGCCGAGCTTGCCGTCCAGGCCGAGGTACGTGACCGTGATGGCCACGCCCGCGAGCGGACGGTCCGGCGCCGGGTCGAATGTGGCGGAACCGCTGTTCTGCGTGTCCAGCCACACCTGGTCACCGATCGAGCCTGACGCCTTGTAGCCGAAGTCGACGTCGCGCCTGACCTCGTTGGTGGCGAGGGTGACGGCCGCTGTGTTCGCGGAGCCGACGCCATCGAGGTCGAACGTCCCGGTGAGCCCTGCGGGCAGGGTGGTCGGGTCGACCGCGACCGTGTACGCGCCGGACGGGAGCCCGTCGACGACGTACGTGCCGTCAGCGGCGGTCGTGGTCGTGAAGACGAGGTCGTCCCCACCACCGAGGACGCCGTCGGGGCCGAGGTAGGTCACGTGGACCGTGACCGCCGGGATGCCGAGCTCGCTCGGGTCCTGGACCCCGTCCCCGTTCTGGTCGAGCCAGATCTTGTCGCCGATGGACGCGTGCCCGCCGTACGAGAAGTCCTGATTGAGAGCGTCCGGGACCGCGTTGGTCAGCGAGACCGTGGAGAGGTTCGGGGTCGCGATGGTGTCGGCATCGTACGTCTGGACCAGGCCGGCCGGGAACGTCGACGCCGTCGTGTCGACGGACACGGAGTAGCTGCCGAGCGGCAGGTTCTGTACGAGGTAGCCACCGTTCGCGTCCGTGACCCTGTGGATCACGATGTCGTCCGCCGTGCCCATGCTGCCGTCAGCGCCCGCCCAGGTGATCGTGACCGGGACTCCTGCGATACCCGGCTCGCCCGCATCTGCGGTGGGAGTGCCCGAGTTGTTCCGGTCCAGCCACACGAGGTCACCGATCGAACCGGCGCCCTTGTACGAGAAGTCCTGGTTGAGGTTCACGGGCGCGCCTGTGGTGAGGGTCACCGCGGACGTGTTCGGTGTGCCGACGCCGTTGGAGTCGAATGTCGGGGTGAGGTTCGCCGGCGGGACCACGGTGACCGTGTACGCACCGAGCGGCACGTTCGTGAACAGGTACTTGCCGTTCGCGTCGGTGGTCGTGGTGTAGACGATGTCGTCGCCACCGCCGAGCACACCGTTAGGCCCGAGGTACGTGACGGTGACGGCCACGCCCGTGAGCGGGTAGTCGCTGCCGACGTTGAAGGTCCCGTCGCCGTTGCCCAGCGTGTCGAGCCAGATCTGGTCGCCGATCTGGCTGGTACCGACGTAGCCGAAGTCGACGTCCAGCTTGGCCTCGCCCGAACCCAGCACGGCGGCCGTGCTGTTGCCCGTGCCCTTGTCGAGCTGGTACGTCTCGGTCAGACCGACAGGAAGCGTCGCGGTGTTGACGCTGACCGTGTAGTTGCCGGCGGGGAGCCGGTCGACGAGGTATTTGCCGCCTGCGTCGGTCACTGTCGTGAAGACGATGTCGTCGCCACCGCCGGCCACGCCGTCAGCACCGAGGTACGTCACCGTGACGCCGACGTTCGGGATGCCGAGCTCGCCCGGATCCTGCACGCCGTTTCCGTTCTGGTCGAGCCAGATCCAGTCACCCAACGAGGCCGTCCCGGTGTACGAGAAGTCCTGGTTCAGGTTGTCGGGCGCGGTGGGGGTCAAGGTGACCGCCGACGCGTTCGGGCTGAGGGTTGCGCCGTCGGCGTCGTACGTCGGCGTCAGCCCGGCCGGGAACTTCGGTGAGGCCGTGTCGACGACCACCGTGTAGTCGCCGTTCGGCAGATTGGGCACGAGGTAGTTGCCCGACGCGTTCGTGGTGGTGTCGAAGACCACGTCGTCGGCAGTGCCGAACGTAAGGTCAGCGCCGGCCCAGGTGACCTTCACGGGGATCCCGGGGATGCCGGGCTCGCCGCCGTCCTGGGTCGCGGTCGCGGAGCCGTTGGTGTCGAACCAGACCGTGTCGCCGATCGAGCCGACGCCGGTGTAGCCGAAGTCGACAGTTGTGAGCCCTGTGCCACTGTTCGGGATCGTCGCGAGCGTCGTGTTGGCCGAGGCCTTCCCGTCGAGGTCGTACGTCTGGGCCATGCCTTTCGGCAGGGTGGTCGGATCGACCGTGACGGTGTAGGGACGGTTGACCGCCAGACCGGTGAACAGGTAGTTCCCGTTCGCGTCGGTGGTCGTCGTGACCGTCGGGCCGTTGTCTCCCACCGTCGCGAGGTCGCCGTCAGGACCCGGGTCCTGCAGCGTCACCTTGACGCCCGCGATGCCCGGCTCGGTCGGATCCTGGACCCCGTCCTTGTTGATGTCGTACCAGACGCGGTCGCCCAACGAGGTGCTCTTGGTCTCGATGAGGACGCTCGCACCATCGTTCTCACTCGGGGAGGTGCTCATGTTGCCGGGCGTGGAGTTCGGATCCCACTGGTCAGCGGTCTCCACTTCGGCGTTGTTGACGATCGTGCCGGAGGCGTTGATCCGTACGGTCAGGGTCAGTGTCGCGCTGGCGCCTGACGCCAGCGAGCCAACGGTCCACATCCCCGTGCCAGGAGCGTAAGCACCCACAGGGGTAGCCGACTGCAGGATCAGGCCGGTCGGCAATTTGTCGAGCACGGTCACGCCTGTGGCCGCATCGGGTCCGTTGTTGGTGACCGTCACGGTGTACGGGACCACCTGGCCGTAGTAGTAGTCCGTACCCGTCGGCGGGGCGATCGTCTTCGTGAGCGAGAGGTCGACCCGGCGGATGTGTACGGTCGCCGAGGAGTCGGCGGTGTACGCGCCGCCACCGTTGCCTGGTGCGTTCGTGGCATCGGAACCGGTGACTGTCGCAGAGTTCACGTGCGCGGCCGTCCCGGTCGTAACGGTCGTGGCGAGCAAAGAGGTCGGGATGGCCTGGTAGGTGACCGTGAACGTTCCTCCCGGCGCGAGCGTCGCGATGTTCGTCCAGGTCAGGGTGGTGGGGTCGGTCGGGAGGATCGGCGGGGTCACCGCGGGGTCACCGATGGTGATCGAGCTCGGAGTCGTACCAGTCGAGGTAACGACCGTGGCCGACCCGGACACGTACGTCCAGCCGGCGGGCAGCACGTCACTGAGGTTGGTCTTGTACAGGCTTGCCACGGTCGCCGCGTTGGTCACTGTGAGCGAGTAGGTGAAGGCCTGCCCGATCCGCGCGTCGGTGGCGTCGCTGAGCGCAGCCTTGGTGATCGTCGGCTTCGGGTAGTCCAGCGTCACGATGTCGGTGTCCGCGCCACCCGTGTACGTACGGTACGTACGGGAGGCGTTGGCCGCGTCCAGCCGCTCGGCCTGGGGCACGCCGTAGAACGACGGGACCTGCACCGTGTTGATGACCTGGTCGCCCGTCTTGTACGCGGCGGACGTGTTGAGGTCGGCCGTGTACGTGATGGTGAGCGAGGCTCCGGGCGCCAGCGGGCCGGCGTACGTGAACGTCAGGTCTGTCGGGTTGGCGACGGTTCCGACGGGTCCCGTGGTGCCGCCGTTGCCGGGGCCGGTGAGGGTCACGGACGCGATCTCGCTGGAGGGCGTGTCCTTGATCGTGAGGTCGTACGCCGGCCAGTCGCCGGTGTTCTTCACCGTGACCGTGTACTTCATGGACGGCGAGGCTCCGTTGGGTGCCATCGTGCAGCTGTCGGCGTCGGTCGCCCCAGTCGTGGCGTCAGCGACCTGATCGCAGCCGGCGGTGCTCGCGGCCGTGTACGTGACGTCCTTGTCCGTGACGATCTTCGGCTCATGGAGCGTGGTGGACGCCGTGGCGTTGAGAGTGTTCAGGTCGAACGCCGAGAGGTTGTTCGGGTTGGGTTCGGTCCCCCCGAGCGTGTACTTGCTCGCCGCGTCCCAGCGCAGCTGGGCGGTGTTGGCGAGCGTCGAGCCGGAGGTCAGCGCGACGAGGTTGTGGACGGACGCCTTGTACGTCAGCGTGATCGACCACGGCTGAGCCGCAGCGCTCGCGGGCAGGTCGTCCAGGAAGAAGTTCAGGTTGCCTCCCGTACCAGCCGAGACTCCCGCGGTCTGCAGAACCGACACCCCGGACCACGTCGAGCCGGACAGAGTCGGGCAGACGTAGGCGGGCGGGCCGGCGGGGGCGTTCGTGCAGGTCACGCCAGTGAGCGCCTCAAACGCGACTCCGGCGGGGACGACATCGACGATCGTCGCGTCCGGGGCAGCCAGGCCGCCCGGGATGTGGGCCGTCACGGTGTACGTGAGCTCGGAGCCCACCGTCGCGTTGAGCGGGCTGACGGACTTGGTCACCGTCGGAGGAGTCGACTTGACCTCGTCGCTCGCGACGGCCACATACGTGGTGCGCTTCTCGGAGTTGACACCCTCGTACGAGGTCGCGGTCGTCTTCGCGCTGTTGACGAACGTCTGACCGGCCGTCGTGGGAGCGTCGACCTGCACCTGGTAGGTGAGGGTGAGGGCGTTCGCCGCGCCCTGGTCGAGCGAGTAGCCGGCTGGGTACGTCCACGTGAGGAGCGTGCCGGTCAGGCAGGTGGCGTCGCCCTTGACGATCGCCACGGTGCCTCCTGACGGCGCAACCACGGAGGGGTCGACCACGGTGAGGTGTGCGGGGACGCAGTCGGTGACGACCACGTCGTGCGCGGCGGAGCCGGAGTTGGTCGACTTCAGCGTGTACGTGACGAACTGTCCGGGGGAGACCGGGCTGCCACCCGTACTGTCCGCCTTGGCCATGCTCAGGCTGGGCTCCACCACGGTGAGGTTGGTGCTGGCCGAACCGGTCAGGGAGTTTCCGGCCAACGTGGTGTACGTGAAGTTCGTCGTGTTGGTCTTGGCGGCTTTGCCAACCGGGCTCGCAGCGTTGTCCGGTGTGTTCGTGACAACCGCTCGGAAATGGATCTGTACGACATCAGCCGTGCCGCCCACTCCGTACGTGGCGGGCGGTGTCACCGTCACCGTGTTGGTCGCCGCGTCGACAGCGAACGACCACCCAAGGGGCAGCGCCACACTGTTGAGGGTCGCCGACGGGGCGGCGGGGCCAGTGGTCACCAGGGCCAGGCCAGTGGGCAGCGTGTCGGTCATCTTCGCGCCGTAGACCGTCGAGTTGGCGGGGATCGTCGTCTGCAGCACGTAGTCGACGTACTCGCCGATCGTGGCCTGGTCGGCACTTGCCGACAGGCCCGCGTTCCGCGAGTTCCCGCTCTCGGAGAGCTCGCTCATCTGCTGCTTGACGACGCTGACCCCGTCCAGCGTCACGGTCTGGGAGCCGAGGGCCTGCGGGCTGTTGGCGAGCGGTTCAAGGCTGGGGTCGATGTTGCTCGAGGGGACGTACCTGGTCGAGGCGAGCCCCGTGTTGACCGGTCCCCAGTAGTCGCGAACGCCGGCGTTGTTGGTGAGAACCTCACCGGGCGCGAGGGTCACAGGGAGCTTGATCGTGTACGTGAGCAGCTTCTCGGCCTGGGGGTCGATGTGCGTCCCCGTGAGGGTCCAGTCGATCTGCGACCGAGAGCCCACGAGCGTGCAGAGGCCGCCGTCGCTGATGCTGTTGAGGACGATGTCCGCGCAGCCGATCTGCGTCGGGAGCAGGTCGCGGAACGCCGGGTCGTAGGCGGCTCCGTAGTTGCTGCCCGTCTCCGCGGCCGCGTTGTTCTTCGCTGTCAGCGTGTACGCGATCGACGAGCCGGGCGCCACGGTTGCGGTCGCGGGGTTCCGGGTCTTGGTCAGCGACAGCGAGGGCCGGGTGAGCAGCGAGATCGCCGGGTCGCGGAGCGACGTGGCCACCCCCGCGGAGTTGACCGTCGTCGCCTTGGCCAGGTTGGCGGCCTGAAGCATGCTGCCGCCGGTGTTCGACATCGGCGCGGTCGCGGAGAACGCGACCTCGAAGACCTTCTCGGAGTTGGCGTCCACGTAGAGCGTGGAACCAGTCCCCAGGGTCTTCCCCAGCTTCCAGGTCATCGGATCGCCGGCCTTGGCGGGGGCCGTGTACGAGACACCGCTGGTGATCAGGTCGTTGGACGTCTGGCCGGTGACCGGGTCCTTGCCCCAGAACTTGTAGAACGTGAAGCCCGGCGGGAGGAAGTCCGTGACGGCGACGTCACCGAAGTACAGGTTCGATCCCACTGTGGAGGCGGCGTCGTTGAGGGTGAGGTTGATCTTGAAGCACACCATGTCGTTGGGGCGGTAGTACTTCGCGGCATCAGTGACCGTGTTGGCATCGACGTACGTCGCCGTGTTGCAGTCCAGCGTCCCTGCCGGCGCCGGTACTGAGACCAGCTTCTTGAGGCCCGGGTTGGTCGAGCTCTGCGTCGCCGAGGACTCGTCAGGTGCGGGCTCGGCCGGGGTGTTGGGCACGTCCGTGCCGGAGATCACGCCGGTGGCCGTCGAGGTCGCCTTCACGGTGTTCGTCCAGGAGTCGCTGGCGAGGACCGGGGTGGTGTTCACGAAGCCGCTCTGGTAGTACTCACGAGCCTTGGTCGGGAAGCTGATGGAGAGCGTGGAGTTGGCCGTCATGCCGGCCGTGACGGCGAAGGTCACCGTCCAGGTACCGTCGGAGTTCTCGACAGGATCGGACGCGTACGGGAACGACGGGTCCAGCCCGGTCGACGCGCATTCGGCGTCCTGGCCGTCGGGGTTGTGGGCGTAGTTGGTGTTGCCGCCGAGCGGGCAGAGGCCGTTGGGCAAGGTGTCGGTGATGAAGAGGTTCTTGTCGACCGAGCGGTACTCACCGGTCTCCAGCTTCAGCGTCCAGGTCGAGATCCCACCTCGAACGACCTTGGTCTGGTCCACGGACTTCTGCATCGCGAGGTTCTCGGCGGTGATCGTGAGGCTGTTCGTGTCGGTGACGGCGGCGCTCGTGGCGGGCGCGACCGTCCCGTTGTATGTGCCGTTGGCGGACGCGACGTTGGTGAGGTTCTGCTCGTCGGTGGTCTCTGGGCCGGAGTTGTTGTCGAGGTTGGCCGCCTGGTCGCAGTTGCCGGCCGAGCAGACCGTCGCCGGGGTTGCGCCTGGCCACGTCATCGTGTTCTCCCGCATGGGGATGCCGGCGCGGTAGGTGATGTTGAGCTCCGACGCGGCCGACATGTTCCCGATGGTCCAGACGACGTGGGTATAGACGCCGAGCGGCGCCGAACCGGGGCCGTCGGGATCGACGGTGACGGTGGTGACCGAGGTCGGGACGAGGCACCCGGAGGTGGTCCCGGTGAGGGGCAGGGCGAGCGTGGCCAGGGTCTCGTCAGGAGTCGAGACGTCGAGGCGAGGGGCGCCGGGGTATTCCACCGGCAGGCCGGAGGTGGGCGAGATGGTCGTGTTGTCCCACGTGCCACAACCGAGGAACTCCAGGCCGGCAGGGAGATAGTCGTCGACGACCACGGACTTGTTGGTGTTAGCGCCGTTCGTCGTGACCTTGAGCGTGTACAGCGTGGTGTGATCGTGCACGCCGCGTACGAGCTCGTTCTCCAGGCTGGGCTCGGACTTGGTGATCTTGATGGCCTTGATGATCGACGTCGCGGCGGCTTCGGCCTTCCCGGAGTCGCCGGTCACAGTCGTACCGGACATCGTCGGGGCAGTGCGGGGATCGGAGTTCGCGTACGCGTCGATGGTCACGCTGACGGGTGCGTTCACGCGGTACGTGGTGTCCGACGCCTTGACGTCGACCGAGAGGGTGTTCGTCGAGCTCGTCAGGATGTCGGCCACGTTCTCGAAGAACAGAACAGTCGACGTCCCGGACGTGTCGATGACATCAGGGGCACCGACGGATGAGTTGACGAAGGTGACCCCTGGCGGGAGCGTCACCTTGTAGCCGAGGTTGTAGCCGTTGGGGTTGGGCGAGGGGTTCGTGACGGTCGCGGTGAACGTCAGAGGAGTCCCGCCCGACTGGATGAGCGCGTCGGTCGGCCCCGAGACGGCGATGGCGATCGGCGGCGTCTCGGCGGCGTGCGCCGGAGAGGCAGAAGCGACGATGAAGAAGCCCGCCATGGTCAGGGACATGACCATCGCGTTCACCAGGCCGAGGACTGTCCAGCGTCGGCCTCGAGGGGTGGAGGGCCTCAGCTGATGGGCGTCGATGTGCCTGGGATGCATGCCTACTCCTAGGGGGTGGTGTGCGCAGAAAGCGCACCCACGGGGGCGCGTACCAATAGGGCTCCACCGCGAAGCCCGGCCTGAGTATGTCAGCCCGGATTTGACCTGAAGTGCAGATGAGAAATCATCAATGTTTGTGTCGTCGAACGTTGAACCCTGGCGACGGTTTTGGCCCCCTCTTGGGGCGATTGACACAATGGGGAAGTGCCAGAGGGCGACTCGGTGTTCCAGACTGCGCGGCGACTCCATTCCGCCTTGAACGGCCGCGAACTCATCATCGCCGACCTCCGCTGGCCGTCATTGGCCACCGCTGACCTGATCGGGGATACGACCATCGAAGTGGTGGCTTTCGGCAAGCACATCCTGCATCGACTGGACTCCGGCCGAACCCTCCACTCTCACCTGAAGATGGAGGGTCGCTGGCGGGTCGCACCGCGTGAGGGACGCAGCAGGTGGGGCGATCCGGCGGTACGAGCGGTGCTGGCGACCGACGCGTACGTTGCGCTGGGAACCCGGCTCGGCATGCTCGACCTCGTGGCCACCCGGGACGAGCACACCCTGGTCGGTCATCTCGGGCCCGACGTACTCGGGCCGGCGTGGGATGCCGACCGCGCCGTTTCCAACCTGGCTGCGACACCCGAAGCCGTCATCGGCGCCGCGTTGCTCGACCAGCGCAATCTCGCAGGGCTCGGCACGGTGTACGTCGCGGAGACCCTGTTCCTGCAGCGGCTGTCGCCGTGGAAGCCCGTCGGCGAGATCAGCCCCGAGCGGCTGGCCGGTACGGTGGCCCGCGCCCACACGCTGCTCAACGCGAACAAGGACACGTACGCGCGGACGATCACGGGCAGCCGGGTCGAGGGCCAGCATGACTACGTCCATGGCCGGTCGGGCCTGCCGTGCCGCCGCTGCGGGACGACGATCGAGGCCGCCCCGCTCGACGACACGGGTCGCGTCGTCTTCTACTGTCGCGCCTGCCAGGACGGCCCGTTCCCTGCCCTCCGGCCACAGCGCCCACTGGGTTCGACGCCCCAGGGCCCGGAGACCCGCCGCTCCTATCGCACGCGCCGGTGAGGCGCTCGGTACGCAGAGCGCCCGGTTCGCGTCGGCTCGTCGAGGAGGCACCATCCAGAACGTGGGAGGATTCGCCGGTGCCCGTGACGCTGCCGCCTCTCGACGAAGTTCTCGCGAGTGCGCACGTGGTGACACTTCCCATGCGCGTACGGTTCCGCGGCGTCATCGACCGTGAGGCTCTGCTCCTCGACGGTCCGCACGGTTGGGGAGAGTTCGCGCCGTTCGTGGAGTACGACGACGAGGAGGCGGCCGCCTGGCTCGCGTCGGGGATCGAAGCGGCCTGGCAGGGATGGCCCGCCGCGCGACGGGATCGTATCGCGGTGAATGCCACGGTTCCCGCGGTCACCGCCGACCAGGTTCCCGCGATCCTCGACCGCTTCGGCGACTGCGGGACGGTCAAGGTCAAGGTGGCCGAGGCAGGGCAGACCCTCGCCGACGACATCGCACGGGTACGGGCTGTGCGTGGCGCCCGCCCCGAAGCCGCGATCCGGGTGGATGCGAACGGTGCGTGGTCGGTGGACGAGGCGTTGATCGCGCTGCGATCGCTCGCGGAGGTCGGGTTGCAGTACGCCGAGCAGCCATGCGGAACGGTCGAAGACCTGGTGGCGTTGCGGGAGCTGCTCGACCGCGCGCACGTACAGGTCCCGCTCGCGGCCGACGAGTCGATCCGCAAGGCCGACGACCCGCTGCGCGTCGCACGTACGGGCGCGATCGACGTCGCCGTGGTCAAGGTCGCACCGCTCGGCGGGGTCGTACGGACGCTGGAGGTGGCCGACGAGCTGTCACGGCTGGGCGTACGCCTGGTGGTGTCGTCGGCCCTCGACACGAGCGTCGGTATGGCCGCGGGGGTAGCCGCGGCCGCGGCCCTCCCGTCAGAACCGCTCGCCTGCGGGCTCGGCACGGTCGCGCTCTTCTCGTCCGACGTGTGCGCCGACCCCCTCCTGCCGACCTCGGGCTGGCTGACCGCTCGGCCGAGCGCACCCGTGCCCGATCCCGAGCGGTTCGCCGCATCGCCCGACCGTACGCGGTGGTGGCTGGACAGACTCGCCGGGTGCTGGCGAGTCCTCGACTCGAGGAGGGCCGCATGAGCTCCTCCATCGAGGCGGCCGGTCGACTGATCGCGGACCTCGTGGCCGCCGGCGTGCGTGACGTGGTGCTGTCGCCGGGCTCGCGCTCGGCCCCGATCGCGTACGTGGTCGCGGCCGCGGAGCGCGACGGCCGGCTGCGGCTGCACGTACGCCACGACGAGCGCAGCGCCGCGTTCCTCGGGCTCGGCATCGGCCGCGCCGACCCGGAGCACCCGGCGGTCGTGGTGACCACGTCCGGCTCCGCGGTCGCGAACCTCGTCCCGGCGGCCATGGAGGCCCATCACGGTAGCGTCCCGCTGCTGCTCGTCACGGCTGACCGCCCCGTACGCCTGCGCGGCACCTGGGCGAACCAGACCTCGGACTCACAAGGGAAGTTGCTGGCCTCGATCGCGTACTGCGCGGACATCGACCCGGTGACGACCGACGGCACGCCGTGGCTGGACGCCCTCGCGGCGGCGAAGGGCGGTACGGACCGTCGCCCAGGCCCAGCGCACCTCAACGTCTGCTTCGACGTACCGCTCCAGCCTCCGCCGCACCACAGGGTGATGCTGCCCCCGCCGACCCCACCAACCGACGTCCACTGGCCGCTCCCCGAGCTCGCCGTGGCCGAGCTGGGGCTGGGGCCACGAACCGTCGTCGTCGCCGGGGACGGAGCCGGGCCCGAGGCGAGCGCCCTCGCCGAGCTGGCGCGTTGGCCGCTCCTGGCCGAACCCACATCGGGCGCGCGTTTCGGAGCTGCTCGCGTCGACGCGTACCGGCTGATCCTCCCGAGCCTGGCCGACCGCGTGGAACGCGTCGTCGTGTACGGGCGCCCGACCTTGTCGCGCCCCGTGACGTCGCTGCTGGACGACGAGCGCGTCCAGGTCGTCCAGGTCGTGCGGCACCCCGACGACCTCGGCCCCGGCCGGGCTGCCGTCCGCGTGGGAGCCGTCACCGTCGCCGGCAGCGACGACCCGGCCTGGCTGTACGAGTGGGCGGAAGCCGGTCTCACACGTGCGATGGATGCGATCGAGGCGATCGACGCCTGGCCGGTGGTCACAGGGCTCCATGTCGCGCAGGCGGTCGCCGCCGCGACAACCCCCGCCAGCGCACTGTTCGTCGGCTCGTCCAACGCCGTCCGTGATCTCGACCTCGTGGCCACCGAGCTGCCGAGCGACGCCCTGATCGTCGCCAACCGGGGTCTCGCGGGGATCGACGGCGCGATCAGCACCGCAGTCGGCGTCGCGATCGCATCCGGCCGCCCCACCCGCGCGTACCTCGGCGATCTCACGCTCCTGCACGACATCAACGGTCTGGCGATCCCCGCGATCGAGCGCGATCGCCTCCACCTGCAGATCGTCGTGGCCAACGACGATGGCGGCGGCATCTTCGCCACCCTCGAGCACGCGGGCCACCCGGAGGCATTCGAGCGGGTGTTCGCGACGCCTGTCGGCGCCGATCTGGCCTCGCTCTGCGCCGGCTACGGAGTCCTCCATCAGAAGGTCCAGCTGGCCGACCTGCCCGGCGCGTTGGCTGACATCCCTCTCGGGGTCACCGTGGTGGAGGTCGCCACCAGCCGTACGAACCTCGCTCGGCTCCACGCCGGCCTCTGACTGTCAGGGAAGTCGCCACAGGACCCACCTGCCCCAGTGCCCCGCGCAGGTTCCCAACCGGTGTGGAGG
>PMLO01000224.1 GCA_003158895.1 Propionibacteriaceae bacterium
TCGTTGAAGCGTGACTGCCCCCAGCGACCCTTCGGATAACGACCACAACTCCCGCCGAACCTTGGAGATGGATCCTGATGGCTTCTCCAAGCCGCCGTCAATCCGCTCGGGGCGCCTCGCGGGCGCCCCTAGGATGACCCGCGTGACCGCGCCTGTGACCCTCCCGATGAGACGCCGTAGGGCGGCGGCGGTCTGGGTGCCACGCGAGCATGGGGCCTGGTCGTGGCTTGTCAGCCCGGTGATCGCCGGGGCGATCGTCGCCGGTCCGTACATTCACCAGCTGTTCGTGCTCGGCATCGCGGTGGGCGGGTACCTGTTCTTCAACGCCGCGTCGTGGTGGGCGAAGATGCCCGTGAAGCGCCGCGGCGAGACCGTACGGCCGATGATCACGTACGCGGCCGCGGCCGGGCTGTTCACGATCGCGCTGCTGGTGAGCGCCGGATGGGGCGCGCTCGGGTGGCTGGTGGCGCTGCTCGTACCGCTCGCCGTCGCGTACCTGCTCACCCTCCGCGGTGCCGGCCGCTCGCTCGGCAGCGGGCTGGCCACGGCGGTGGCGTCGTCGGCGCTGCTGCTGGTGGCCGTGCAGCCCGACCTGCTCGCGTTCCTCCGCGACCCCCGGCCGGAGTGGTGGTGGGCGGCGGCGATCATGTACGGCTCGACGGCCGGCACGCTGTTCGCCGTGAAGTCGATGATCCGCGAGAGCGGCTCGAACCGCTTCCTCGCCGCATCCGTCGCGTGGCACGTCGGCTGGGTGGTCGTCGCCGCGGTCGGGAGCCGGCACGGGCTGCCGCTGACCTGGACGGCGTACTTCCTCGTCACGACGGTGCGGTCGGCCGTACTACCCCTGGTCGCCCGCCGTCACCCGTTGCGTCCGATGACGATCGGGCTCATCGAGCTCGGCATCACCGTGCTCATGCTGGCCCTGTACGTCTGGCCTGGCGTTTAGGACCGGCCCCCACGAGAGCTCACGAGACCGTGAAGGTCACGCGGGTCTCGTACGCGACGCTGCCGTCCTTCATCGAGGTGTCGTACAGCCGGATCGTGTAGGTGCCGGTCGGCAACGATCCGAGCGTGATCGTGTACGTGCCGTAGTCGGGGCAGGCGATCGAGGCCATCGCGCTGCCGGACGTGACCACCGACGAGCCCTGCAGCAGCTGCCACGCGAACTGCGCCTCGAACACGCACGCCTGGCCGGTCACCGTAACGGGCACCTTGACCGTGGAGCCCGGGGTGGGGTTGTCGGCCCAAATCGGGACGAGGTCCATGTACGACTGCGTCGGGTCGGGCCGCGCGTAGTTGCCGGCCGGCTTCGTCGCGAAGATCGCCTTGCCGCCGTCGACCTGGATGGTCACGGGAACGGTGAGCTGTGCGGCGGCCGTTGCGGTCCACACCAGGCTCTGTACGGCGATGCGCTGCTGGGCGGCGCTCAGGCCGGTCGCTCCGGCCTGATTGAGCACGATGCCGATCTGCGTGTCGGTCACCGTGACGGCGGCGGTCGTGCCGGCAGTCCAGGGCTGCTGGTAGTTGTAGATGCCGATCTGCTTGCCGTAGGTCGTGCCGGAGAGCAGCGTGGTGACGGCCGCCTGTACGCGCGCCACACGGTCACCCGGATCAGGCACCGAGAAGAACGTCCGGTTCAGCAGCCACGGCAACGTACTCGTGCCGGTGACCACTTCGTACACAGGCATCGCCCAGGGGGCCGTCGAGTCCGTACTGGTGCTCGGGGCCCGCGTCGCAGCCTCGGGTGTCACTGGTGCGCCGTTGCCGGACTGGTCCTTCTGCACCGGGGCGGCGGCCCCCGAAGCCGTGCTCATCTGGTTGTGGTTCTGGAGCAGGAAGCCGACGCTGAGAGCGGCGACGAGGACGAAGATGGCGGCGACACCCGCGATCCAGTAGCCGGTGCGTCGCTTGGGTCCCTCGGAGGCGAGGATCGCGCCGAGGCGATGGTTGGGGCTGACCTTGTCAGCCTGGTCGCGGAGAGACATGCGTACACCTTCTTCGAAATGGCGGAACTCCCCGAGGTCACCCCTGTCGTCGCTCATGCCGACACCTCCATCCGATCGCGAAGAGCCCGAAGCCCGCGATAGGCGTGGGTCTTCACCGAACCCGGAGAGATGTCGAGCGTCTCAGCGATCTGCGCCTCGGACAGGTCCGAGTAGTAACGCAACACGATCACTTCGCGCTGTCTGTCGGGCAGGGTCGCCAGCGCTGCCATCAGCTGGTCCCCGTCCAGTCGCGTCAGGGCAGCCACATCAGAGCTGGGCGCCGTCAGTCGACCTGCGGCATCGGCCCGGCCCGCCTCAGCCTCGGTCTCCCGCCGCACCACCACGAGGTGCCGGATCACCGAACGGGCGCCGTTCACCGCGCACCGCCTCAGATACGCCACAGCCGCCTCCTCGTCACGCAGTCTGTCCCAGTTGCGATACGTGGCGATGTACGCGTCCTGCGCTACGTCCTCAGCCGCCTGCTGGTCATGCAGCAGCAACCAGACGAGCCGTACGAGTCCAGCCCACTGCGCCCCGTACAGCAGGCTGATGCCCTCCGTCGCGGTCACTCGGGTTGCCACCGTCACACTCCCTAGACGCACCAGCACGGCTTCTCGTTGACAACTCTGCCCCTAATCGGTGCGCGTTTCTGTCGATCAGCTGTACAGGGTGTCTCGCGTAGGGGTACAGGTCCTCTCCCCGCGCGGATATCTCCTCTCCCCGCGCGGATATCTCCTCTCCTCGCGCGGATACCTCCTCTCCTCGCACGGATAGGTCCTCTCCCCGCGCTAAGGGGTCCAGCGGGCGCGTTCCCTGCGCAGGTTCGCCACGGCTCGCTGCTGCCACAGTTCCTGGCCCGTGGTCGTCCGGTACAGGGGGTCGAGAAGGAGCAGAGAGTCCAGGAGCGCGGTACGGCCGACTGCCCACACGGCGTCGTCGATGTGGGCGTAGTCGAGGCGTACATCCCTGACGTACACGTCGTAGCGGCCCGGCATCGCGCCGAGGATCGAGAGGTCGGCATCGCACAGGGCCGCGCCGGCGGCGTCGCCGGGTCCAGGGTCATGACCGGCCGTGAGGAGAACGAGGCGTACGACCTCGGCGACATCGGGTGCCGGCAACGAGCCCAGCATCCGCCGCGCGAGGTCCGCCGACAGCTGCTCGTCGACGCCCGCCACACCGGAGTACACCGCATCGTGGAACCAGGCCGCGAGCTGTACGACGGGCAACGACGCCGCCGGATCGTCGATCACATCGAGGGCGTCGAGCGTCGCGGCGAGGTGACGGACGTCGTGATAGTGCCGCTGGGGCTCGGACCAGCGGGAGACAAGCTCCACGTACAGGTCGTGTCCCAGCCCGAGCCGTTTCCAGTGCGCCGCCAGCCGACGCCGGGCCACGTCGCGGGTGGGTGTCTTGTCCGGCGTACGGACGCGCAGCCCCCCGGCCACGAGGCGACGCACCAGCTCGTCCCCGGGAACGGGCACGGCACCGGCGGCGATCGCCGCCTCGTACAGGCGTTGCGGCAGGTCGTAGTGGTCGTGGTCGAACGCACGCGGCGACAACCCGATCCTGGCGGCCAGGTCGTGCAGCTCGGACAACGACGTGTCCGAGACGAGGTGCGAGAACACCGTGTCGTGGGCCGGCCAACGAGGCGGGTCGACGAGAATCACGTCAGCTCCCGCGACGTACGACCAGCGCCGTTCCGGGGCTCACCGTCGCCGGGCTGTGCCGAAGATCCCTCGGACGATCTCGTTGCCGGCCGTCCTGACGAACTGCTTGAAGATGCTCGACTGGACGACCTCTTCGACGACCGACTTCTGCTGCGGCGCTCGACGCTGCTGGGTAGCGGTCGCGCGCTCAGCAGCCTTCTGCTGCGCGGCGGCCTCCTTCGCGGCGGCGGCCTGGTCCTTGGCCTGCTGGTCGGCGTCGGCAGCGGCCCTCGCCTGCTCCTCCGCGGCAGCGGCGCCCTGCTCGACCTTGCGGGCCAGCATCTCCTGCGCCGAGTCGCGATCGATCGCCTGCCCGTACTTGGCCATGAGCGCCGATCCGGCGATCCCGGGAGCGAGGATGGCGGGATCCGTCGCGCCCATCAGCGACTGTGGCGCCCGCATGCGGGTCCAGGCGACCGGCGTCGGAGCGCCGTTGGGGTCCATGACCGTGACGATCGCCTCGCCGATACCGAGGTTCTGAAGGACCTGCTCGAGGTCGTACGAGGACGTCGGGTAGGTGTTCACGGTCTGCTTGAGCGCCTTCGCGTCGTTCGGCGTGTGCGCGCGCAGGGCGTGCTGGACGCGCGATCCGAGCTGCGCGAGCACGTCGTCCGGCACGTCGGTGGGCGACTGCGTGATGAAGAAGACGCCGACGCCCTTCGAGCGGATGAGCCGTACGGTCTGGGCGATCGCCTGCAGGAACGACTTCGACGCGTCGGCGAACAGCAGGTGCGCCTCGTCGAAGAAGAAGACCAGCTTCGGCTTCTCGACGTCGCCGACTTCGGGCAGGTCGTGGAACAGGTCCGCGAGCATCCACATGAGGAACGTGGAGAACACGGCAGGACGGTCGACCAGGTTCGGCAGCTCGAGCAGCGAGATGACGCCGCGCCCGTCGGCGGTCGTACGAATGAAGTCCGAGGTCTGGAACTCCGGCTCGCCGAAGAACAGGTCGGCGCCCTGGTCGGAGAACCCGATGAGCTCACGGAGCAGGACACCGATGGTCGACGCGGCGAGACCGCCCAGGTCCTTGAGCTCGACCTTGCCCTCGTCGGAGCCGAGGTANNACGTCGGTCAGGCCGAGCACCTTGCTGAGCAGCGTCGGGCCGAACGCGGTCATCGTGCAGCGGACCGGTACGCCCTGTCCCTGGCCGCCGAGCGCGAAGAACTCCACGGGAGACGCGAGCGGCTTCCAGTCCTGGCCGATCGCCTGCGTACGGGCCAGCAGTTTGTCGCTCGACGTGCCCGGTGTGGCGAGTCCGGACAGGTCGCCCTTGATGTCCGCGGCGAACACCGGGACGCCCGCGGCAGAGATCTGCTCGGTGAGCAGCTGCAGCGTCTTCGTCTTGCCGGTACCGGTCGCTCCCGCGATCAGGCCGTGCCTGTTGAGCATGCTGAGGGGGATCTGGATCTTCGCGTCGGGGACGGGACTGCCGTCGACCATCAGGACGCCCAGCTCCATCGCTGCCTCGGCGAACGTGTAGCCCTTGGTGATCGTCTGCACGATGTCGTCAGTCATGACGCATACAGTGGCACAGCCAGGCGCTGATCGGCACGAACTCCCGCCTACCTGACGTGTCCTTGGCGCGATCACCGCCGATAGCCTCAAAGCCGGATCCGCGACGATCCCGTACTCGAACGGACACACATGTTCTCCGCACGCCTGGTCATCGACCCGCGATTCACGATCGGCACTGTCGAGCGGCGCCTGTTCGGCGCGTTCGTCGAGCACCTCGGACGCTGCGTCTACAACGGGTTGTACGAGCCGGGCCACGAGCTGGCCGACGAGAACGGGTTCCGCCGGGACGTGGTCGACCTCGTCCGCGAGCTCGGCGTCAGCACGATCCGCTACCCGGGCGGGAACTTCGTGTCTGGCTTCCGCTGGGAGGACAGCGTCGGCCCGCGCGACCAGCGCCCGCGCCGGCTCGACCTCGCCTGGCACTCCACCGAGACCAACGAGTTCGGCCTCCACGAGTTCGCCGAGTGGCTCGAGCTCGTCGGCAGCGAGCCCATGCTCGCGCTGAACCTTGGCACGCGCGGTACAGCTGAGGCCCTGGACCTGCTCGAGTACGCGAACATCCGCGGCGGATCGACGCTCAGCGAGCAGCGCATCGCCAACGGCCGTACGGAGCCGTTCGACATCCGCATGTGGTGCCTCGGCAACGAGATGGACGGCCCGTGGCAGCTCGGCCACCGCGACGCGGACGCGTACGGGACGCTCGCCTCGCAGACGGCCAAGGCGCTGCGGCAGCTCGACCCCGACCTGGAGCTCGTCGTGTGCGGGTCGTCCGGCGCGTTCATGCCGACCTTCGGCGAGTGGGAGCGGGTCGTGCTCGGCCACACCTACGACGACGTCGACTACATCTCCTGCCATGCCTACTACCAGGAGCGCGACGGCGACACGGGTGGCTTCCTGGCCTCGGCCGTCGACATGGACCGCTTCATCTCCTCGGTCGTCGCGAGCGCGGACCACGTCGCGGCGGTACGGAAGAGCAGCAAGCGCATCGCCATCTCGTTCGACGAGTGGAACGTCTGGTACATGACCGACTTCGAGGCCCAGGGCAAGGTCACCGGGATCGACAACTGGCCGGTCGCGCCGCGACTGCTCGAGGACAAGTACTCCGTGCTGGACGCGGTCGTCGTCGGCAACCTGCTCATCTCACTGCTCAAGCACGCCGACCGGGTTCGCAGCGCCTCTCTCGCGCAGCTCGTCAACGTCATCGCGCCGATCATGACCGAGCCCGGCGGGCCGGCCTGGCGCCAGACCACGTTCTTCCCGTTCGCCACGACCTCGCGGCTCGCTCAGGGAACGGCTCTCGACGTACGGCTCGAGTGCCCCGACTACGCGACGAACGTGTACGGATCGGTGCCGCTCGTCGATGCCGTCGCCACGTACGACGCGGGCACGGCCTCGACCGCCGTCTTCCTCGTCAACCGGTCGCTCGACGACGAGGCGGAGGTCGTCGTGGACGTACGAGCGCTCGGCGACGTCTCCGTACGATCCGCGTCATCTCTGTACGACGACGACCTCGCCGCGGCGAACACCCTCGACGCGCCGGATCGCGTGTCTCTCAGGCCCACCCCGACCGCCGAGATCACCGACGGCATCCTGCGGCTTGTGCTCCCGCCGGTGTCGTGGACGGCAGTCGAGCTCCACTGAACGCGACCGGACGGCCTCCCATGCGGCGCTGTGGACGGAAGCGCCGGTAGGCTGGATGCCGTGATCTTCAAGCGCGTGGGCGAGTCGAGGCCGTACCCCGACCATGGCTACGTGCAGAAGCAGTGGGCGGCTCTCGCGCCCCAGCAGGTACGGCTCGACCAGCTCGTGACGACGAAGCGGATGCTCGATCTCGAAGCCCTTCTCGAGGAGGATTCGACGTTCTACGGCGACCTGTTCGCGCACGTCGTGAAGTGGCGCGGTGAGCTGTATCTGGAGGACGGTTTGCACAGAGCCCTGCGCGCAGCGTTGCAACAACGGCAGACTGTGCACGCTAGGGTGCTCGAACTGAAGTAGTGAAGGGGAAGCCAGGTGTCCTTTCGGCAGGTGATCCGCTGGTTGCGGACCCCCGTGACGCTGGTCGTTCTCCTCGTGGTCCTCGGATACGGCGCATGGTGGGGGTACAAAGCCGTTCTGACCGTGCCGGTGAGCACCGTCAACGCCTGCGTCTCGGAGCCCGTGACCCAGCTGACACCGGACAAGGTCACCGTACGAGTTCTCAACGGCGGTGACATCAAGGGCTACGCCACCGAGGTGGCGAAGGTCCTCAAGGCACGCGGCTACAACATCTCCGTCGTGAGCAACACCAGCGAGACGATCACGTCACCGGTCATCGTGGGCGGAACGGTCGACTCCCCCGCGATGAAGCTCGTCGCGAGCAACTTCCCGGAGGCCACCCTCCGCGCCGACAACCGCAACGACGGCACCGTGGACGTCCTGATCGGCGCGAAGACCGACAAGACGCTTCCCGCGACGGGTTTCTCGACGGCCATCCCCGTGCCGAACGGCAAGGCGTGCCTGCCCAAGTCGCAGATATCGTCGGGCTCGCCGAGCGCGACCCCGACCGCCAGCGTGACCTAAGACCTGCCCCGACCCGTACGGCTCACTCCTCGACCCAGCCAGCCAGTCGGCCGCGTCGGTCGACGGCGCGGAGGCGATCCTCCACCTTCGCTCGTACAGCTGACGGCGTGACCACGAGCAGCTCGTCCCCTGCCTTGAGCGTGTCGCGGCCGTGGGGCGTGAACGTACGGTCTCCCCTGATCACGAGGCTCACCGACGTGTTCGGCGGCAGCCGCAGTTCGCTCACCGAGACGCCGTGCAGGCGGGAGTCGTCGGCGATCCGTACCTGCAGCAGGTCCGCCTCGACCTGGTCCAGGGGTGCCACCTCGATGTCTACCTCGCGCGTATTCGAGGACAGCCCCAGCTTCTTGGCGACCCAGAGCAGCGATGGTGCGTTGAGCAGTGTCAGGACGATCACGCTCACGAAGACGAGGTCGAAGACCTGGTCGGCCCCCGGCATCCCGGCGGCCATGGGGACGGTGGCCAGGATGATGGGTACGGCTCCGCGCAGGCCGGCCCACGAGATGAACAGCTGCTCCTTGATCGGGGTCCGGAACGGCGTCAAGGAGGCGAAGACGCTCAAGGGGCGCGCGACGATCGTGAGGAACAGGCTGGCGAGTACGGCCAGCACCACGACCTGCCAGGTGATGCGCGCCGGCGTCGCCAGCAGGCCGAGCATCACGAAGAGCCCGATCTGAGAGACCCAGCCAATCCCCTCGGCGAACGAGCGGGTGGCATGACGGTGCGGCAGCTTCCCGTTCGACATGACGACCGAGCACACGTACACGGCGGCGAAGCCGGACACATGCACCTGGACGCCGATCCCGTACGAGATCACCGCCCAGCCGAGCGATGCCAGCGGGTACAAGCCGGAGCTGGGCAGCGCCAGGTTGCGCAGCAGCCGCACCCCGATCCAGCCCACGACGACACCGAGCACGACCCCGCCGATCAGCTCCGCGGCGATGAGCAGCGCGGTGAGCGGAGCATCGGCCAAGGTGCTCTTGCCGAGGGCCAGCTCGGTCGCCGCGATCACGAGGAGCACCGTTGGCGCGTCGTTGAGGCCCGACTCGCCCTCGAGCGTCGCCCGTAGTCGCGACGGAAGTGGCGCCTTGCGCAGGATCGAGAACACGGCCGCCGAGTCAGTCGGCGCCATGATCGCTGCAACGACGACAGCCACGGCCAGCGGGGTCTTCAGGACCACCAGGAACAACGTCATCAGAGCGACGGTCACGCCCACGCCGAGCGTTGCGAGCACGACCGACGACCAGATCGCCGGCCTGATGTCGCGCCACTTCGTCGACAACCCGCCGTCGGCGAGGATGAGGACGAGCGCGGCGAACCCGAGGTCGTGCGCGAGGGCGGGGTTGGTGAAGCTCGTACCTCCCGACGGCAGCCCCATCAGCACGCCCAGGCCGAGGAACAGCAGCAGCGCGGGCAGTCCGAGCCGGTCGCCGATCTTCGCGACGATCACTCCCGCGACCACGACCACGGCCCCCACAAGAAGGAGGATGTCGATGCTCATCCTCACCTCCTGGCTGCGCGTGTGGTCAACCTACCAAGCGAACCCGACGCGCCACGGAGTGCTCACGAACGTACGGCGCCCTGGCGCACGGGTGGTCGGTGCGCTACGCCGAGGCTCGGCTCCCGAGCCGGGCCGCGAGCCAGGCACGGCCCTTCGCGAGGATCGTCCGGGCCGCCTGCGTGTCCGACGCCGTGGCCTCGACAGCGTGCGGGGTGCCGGAGACGATCTCGAGTGTCGTGTCGACGCCGGCCTCCGTGAGGCGGGCCGCGTAGTCGACCACCTCGTCGTGGAACAGCTCGATGTCTGACGCGTACAACCATGTCGGGGGGAGCCCACTGAGGTCCGTCCGCCGACTCGGCGACGCGTACGGGGGTGGCGACTGGCGGTCGCCGGCGCGCAGGTACGAGCCCCAGCCGTAGCGGTTCGCGCGGTTGTCCCACACGAGGTGGCCGATGCCGTCGAGGTCGGTGTTCAGCGCCGTACGGTCGTCGAGCATCGGCGTCCACAACCACTGCGCAGCGACGGGATGGCCGTCGTCGTGGAGGTGCTGGACGAGTCCGGCGGTGAGCCCGCCACCCGCGCTCTGGCCACCGACGGCGATCCGCGCGGGGTCGACGCCGAAGGCTGCGGCACGGTCGGAGAACCAGATCCACCCCGCGTACACGTCGTCGTGTGCTGCCGGGAACGGGTACTTCGGGGCGAGCCGGTAGTCGACGGAGACGATCGTGGTGCCCAGCTCCAGCGCCGTACGACCGCAGAACTCGTCGTCCATCTTCGCGACCCCGCCGACGAGTCCACCGCCGTGGATCCACAACAGACCGGCGCCAGACGGGTTCTCCGGCCGGTAGACCCGGACCGGTACGGAGCCAGCGCGCTCCTTGCTGAGCGAGACCCCTGTGACCCGCCGCGTCGGGAGCACGTACGGGACGAGCGCGAACAACGCCCTGGCCAGCGGCTTGCCGGGATCGAACGCCTTCAGCCGGGACAGCTTCGGCCGGATCTCCGGATCGATGCGCTCGAGGTCGATCACGATGTCACTCTCTCCCGCCGGTCGTGCCGGCCGCCAGGTAGTCCCAGGTCGCCGCGAGCTCGGCCTTGACCTCGGCTGGCGCGAACGACGCCTCGATGCTGTTCAACGCGAGCGTACGGACCTCGTCGTCGCTGAGACCCAGCGACTCCCGTACGGCGTCGAGGTTGTCGTCCAGGTAGCCGCCGAAGTACGCGGGATCGTCGGAGTTCACGGTGACCTTGACCCCTCGGCGCAAGAGGTCGGCGAGCGGGTGGACGGTGAGGCTCTCGACACCCTTGAGCCGTACGTTCGAGAACGGGCACACGGTGAGCGGGATCTGCTCGATCACCAGCCGGTCGACCAGCGCCGGATCTCCTACGGCCCGTACGCCATGGTCCACACGCTCCACGCGCAGGGTGTCGAGGACGTCGCGGACATAGCTCGCGTCGCCCTCCTCGCCGGCGTGCGCCACCGTGTGGAGACCGTCGGCCCTGGCACGGTCGAACACCTCGGCGAACCGGCTCGCGGGGTTGCCGATCTCGGTCGAGCACAGGCCGATGCCGAGCAGCGGTACGCCGCTGGCCCGCGCCTGCTCGTACGCCTCCATCGCCGACTCCGCCGACAGATGGCGCAGCAGCGTGACGATGAGCCCCGAGGTGATCCCGTAACGCTCGTGCGAACGGGACAGCGCGTCGTTCACGCCCTCGAGCGCTTCCGTCGCGGAGACGCCACGGCCGGTGTGTGCCTGGAGGTCGAAGAACACCTCGGCCCTGCGGACGCCGGCGCGGGCAGCGCGTGCGAGGTACGCGTCGGTGAGGTCTGCGAAGTCCTCGCGGTGCTGCAGCACGGTCATGTTCGCGTAGTACAGGTCGAGGAACTCCTGCAGGTCGCCGAAGTCGTACCGCGATCTCAGGTCGGCGATGTCCGCGTACGGCAGCGTGAGCCCGTTGCGCCTTGCCAGCGCGAAGATCAGCTCAGGCTCGAGGGTCCCCTCGAGGTGTACGTGCAGCTCCGCCCACGCGGTCATGACCCACCAGCTCCTTCGTGTTCTGA
>PMLO01000013.1:0-12634 GCA_003158895.1 Propionibacteriaceae bacterium
TTGACCGTACAGCTGACCGGCCGCCCCTACTCCACCTCGTTGAGATGGACCATGGCGTCATAGAGCTGCTCGTACGTCATCGGCGGCTCGGGGATCGAATGTGCCCGCTCAGCCCGGTATGCGTCGAGCATCAGGTAGAGGTAACGCCGCCAGGCGTTGGGCGCCGTGGTGCTGGTGGCGTCGATGATTCGGCCGTTGGACCAGATGAGGTTGACGATGTCGGCCTGGGTGATATCGGGGCGAGCCTTGCCGGCTTCTTGGGCTCGGCTGAGCACGTCCCCGATTTGCCGGCACATCTGGTCGTGGATGTGCTCTGTGTCGGCGTTGTCGGGGAAGCGCCGGGAGAGGAAGTCGTTGAAACCTCGGTCTCCTGCCTGCATGCCGAACAGGTTCTCCAAGTAGTAGACGAATCCTTCCCACGGATCGTCCATCTCCAGGGCCTTGGCGGCCCCATCGAGGAACTCCTGGAGCCGGGGTTTGAAGGCGGCCAGGAGCAGGTCCAGGCGCGTCGGAAAGTGGCGATACAGGGTGCCGATGGCTACGCCGGCTTCGCGTGCGATCTTCTCCAAGGACGCATCCACGCCGTGCGAGGCGAACTCGTGCTGTGCTGCTGCGATGAGCTTGCCGCGGCGCTCTCGGGCATCGCGGCGCAGAGACCGCCGCATCTGCTCAACGTCGCTCGCGCTCACAGCCCCACTTTACCTAGGAAGTCGAGGGCAGCCTCCGGTTCCGGCGTTCGCGAGTTCGGGAGAGAGGGCGGGTTGACCAACTGCGCCTTCAGCAAACCCGACCGTCGTCGCCGGCGTGGTACTCGGTCCGGACGACGTGGACTTTGCAGACAGGGTCCGCCACCGGGCCACCCTGCCCTTATCGGCTCCTGGCGCTGCCGGATGACGAGGACCAAAGTGCTTGTCAACCCGGGGGGCCTCCGGAATAGGTGAGGCACCCCTCCGGTTACATGAACATCATGACCGGAGGGGTGCCTCACCTTGGCACTCCGACTCGATCGCACAAGGAGTGAAGAAGATGAGCACCAACCAGCCCTTCAGGCCCCCGGGCGCCTCAGCGGCCGCGGAAGCCGTCGAAGCGCACGTGACCGCTCCACCAATCCCCACTACCAGCGACGTCTCGGCGCAACGGGAGATCTCCCCAGAGCGCGGCCGTCCGACGACTGGAGATCGCCCATGACGCTGCTCGACCATGTCGTCCTCCAAGTCGACGACCTGAACGCCATCGGCGACTGGTACGACCAGGTCGTCGGCTTGGCCGGGGGCACGCGGGTCTTCGATACGCCGACCCTGATCGGGTACGCCCTACCTGGCCAGCCAGCCCAGCTCTTCTTCTCCCTGGCGACCGACCCCGGTGGTCGCCAGACCCACCTAGCGCTCAGCGTCGGGGACGAGGCGACCGTCCGACTGGGATACGAACTCGCCACCACGCGCGGTGCCGAGATCCTCCACGAACCTCGGCTCTGGCCGGAGTACGCACCGGACTACTACGCGGTGTTCATCCGTGACCCAGCCGGAAACAACCTCGAACTCAAGTGCCGCGCCTCAACGCCACCGTCAACTCACCCAGACACCACGGAGGAACATTCATCATGACCACCATCAGCATCATCGGCTCGGGCAACATGGCCACCGCCATCGGTACCCGGGCGGCGAAGCACGGCCACACCATCGAGCTCATGAGCCGCAACACCGCCAAGGCTCAAGCGCTCGCCGACCAGATCGGCAACGGAGCCACCGTCGGCACGTACGGCGCAAGGCCGGCGGGTGACATCGTCATCGTGGCCGTCCTGTACGCCGGGGCGGTCGAAGTGGTCGCGCACTACGGCGATGCGCTGGCCGGCAAGATCCTCGTCGACATCACCAACCCGTTCAACGCCGACGGCACCGGACTCCTGACTACCGCGGGCAACTCGGGGGCCCAGCAGATCGCCACCGCCGCCCCCGAGGACGCACACGTCGTGAAGGCATTCAATTCGATCTTCGGCGGCGTCATTGCTCACGACAAGCCCCTGGACGCGTTCCTCGCCGGCGACAGCGCCGAGGCGAAGGCACGTGTCGCGGCGTTTCTGGAGAGCTTGGACATGCGGGCCCTCGACGCAGGAGGGCTCGAGATGGCCTACGCCCTTGAATGGGCCGGCATCCTCCTGGTGGGGCTGGCACGCAACGGCGCCGGCTTCGACCTCGCTTTGGGCGCCGAAGTCCGCTGAAGGTCCCTTCTAGGTCTGGGCCAGCCGACTACCGACGGATGGACGAGCCGAGAGAGCCTTAGAGCGCGGCGCGAGGGGCGGCGGACCAGTGAGCGACTGGTCCGCCGCCTTTCGTACGACGACCTGACCGCAACTACTAGCGGAATCAGACACTTCCGAGCGGAGAAGATTCGGTCGCTGAACGTCCGGTCTGCCGCGAGGAGGGTGTGTGATTTCGACGTGGCGGCTGCGCGGTGTATTAGGTATTGATGAACCCTGAACAGATCGATCTCGACGCTCTCGTCGACACCTTCGCTTCCGAATGGCTCCGGCTCGGTGAGTCGCCACTCGCCACACAGATCGTCGCCGACCCTGTCTTGGTCCTCGGCCCCGAGGGCACCACGCCCGTCCCGCGCTCAGCATTCCTGGCCGCCGTCACCGCGCGCTCCAATGCCGTAAGAGACAGTGCGGACTCGGTGACGACCTTCGCCGGGGCGAGCGCTCAGTCGCTCGGCGACCGGATGGTGTTGGCCACCATCAGCTGGAGCTTCAGCCATGGCGATACGACCACCACGCTGGTCAGCGACTTCCTCCTGCAGCGGGAGGGTCCCCACCCGCTGCGCTGTGTGGCCTACCTGCCGCGAACCAACGTCCTTGACCACCTGGAGTGATGAACTGGCGTTCCGCGGGCTGCTGATGTTCTCACGTAGGCACGGTGGAATCCCCTTACTCAGTACGAATCCGACCTCACGATCCGCTGATGAGCGCGCATTGGTCGGCGGCGCACTCGATCCGGAACCGGCTGAGGGCGGCCGGATCGACCAACGGTTCACGTCCTATGCCGCTGTCATCGTGGGCCCCCCGCCACCGATGCGGGTGGCGTCATGTGGTCAGTCGGTCTGCCTCGGCAAGCAACAGGTCACCGAACGGCTGGAACCCGATCGTGCGGCTGTAGAGGCCGCCGATGACGCGGTGGATCGTTCCCCACTCCCAGATCGCCACGGCGTCCACACCAGTGCGGGCCGCCAGCCGCTTCGCCCTGGCGTGCAGGTCGTCGCCGGCGTCGGGGTTGCATCGGATGATGGTGCCAAGGTCGCACGCTCGCTCAGCGCGCAGACCTACTGGATCGACCAGCTTGAACGTGCCGTCCGTCGCCTGGAGCACGTTGAGGTCGTGGACATCGCCGTGGACGAGCACGGCATGTCGCTCATCGTGGGCGCGCCGGCGACGCTCCATGCACGCGAGAGCGTCCTCGACGGTCGCTCGGGAACACGCCTGACCCGTCTCCTCCCACAGCCGCGGAAGCAGCTCGGAATACTCGCGGGCCTTGTCCGCGCCCGTCGGAAGGTCAACATCGGGGCCGACCGGACGCCAGAACCGGGCGGCGACGTCGCACAACATGTCGTGACGCGCGCCAGGATCAGCCACGACGTCGTACAGGGCAGGGCCGAGTCGTTCGAGCAGGACCGCGCCACGGTCGAGATCGACGCGCAAGAGGCTCGCGCAGCCATCGCCGTCAGCAAGGCGCAGCGCGGTGGCTTCGAACCTGAGATCCCGCTGGGTCCCCGGAACGCCGACCTTGAGGACAGCCGCGGTCCCCTCGGCGAGCATCGCCTCGACGACGAGCGCCGCATGGCCACCGCGCAGCGTGGCACCGATTGTCAGCGACCACTCCTGCGCCAACGACTCCACAACCGAGGGCAGCTCGTCGAGCCACGCAGCGTTCCCGTCGGCGATGACCTTGTTACGCACCTCATCTGGGATGTCGAGCATCACGCGGCTCCTATCACTCGACGAGACTAGAACGCCAAGACGTTGGGTCGCCTTCAGGCTCGGCAGCGCGATCGCTGGGGCTTGCCGACGAGGTCACGCCTCTTTGCGCTAGGCCATCCAGGATGAGTCGGCGCTGCGGGCCAGCCGCACGATGCCGTCGAAACACGCACTCTCATGCCGCGCTGGGCGTACTCGATCCATGACGATGAGCGCTGTCCTGGGTGACTGAGCAGACGGCTTCTGCAGCACACGGGTTGATCGATCCTGAGGGATTACGGGCGCTTCCTGTGGCCAAAGAAGAGGCCTAGCTCGACCGCCACCCGTTTGGGTGCGCCGGTGTTGTCGGGAGCGAGGTGACCGATTCCGGCCAACTGGATTCGTTGCACGCTCGGAAGTACCGCTTCCAACGCGGCAAGTGTGCCTCGCAGGTACGGGGCGCTGTCAGAGCCTCCGAGCAGGAGAACCGGAATGGTGAGGGCCTCGTACTCGGGCAGTCGGCCCTCGCTCTGGAGGACCAGCTGCGCGTCGAAGTGCATCGTGGCAACGAGGTCGCCAAGGGGCACGGCCGGCTCGTCGTCACCCGAGCCTCGTGGAGCCCGGCTCGCGGCGAACCGTCGAACGGGCCACAGCACGACCCGCAGTACGACCCGACGCCGCCGCGACATCGGTCGCAGCGCGGCTGACCCGTGCCCCTTCGCGGGGGTGCTCCCGCGACGGGCGGCCATGTTGAGCAGGGGTGCGAGCAAGAAGCGTGGAGTGAGCCGAATCAGCGCCGGAGCGGTCTGGGTGCCGCGCGTGGCAGTGATCATGGCTGACCCGATCTTGCCTTCGGCGACCTCACGATCGAACCGGGCGAGCCAGTCGACCGGGGTCGAGTGGTCGATGGACAGCGGCGGCTCGTACAGGGCGAGCCTGCGAATCTGAGTCAGGGACAGGGCAGCGTCCAGACAGAGCAATGCACCGGAACTGAGCCCGAAGACGAACTCGCTGCCGCTGTGACACAACAATGCGTCGAGGTCCTGACACTCGACGGTCAGACCGTAGTGATCACCGGGTGGCCCACTGGTCCCACGTCCTCGCCGGTCTGGAACATAGACCGTGAAGTCGCCGGAGAGCGCACTCGCCAGATCCATCAGATTCTGCGCGGACTGCCCACCGCCGTGGACGAGAACCAGACCGGGACCGTGCCCCAGCTGTCGGTAGCCGATGGATGTCCCGTCAGCCGACGTCACGCGCCCAGTCAGATAGGTCGTCGCCACGATGGCCAGTCTTTCGCACTGTGCGTCACTTCGGGCCGGAGGGCAGGTGGGATTCGGTCCCCGATCGCCTTGATGCAACCAACTGGCGTTGTCGAGCGCGAGCTGCGACCGACGCGCGACGTCGGCGGCCATGGCCGCGGATGGGCGACGTACTCATTTGCCGCGCCGCGGACGGTAGCGTCTGGCTCAGTGTCGCCTCGTCAGGTGTGCGCCCGCGTCTCCGACCGTGGCGAGACGGCCGATGCGATTGTTCCTCGATGAGGGCGTGTGGTTGCTTGGCAGTGACTCCAGGAGTACCGCGGCCCTCTGGTCGAGGTCGGAGCTGGCTGCCACGGACGCACCGGTTGCCGGTGGCGCGTGTGGTTGGCTGGGGGTATGAAGGCACTGCACTACGACCGCTTCGGAGGCCTCGACCAGCTGAGCGTGGGCGAGCTTCCCGACCCGCACATCGGCCCGGATACCCTGCTGGTGAAGGTGATGGCCGCAGGTATCAACCCGGTGGACTACAAGGTGCGGGAGGGCTACCTCAAGGGCGTCATCGACACGGTGTTCCCCGTCGTCCCCGGTTGGGACGTCGCAGGCGTCGTGGTGAGCCCCGGGCTCGACACTCCCGAGTTTGTGTCAGGCGACGAGGTGCTGGCCTACGTACGTGCGGACGTGGTCCACGGCGGGACCCTCGCCGAGCTTGTGGCGGTGCCGGTACGCACTGCGGCCCACAAGCCGGCGTCGGTGAGCTTCGAGCACGCCGCGGCGCTGCCGCTTGCGGGTCTGACGGCTTTGCAGAGTGTCCGCCGCTCGGGACTGAAGGCNNGGGGATGCGGTGCTGGTGCATGCCGCTGCCGGGGGCGTGGGCTCGTTCGCGACGCAGCTGGCCGTGCTGGCCGGGGCCCGGGTGGTTGGGACGGCCGGCCCGGCGAACCATGACTATCTTCGAGGCCTCGGCGCCGAGCCGGTGCCGTACGGCGAGGGCCTGGTGGCGGCGGCGAAGGCTCTCATTCCCGACGGGTTCGACGTAGTCCTCGACTACGTCGGTGGCGAAGCGATGGACGCCACGCGTGAGCTGGTGAAGCCGGGCGCCTCGGTGGTCTCGATCACCGACGGCCGCGCAGCGTCCGAGTTCGGCGGTCAGGCGATCTGGGTGCGTCCCAGCAGCGAGGACATTGCCGAGCTCGTAGGTCTGGTCGCCCAGGGCAAGCTGACGGTGAGCATCGCCGAGGTGTTCGATCTCGCCCACGCTGTTGACGCCTATCGCTTGCTGGAAGCCGGTCACACCCGCGGCAAGATCGTGGTGCGGATGTAGCACCTGCCCGATGTGCAAGGACTTCGAACGGCAATAGCCCTCTGACAAAGCCTTATGACGGGAAGTCGTCACCATCCCTGTGCAGCACGCGTCACATCACGATCGAACGCGCCAGCTGCAGCTGTACGGCAGCACCTCGAGCGGTCGATCTTTGCCAACGACCGTGCGAGCCGTGACCGGGCGTGAGACTTCAGCGGCTTCCATCCGGTCAGTACCCAGATCACGCAGGTGCGTAGGTCAACCTGATGACGTCCTCGCCAATCCGGTCCTCGGCCATCAGGCGAAGGAGCGGACGGGATCCGGCGAAATACGGCTTGCCGTGACCGAGCACGACGGGGTGCAGATAGATCCGATACTCGTCAATCAGGCCAAGTTCTGTGAGGCTTTTCGCCAGGTCTGGGCCAGCAACTTCGATCTCCCCGTCACGGTCGGCCTTCAACTCGAGGATCGCGCCCTCGAGATCATCCTCAACGAGACTGGCGTTGGGGCCGACAGGCCTTAGCGTGCGTGAGACGACCCATTTCGGCTTGTGTCGCCACGCCATCGCGAAGGCGTGTTCGTCGGCGTCCCATTCAGCATGATCGTCGTCCCAGTAACGCATCACCTCATACATTCGACGACCGTACACACAGCCCACCTGCGCCTGAGCCTCCTCGATGAAGTGGCGGAACAATGTGGGGCCCGGCGCAAACGCCAGATGGTCGACGTAGCCGTCCAAGGACTGGTTCATTCCGAACACGAGCTTGGCCATGCACACTCCCTTCCTCAGGGACCCACCGATCTGTCCTGCGTTGCCAGCGGCACAACTATGACGCTGCTCGCGGTCATCGTCTACCGAACGCCCGGTCCTGCCGTGCGTTCGTCGTCGAGCCGCTGGTGGATGGTGCCTCGGCTCATTGTGCGAAGAAGGCCCTCGCCGCCCGCGTGTAGCGTGCAGGCTGCTCGAACATCAGCGTGCCGTGGCCGCCGCCTGGAAAGATCCGAGCCGTGGCCTGCGGCGTCGTCCGGATGAGGTTGCGGAAGGAGGCTGTCCCGTGAATTGCCATTTCCTTCTCGCCGTACCAGACCTCGACCGCGACGTCCGGGGCAGGCCAGCCGCCGGCAGATGATGGCCGAAGCTCTCGCGCAGGACTGCGTCGAGGGATGCCGGGCTGAGGTCGGCGTATAGGTGTGCCGAGTGGGGAAGAACCGGAAGGCGCGGAGGCCGGCCGGCGAGCCGGTTCCTCACCTCGACAGCCATCAGGCGGCGCATCACCCATCCGACGAGGGCCGAACGCTGCGTGCTGGGGCTGTCCAAGATGGCGCGGTCCAGACTCACTAGTCGGCGTGACACCATTTCGGCCAGAATCATGCCGCCGATCGAGAATCCCAGCCCGTAGTCGACATGGCCCTCCGGTATTTGGACCGCGATGTCATCGGCGACCTCGCTGACCGTCGTGAAGTCCACCGCTTGTTGCGGGTCATGTCCCGGCAGCGACGCAACGAGCAGCCGGAAGTCCTGCAACCCGTCCAACACGGGCCGCATGGCCTGCCAAGTCGTGAAGGCGCCAGGAACGATCAACAGAGTGCGACCGTTGGCGTCGCCTAGCTGGTGCAAGGTCTTGCTCGCCACAGTCGATCGTATGCCGCTGGAGCTCCTGGTCGGGGGAAAACGTCAGCACCAAGGCGTCGGCACCTGCGCTACGGGCAACCGATCTGCCGCGCTGAGGACGATCCTTCGGGGCATCGGCTCCAGCATGATCAACTTCGGTGGCTTCCACCACGTCTGGGACGAGCTGGCGCCGGGGCAGGTGCTCCCTCTGCCGGTGAGTTTCGGCCCAGGCGCTCATCTCACCGGCGTCGGCGTCTACGGAGTGGAGGCTGTGATGCCCGCGCTCAACCTCTGGTCCGCGCGAAGCACCATCGCCGTCCTCCCGTAGCACGCGTGGGTCTTCCCATGGCACGTCCGCAGGGCGTATCAAGGAGCCCATGTCCCTGACGCGGATCCACAACTTCTCCATCTCTCTGGACGGCTTCGCCACCGGAGAGCCGCAGTCCGCCGATGCACCGTTCGGCCATGCGGGTCAGCGGTTGCACCAATGGATGTTCGCAACCCGGTTCTGGGACGCCAGGGGGACCGCCGGGGTCGACAACGCCTTCGCTGAGCGGCACAGCCACGGCATCGGCGCTGAGATCATGGGGGCCGGCAAGTTCGGCCCACCCGGCTGGCAGGACGATCCGGACTGGAAGGGCTGGTGGGGAGCAGACCCGCCGTTCCACACACCGACCTTCGTACTGACCCACCGCCCGCGGCCCTCGATCGAGATGGAGGGCGGAACCACCTTCCACTTCCTCGATGTCCCCGCGGACGAGGCGCTGTCGACCGCCCAGGATGCGGCCGATGGTCAGGATGTGCGCATCGGCGGTGGCCCCACCGTCGTACGCAGCTTCCTTGCCGCCGGGCTCATCGACCACATGCACCTCGTCCAGGTCCCGATAGTCCTCGGACGCGGCGTCCGCATCTGGGACGGTCTTGAAGGTCTCGAGAACGCGTACGGGATCGAGGCCGTTTCGTCTCCCAGTGGCGTCACCCACCTCACTTTCACAAGGAAAGTCGTCGCGTAGAAGCACTGAGGAGGCCTGGAGTCCGATCCCTGGCCCCTGCTGATCCCCGGGTGGGAATCCGGGCGCGGGGTTGTTGTCTCCTGCTCGAGCCGTGTTCGTCCGCGATCCGAGCAATAATCGACGAGTCGCCGAAGGAATGGAGGGGATGTGCAGACTCGCACGTTTGGGCAGGGCCTCGTCGTCAGCGCGGAGGGGCTGGGCTGCATGGGCATGAGCGACTTCTACGGGGGTCGTGATGAGCGGGCGGCGATCGACACGATCCACCAGGCGTTGGACCTGGGGGTCACGCTGCTGGACACCGCCGACATGTACGGGCCGTTCACCAACGAGTTGCTCGTCGGCAAAGCTATTGCCGGACGGCGCGATCAGGTGGTGGTGGCTACCAAGTTCGGCAACGAGCGCAACCCCGATGGGTCCTGGGTCGGGATCAACGGTCGTCCGGAATACGTCCGCACGGCGTGCGATGCCTCGCTACAGCGGCTCGGCCTGGACGTCATCGACCTGTACTACCAGCACCGCGTCGACCGGCAGGTGCCTGTCGAGGAGACGTGGGGTGCTCTGAAGGGCTTGGTCGAGGCGGGCAAGGTGCGTCACCTCGGCATCTCCGAGGCGGCGCCTGCCACCATTCGCCGCGCCCACGCCGTACATCCCGTCACGGCCGTACAGACGGAGTGGTCGCTGTGGACCCGTGATCCCGAGGAGAACGGCGTCCTCGCGACGGCGCGCGAGCTCGGCATCGGGTTCGTGCCCTACTCCCCGCTGGGCCGGGGGTTCTTGTCGGGAAGGTTCCGCAGCGTTGCCGACATGGACCCCGATGACACTCGACGCAACCATCCACGCTTCCAGGGAGACAACTTCGCCAAGAACCTCGAACTGGTCGAGCGGATCACCCAGATCGCCCGGGAGAAGCTGGTCAGCCCGTCCCAGCTCGCGCTGGCGTGGGTGCTGGCCCAGGGCGATGACGTCGTCCCGATCCCAGGCACCAAGCACGTCGAGTACCTGATCGAGAACCTCGGCGCGCTGGACATCCAGCTCAGCGCGGACGATCTGGCACGTATCGACGAGGCCGCACCCTTCGGTAGCACAGCCGGAGACCGCTACCCGGACATGTCGACCGTCAACGCCTGACATCATGGCGCCACTGCCCCGATCGGGATGTCCGTCGACGGTCCAGCTCTTCGCGCTGCGTACGATCGAACGGCTCGTCGCCGACGACTAGCCGGGGTGCGCCAGGGAGGCGAACTCGCCCGAGTTGGACCGACAGGATTCAATGGCGTCTTGAGTGACTCGCGTCCATGGTGTCGAGATGGCGTCAGCGATGGTGTCTGGAAGGGGACGATCGATCACATGAAACATCCACGGCGTCCTCGCTACCTGATCGGTGGCATCGGGATCGGACTGATGCTGGTGCTCGCCGGATGCGCCCAGCCTCGCTCCTCCCTGGGCGCCTCGGCCGTACCGACGGCTCAGTCGTCCTCGACAGCCTCACCGTCGTTGGCCTCGTCGAGCACTCCCACGCCCACTCCGGCCCCCGCACCGCAGGGCCCTCCGATGTTGATCGACAGCATCGCGCCGCTCGATGGAACCACGGTCGGGGTGGCGATGCCGATCTCGATCGTGTTCTCCAAGCCGGTGAACGTGTCCGCACGCCAAGACATCGAGCAGCACATCACCGTCGCCACATCGGTGCCCGTGCAGGGTGCGTGGCACTGGTTCAGCGATCGTCGGGTCGACTTCAGGCCGACGGCCTTCTGGGCCTCCGGGACCACGGTCGCGATGGTCGCCCACTTCAACCAGGTGGGCGACGGCAACGGCCGGTACGGCACCAACGCCTACACCAGGACGTTCACGATCGGCGACGACATCGAGACCCACGTGTACGTCGACACGCACAAGACCGTCGTGACCAAGAACGGTCAGGTCATCCGCACGATGCTCAGCGACGCCGGAAACCCGACGTTCCCCACCTGGGACGGGACCATGGCCGTCGTGGGCAAGGCGGCGAGCGTCCGGATGACCTCGTGCAGCGTCGGTATCGCCTGCAATCCCAGTGACCCCAACTTCTACGACCTGACGTTGCCCTGGGACGTGGAGATCACCTGGTCGGGTACGTACCTGCACTACTCCACCGGCGATCCGAACCCTGGCCACTCGTACGGCTCGCACGGATGCGTCCACCTGTCGTTGACCGACTCCCAGTGGTTCTACAACCTGTCCAAGCCGGGTGACCCGGTGACCATCACCGGCTCGCCGCGTGGCCTGGCCGCGGGTGACAACGGCTACGCGGACTACAACGTGTCCTGGGCCGACTGGCTCGCCGGCAGCGGCATGGGACAGTTCACGACCCCGGTCTGAGGGGTTGGCCACGCCGCGTCGTGCGACCTGCGAGCCACTCCTCGGCAAGTGTGTCGTCAGGGGCTAAGGAATCACAAGGCCTGGTCAATCCAGTGTTTCTACCCGCGGCCTGCCTGCATCGACCATCCGTCGGGGTCCTGTGCACGTGACCGCAGGCGCATGTACCGGCAGGATGTCCGCATGATCGGTTGGGGCATTATCGGAGTCGGCGACGTCACGGAGGTGAAGTCAGCGCCGGCCATCTTCCGTACAGAGGATTCCGACGTGGTCCATGTCATGCGCCGCGACGCAGAACGCGCGCGTGACTTCGCGGAGCGACACGGGGTCGCGCGCTGGTCCACTGACGCGCAGGATGTCATCGACGACCCCGAGGTCACCGCCGTCTACGTCGCCACACCCACGGCTTCGCATGCGGAGTACGCGATCGCGGCCGCGCGGGCAGGCAAGCACGTGCTGGTCGAGAAGCCCATGGCGATGTCGACAGCCGAGGCCGACCGGATGGTCGACGCTGCGGACGCGGCCGGCGTCCGGCTCTGGGTCGCCTACTACAGGCGGGCTCTGCCGCGGTTCGTGAAGATCCGCCAGTTGTTGGAGGAGGGGGCGATCGGTCGCCCGTTGTCGGTACAGACCACCTGGCGCAAGCCGACTGACTTCACTGGGTGGCGCTGGGACCCCGAACGCAACCGCGGCGGCGAGTTCTACGAGACGGCATGCCACACCCTCGACGTGCTCGACCTGCTCCTTGGTCCCGCGACGGACGTCGCAGGTATGGTCACCCGCGACAGGCACGACGTGTCAGCCTGCTACCGGTTCTCCGACGTCGTGGGCTCCGGGACGTGGACCTTCGGGACCCCGGACGCGCTGGAGGAGACGGTGCTGGCCGGTACCGCCGGGACACTGTCCTTCGCCAGCTTCACGCCGACACCGATCCGGCTGGTCACCGCCGACGCCGCGGTGGCGTACGAGGTCGCAGATCCCCAGCACGTCCACGGGCCGCTGGTCGCCACGATTCTTGACGAGCTGCGCGGCGTGGGAACCTGCCCCAGTACAGGTCGGAGCGCCCTGCGCACGAGCAGGATGATGGACTCGATCCTCGGGAACTCGTAAGCATCCGCTTCGCCGCGCAGCCTCACGTCCCCATCCGTG
>PMLO01000013.1:12692-13712 GCA_003158895.1 Propionibacteriaceae bacterium
GCGAGGGCCGCGAAGAAGACGAGCTGGGACGAGTTGTTGCCACTGGTCGCGCCCGCGACGATGAGCAGGAGGGTCAGGCACACGGCGGCGGAGAACGTGAGAAGCATGATGATCACGTCGAACGCGATGCGTAGCGGCGAGGACGCGGGCTTCGGCGGAGTGGTCGGACGGGGTACCAACGCGATGGGGCGTGCCGGTCCCGCGACGTCCGGTAGGTCGATGGTCAGCCGGTGGAGGTCTTCGTCCGTACGAGCATGCGCCACTTGCGTGAGCCGCAGCTCCAGCTCCTGACGGGGGAGGCGTCCCGCCTGGTAGTGGGCCACCAGACGCTCGGCGACCAACGTGCGGTCGGTCGCGCCGACCCGCACGGAACCTGCCTGGAGCGAATCTGCCATGGGGCCATCGTGACCGATCCCAGCCAACGATGCCAGGACCTCACGCAAGGTCCAGACCTCAGCCGCAGGGTCGACTGTGACAATCCGACCGTGGTCGTAGATAGACAGTCTGCAACCGTCGTACGTCCTCGTGCGTATCAGTTCTGTCACGGCGATCCATTTACCCGTACCGGTACACGGATCGCGGACGCCTCTCACTTACGATGTGTCGACGCCTGAAGATGGAGTGGTGATGGTGCGCAGCCCCAGGGAGCGAGTGGTGGCCGGACTGGCCGTCGTCGCCCTGACCTTGCTGGCGGGCTGCGGGCCCTCGACGACAGGTGGTGCGCCTGCCGTCAGCACGACGACGTCGATCGCCACCGCAGCCTCGGCATCCAGCGCGTCTCCGTCGGACGCCGCCTCCTCGACCACACCGTCCGCCTCGGCCTCCGCGTCGAGCGCGACGCCGTCCCCTGCCGATTCGCCGTCTCCGACAGCGAGCGCGTCGACGTCGCCGGCGCTCGTCGCCGGGCCGGCCATCTACACGTCCGGAGCGACCGGAGACGCCGTACGCGGGTTGCAGGTGCGGCTTCGCCAGCTCGCCTGGTACTCGGGGAGGATCACAGGTACGTACGACTCCCAGACC
>PMLO01000013.1:13756-22346 GCA_003158895.1 Propionibacteriaceae bacterium
GGAAGCTGCGCTGGATGGTGGACGGACAGGTCGCCAAGGTGTTCGACGTACGGTTCGGCTCGGAGCTCACGCCGACCCGGGAGGGGGCGTTCACCGTGTTCGAGAAGTCACGCAACCACGTCTCGACGATCTACCACACGGCGATGCCGTTCGCGATGTTCTTCTCCGGCGGACAGGCCGTCCACTACTCGTCGGACTTCGCCGCTCGGGGCTACAACGGGTCGTCGCACGGCTGCGTCAACGTCCGCGACTACAACGGCATCGCCTGGCTGTTCGACCAGGTCAGCATCGGCACGCCGGTCATCGTCTACCGGTCGTGAGACCCTGGCTTTCCCCCATTGGTTCCCCGAGGCCCCTCGGCGAAGATTCGCCCCTGCGCTGCCGTCATGACAAGGTAGGCCAGTGCCCGAGCCGTACGAGCAGACGAGAGGTCCGGAGGTGACGAGCCTGTGATAGCGCTGGCCGTCCTGCTCGCGACCCTTGCATCCATCTCCTTCGCCTCCGGAGCGAGTGCTCAGCACATCGGCGTCGACAAGGCCTTCACCACGAAGGATCCCGATCGTCGGGTGGGGTTGTCCCAGATCATGACGCTGGTGCGTACTCCGGTCTGGCTCTTCGGGCTCCTGCTCGTGGCTTTGGGCGCCTGCATCCACTTGACCGCGGTATACCTCGCACCGATCACCGTCGTACAGCCCATCGGGATCCTTGCGGTGATCTGGTCGGTCCTCATCGCCGCACGCCTCAACCACACCACCCCGACCCGCACCATGTGGCTCGCCGTGGCCGGCTCGGTCATCGGGATCGTCTTCTTCACGATCCTGTCCACGCGTCACGCCGCTCGCTCGCGCTCCGCCAGCCTGCAGGCCATGTTCGTCACGACCGGCGTGGTGTGGGCCGTGGCTCTCGCCTTTGCTCTGCTTGGCATGTTCGGCCCGCGCTGGATGCGCAACCTGGCGTGGTCATGGGGTGGCTCGGTCCTGTACGGGCTGGGCACGGGCTACATGAAGATCATGACCGTGGTTCTCAAGGACGGTCAGGTCTTCACCGGGCCGGAGTTCTGGGCGGCGCTCGTGGGCCTCGCCCTCGCGTACGGGGTCGGCGGCTGGCTCATCCAGCAGGGGTACGCCTCCGGACCGGCAGAGGTCGTCGTGGGCTCGATGACGACGATCGACCCCCTGGCGGCAGTGGTCGTCGGACTGGTGGTTCTCGGCGAGGGCGCCCGAATCACCCCCGCGGTCGGCGTCGGCATGGCGCTCGCGGGGGCGCTCGCTGCCGGTGGCGTCGCGGTGCTCTCGCGCTTCCACCCGGAGACCCAACGACATCTCGCCGAACAGACCGCGGGAGGATAGGCCCATGCGGATCCTGATCGCCAGCGACACTTTCCCACCCCACATCAACGGCGCAGCGCGCTTCTCGGAGCGGCTCGGCCAGGGCCTCGTACGCCGGGGCCATGAGGTGCACCAGTGCGCTCCCTCGACGAGCTTCCGGAACTACACCGAAGAGGTCGAGGGCGTCGTCATCCACCGCATCAGGTCGTACCCGTTTTATGCGCTCGACGACTTCCGCTGGGTGGCCCCCTGGGATGCCTACCCGGACATGGCGCGCATCGTTGCCGAGGTCAAGCCCGATGTGATCCACATCCAGAACAGCGCGTACGTCGGCCGTTCCGCCGCTCTACAGGCGACGCGGCACGGGATCCCGCTGGTCGCGACGAACCACTTCATGCCCGAGAACGTGATGAAGCAGCTGCCGATCCCGAAGGTCCTGCAGCAAGCGGCCACGTCGGCGCTCTTCCGTGACATCAAGCACGTGTACAGCCGGGCACAGGTCCTCACCGCACCGACACCTCGCGCGGTCGCGATCCTCGAGCAGAGCGCGAAGCTGTCGGGAGGCCTGGCGGTCTCCTGCGGCGTGGACACGGCGATCTACGCGGCGGCCGCGGCTGCGGCTCCGGCCCACGACGTACCGGTGATCCTGTACGTCGGTCGGCTGGATCCCGAGAAGCACATCCACGAGCTGATCGAGGCGGTTGCCGGGCTGCCCGACGAGGTTGCGTACCGTCTCGAAATCATCGGCGACGGCATCGAGCACTCGCATCTCACGAAGCTGGCGGCCGCGAAGGGACTGGGCCCTGACAAGGTGAGGTTCTTCGGCTTCGTCAGCGAGCACGAGCTCGTCGAGGCGTACGGACGGTGCGACATCTTCTGCATCCCCGGCATCGCCGAGCTGCAGTCGCTGGTGACGCTGGAGGCGATGAGCGCCGGGAAGCCGGTCGTCGCGGCCAACGCGATGGCGCTGCCTCACCTCGTCCATCCGAACGACAACGGCTGGCTGTACACGCCGGGCGACATCGCCGAGCTTCGCGGCTACCTCGAGAAGCTGCTCACCTCTCCCGAGGAGCGTCACCGCATGGGCCTCGAGTCGCAGCGGATCGTGGCCAAGCACGGAGTGGATGGAACGCTGGACAAGTACGAGACCTTGTACGAGCGGGCCATCAGCGCCGTCAAGGGCGGCTGAGCCTCACGGCTTGATCGGAAGTCCCGACACCTGGTTCTCCAAGGAGTCGAGCATCACGAGCGTGCCGTCACCCCGGGTGATCTGGAACGAGAGCGTGCCCGACACCGACTGGCCGGGACCCAACGTGCCGCTCCGGAGCGTGTTGCTCGAGCTCATGTCGGGGTAGGCGAGCTTCATCGACGAGTTGTTGTAGGCGTAGAACGAGTAGCGGAACGACCCTGTGGCCACGGTGATCCGTACGGTCAGCACCACGTGATCCGACGACCACTGCGTGTCGGTGATCTCCCACGACCCGGTCGCGGCCTGCGACTCGAACGCCAGTCCCGGCAGGGTCGCGGTGGGCGACGACGATGCTGCAGGAGCATCCTGGGCTGTACGGGAGAAGTAGTCGATCGCCATGAAGCCCCCGATCAGCACCGCGAAGCCCACGAGGAACGCGATCAGAGCCCCGACGCGTCGTTTGGGCGGCTTGTACGTGTCGATCGAGAGGCTGGCGGGCTTCGCCGAGCCGATGGGCTGGCTCCCGGGTGGGAGAGCCGCCGGAGGGGCCGCGATCCGCTTCGGAGCGAACGACGAGTGCGGCTGGGCGCCTTGGACCCGGCGCTGCTGCGGCGCGTACGGCTGCTGCGGGATGTACGGAGGCTGCTGCGGGTAGCCCTGTGGCGGGTAGCCGGGCTGCTGCGGGTAGGCCTGCGGGGGGTACGGGGGCTGGGGCGGCGAAGCGGGCGGCGGCCCACTCGGCGGCCACCCGGAGGCGCCCGAACCACCGGGCACGTTCTGGCCCGGTCCCCAGCTCCCGTACGGTGCGCCTGTCATCGGAACCAGGGTACCCATGGGGGAAGGCCACGCGACCTGATGATGGGAGCGGTCCCATCGGGAGATGGGTGCGATCCCTTCGGGGTGCTGTTGCGCACAGGCCGGATTCCCTTGTCCGAGTGCTGTGGACAGATGACGGATCAAGGGTGAGGACGCACATGGTCGGGGTGTGACTACCGATCTTGTTCTCACCGCTCATGGCCCCGCTGACTTGTTGGGCGCCATGCCCTATCTGTTGGGGTTCCACCCCACGGACTCCGTTGCCGTCGCGGTCATCGAAGACTCGAGGATCGCCTGCGTCGCCCGGATCGACCTGGCGGATGCCCGGGTTCCCGGCCGCGCTGCCCTGCTCCTGGGGCCCTTCCTGGACCAGGTGGGTGCCGGTGGACGACTCGCACTGGTCGGCTACGGCGACGATCCCGCCGAGGTGCCGACCGTCGTGCGGGGTGTCGCCGCCGAACTGCCCCTGCCTGCGTTCACCGAGCTCGTCGTCTGCCGCGGCAGGTGGTGGCACGTGGACCGGCCGGAAGACGTCGAGCCGTACGACCCGGCGGCGAGCCGGATCGCGGCGGAGGCGGCATACAACGGGCTCACCGCGCGGCCGACCCGCAGCGACCTCGAGGGCCTCTTCCGCCGCCCCTCGCGTGTCAAACGACTCCCCGATGCAGCGCTGAAGGCTGCCGCGCGGAGGGTCGACGGGATGACACCGCAGGCCGCCCGGCTCCGCCTGGACTCCTTGCTGGAGGCCCAGTTGAAGGGGGCGCCGATGACCCTGACGACACGGGAGTGCGCCGAGCTGCTGATGTTGCTCGACGTTCCAGCCGCTCGAGACGGGTTCTGGTTGAGGCTTGGGCGAGACACAGCATCCGCGCTCGTAGACCTGTGGCTGTACGTGTCGTGGCGCGCCCCCGTCGACCTGTCGCTGGGGGCTGTGTGTGCCGCCGGGCTCGCGGGGTGGCAGAGCGGGACCGGCGCGCTCGTCACGGTCGCGCTGGAACGTGCCGACGGAATCGGTGGATGGCACCCGCTGTGGGACCTGCTGACCCGCATCCACGGTCTGGCGCTGCCGCCGTCGGCGCTGGACGAGATCCAGGCGGTGATGGCGATCGAGAGCGCGTAAGGCTAGCCGAGCTGTACGCCGACCAGGTGACCGACGAAGTAGGTAACGACCATGGCCAAGGTACCGACGACGATGTTGCGAACCATCGGGCGAAGGCGGCGAGTGCCATGGTGACGTCGGTTACGCAGAACGGCGGCCGGGGACCACCATTTCCAGGGGCGGATTCAATTCCGTGCTCGCGGTGTTGAGCCGGATAGACTGCTCGACCGACCGCACCGGCACGTACACAGCCGGGTGCTGCACGAGGAGGAACAGTGAGCCAGGCAGAGGCGACGCACACCGGGCACGAAGCCCGCGGGTACGACATCGTCGCCGCCCAGGAGAAGTGGCAGGCGTTCTGGGAGGCAGACAACACCTTCCGGCCACTCGACGACGGCAGCCGCGAGCGTCGGTACGTGCTCGACATGTTCCCGTACCCCTCCGGAGACCTGCACATGGGTCACGCCGAGGCGTTCGTCATGGGCGATGTGGTGGCGCGGTACTGGAAGCTGCAGGGCTACGACGTCATGCACCCGCTGGGCTGGGACTCGTTCGGCCTGCCCGCCGAGAATGCCGCGATCCAGCGCAACGCGCACCCGTCCGAGTGGACGTACGCGAACATCGAGACCCAGGCGCGCTCGTTCCACCGCTACGGGCTGGCCGTCGACTGGAGCCGGCGGCTGCACACGTCCGACCCCGAGTACTACCGCTGGACGCAGTGGCTGTTCCTGCGCTTCTATGAGAAGGGCCTGGCGTATCGGAAGGACTCGTACGTCAACTGGTGCCCCAACGACCAGACTGTGCTGGCCAACGAGCAGGTCGTCCAAGGACTGTGCGAGCGCTGCCACGCGCCGGTGACGAAGCGGAAGCTGACGCAGTGGTACTTCCGGATCACCGACTACGCCCAGCGTCTGCTGGACGACATGGTGGCGCTGGAGGGCAAGTGGCCCGACCGTGTCCTGGCCATGCAGCGCAACTGGATCGGGCGTTCCGAGGGCGCGTACGTCGACTTCACGATCGAGGGCCGCGCTGAGCCGATCCGCGTCTTCACCACGCGTCCGGACACCCTGTTCGGGGCGACGTTCATGGTGGTCGCGCCGGATGCGCCGCTGGCGGCCGAGATCGTCTCCGACGGCCAGCGCACCGACTTCGAGGCATACCTGGAGAAGACCAAGCAGGCGACCGAGATCGAGCGGCAATCGACCGACCGGCCGAAGACCGGCGTCTCCCTGGGCGTGTCTGCGACGAACCCCGTCAACGGCGAACTGGTGCCGATCTGGGCGGCCGACTACGTGCTCAGCGAGTATGGGACCGGCGCGATCATGGCCGTCCCCGCTCACGACCAGCGCGACCTCGACTTCGCCCGCACGTACGGGCTGCCGGTACGTATGGTCATCGACACCGGCGAGCCCGATCCGTCGGAGACGGGCACGGCGACGGCCGGCGACGGCGCGTACGTGAACTCCGGTCTGCTGGACGGGCTGGGCGACAAGAAGTCCGGCGTCGCGCGCATGAACGAGAAGCTGGTCGCTGACGGTACGGGCGAGGCCGCGATCACGTTCCGCCTGCGCGACTGGCTGCTGAGCCGGCAGCGCTTCTGGGGCTGCCCGATCCCGATCGTGCACTGCGCGGAGCACGGCGAGGTCATGGTTCCCGACGACCAGTTGCCGGTGCTGCTGCCCGACCTGCGCGGCGCGGACCTGCACCCCAGGGGCACCTCACCTCTGGCGAGTGCGACGGAGTGGTACAACACGACCTGCCCGACGTGCGGCGGTCCCGCGACCCGCGACGCCGACACGATGGACACGTTCGTCGACTCGAGCTGGTACTACTACCGCTACTGCTCGCCCGGCTACACCGANNCTCGGCATGGTCGACTTCGACGAGCCGTTCCAGCGCCTCATGAACCAGGGCCAGGTCATCAACAAGGGCAAGGCCATGTCCAAGTCGCTGGGCAACGGCGTGGACCTGGGAGCGCAGATCGACGCGTACGGGGTCGACGCGATCCGGACGACCGTCGTGTTCGCCGGTCCGCCGGAGGACGACATCGACTGGGCCGACGTCTCGCCGGGCGCGACGTTGAAGTTCCTGCAGCGCGCGTACCGCGTCGCCTGCGACGTGACCAGCGCCAAGGGCACGGATCCGGCAACGGGTGACATCGGCCTGCGCCGTACGTCCCACAAGACACTGGGCGAGATCACCGAGCTGCTGGAGTCGCACCGGTTCAACGTCGTCGTCGCGCGCCTGATGGAGCTCGTCAACGCGACCCGCAAGGCGATCGACAAAGGCTGTGGTCCGGCTGATCCCGCGGTACGGGAGGCGGCCGAGTTCACGTCCGTCGCGCTGAGCGTGCTGGCGCCGTACGTGGCGGAGGAGATGTGGGAGGTCCTCGGCCATGCGCCGTCGATCGCCAATGCGTCCTGGCCTGTCGTCGACGAGTCGTTGCGCACCGAGCAGCAGACCACCATGGTTGTACAGGTGCAGGGCAAGGTGCGCGCGAAGATCGACGTACCGACTGACATCACCGAGGATGACGCCAAGGCGGCTGCACTGGCCGACCCGAACGTACAGCGAGCGTTGGACGGCCGCGAGGTCGCCCAGGTGATCGTGCGACTCCCGAAGATGGTCTCGATCGTCCCGCGCTGACGCTGTCCACAACCTGCTGCGAGCACTTTCCACAGGTGGGCGACTGCCTGACGGAATCGGATCCGTTATGCCCATTGTCTGGGTGTGGAGGTGTTCGGCAACCAGCGGCTGCCCGAGGCGGCGGAAGTGGTTCGGGCGCGGCTCGCCGCCTTGTTCCAGCCCGCTGTCCCGGCGGGAGAACGGGCGGCAGGGCCGCCGGGGGAGTCACCGGAGTCGTCTGAGGCGGCCGCCGCCGAGCACCTCCGCCCTGATGGGTCGGAGCGTCCCCGCAGGAGACTGACCAGCCGCCATCTCGCGGTCATGGCTGCGCTCACGCTGATGGCGGTGGTCGCGTCGGTCGGATGGCTCTTGCGGGCGAAGGCGGTGCCGATCGCGGTCGCCGCTGCGCCGGCAACCGCGACCGTCGTGGCGTCGGGGGGGTCCGCGAGGTCGTCCCTTGCTGCCCCGGCGCCCGCCGCGAGCTCGGCGGTCACCCCGACGATCCTCGTACACGTCATCGGCGCGGTCGCGGCACCAGGTCTCGTGAAGCTGCCGGCGGGAGCGAGGGTCGCGGACGCCATCGCCGCGTCCGGCGGGCTCCGCGGCGACGCAGATCCCGCGGAGCTGAACCTCGCGGCGGTCATCTCTGACGGTTCGCAGATCATCATCGGCACGAGATCGGCCCCTCGTGGCGAGGTGAGGGATGGAACAAGCTCGTCGGGGGCTCTGTCGACGGGAACGACCGCGAGCGCGGTTGTCGATCTCAACACCGCCACGCTCGCCCAGCTGGACACCATCCCTGGCGTGGGACCGGTCACGGCGCAGGCGATCCTCGACTACCGCGCCAAGCACGGCAGGTTCACGAAGATCGAGGAGCTGCAGGAAGTCGACGGGATCGGCGCGAAGACGTACGCACAGATCGCTCCGCATGTCCGGGTCTGAAGAGCACGAGATCGCGCGGCCGGTGCATGACGTCCGGCTCCTGCCGTCTGCGGTTGCTGCCTGGCTCGGCATGTGGCTGGCATCCTCGGGGCAGTTGGCCGCTCTCGTCGGCGCCGGGGCGATCGCGCTCATCGTCGCTGGGGTCGCGGCCGGACGGAAGTCCGTGCCGACGGCCCTGGCGTGCGTCGTGCTGCTGGGGTCGGTGCTCGCGGGTGGGTTGCGTGCGCATGCGTTGGGCACTGGTCCGGTGGCTGATTTGGCTGCCGAGAAGGCCGTGGTCGTGATGGTCCTGCAGATCACCGCGGAGCCCACCAGGTTCCAGAGTCGTCTGGGGTGGGGCGACCAGGTGCAGCTCCGAGGCGACGTGCTCCAGATCGATGGACGAGGGCAGGCGTGGGCGCTTCAGCAGGCGGTGACCGTCCAGGCGAGCGGTGACCGCGTCGACTCCTGGACCGCGGCCATGGTGGGGGCCACCGTGAGGTTCTCGGGACGGCTCGGGTCGGCCGATGTGGCCGATGGGGTGGCTGCCGTGGTCCGACCGCTGACGCCACCCGAGATCGAGTCTGATCCGCCCTGGTGGCTGGTGGCCGT
>PMLO01000188.1:0-11729 GCA_003158895.1 Propionibacteriaceae bacterium
GATACGGAACTCGGACAGCGCCCGTGCGGCCCGCCGGACCGCCGCCTGGAAGTCGTGGCCGCGGCACGTGAGCTTGACGAGCATCGAGTCGAAGTGGGCGCCGATCTCGGAGCCGGCGAAGACAACGCCGCCGTCGAGTCGGATGCCAGCGCCGCCTGGGGAGCGGTACGTGGTGAGGATGCCCGTGTCGGGCCGGAAGCCGTTCGATGGGTCCTCGGTCGTGATGCGGCACTGCAGCGCCGCGCCCCGCACTCGTACAGACTCCTGGCTCAGCCCCAGGTCGGCGAGCGTCTCGCCTGCGGCGATCCGGATCTGGCTGGACACCAGGTCGACGTCGGTGACCTCCTCGGTGACCGTGTGCTCGACCTGGATGCGGGGGTTCATCTCGATGAAGACGAAGCGGCCGTCCTCGCCGAGGAGGAACTCGACCGTACCGGCGTTGACGTAGCGGATGTGGCGCGCGAACGCGAGCGCCGAGGCACAGATACGGTCCCGCAGCTCGGGGTCGAGGTTCTGCGCGGGCGCCATCTCGATGACCTTCTGATGGCGGCGCTGGAGCGAGCAGTCCCGCTCGTACAGGTGGATGACCTCGCCGGTCGCGTCGGCCAGGATCTGTACCTCGATGTGGCGGGGGCGTACGACGGCCTCTTCGAGGTACATGCGGGGGTCGCCGAACGCCGACTCCGCCTCGCGCATGGCTTCGGTGATGGCGGCTTCGAGGAGGTCGGCCGACTCGACACGACGCATGCCGCGTCCACCGCCGCCGGAGACGGCCTTGACGAACACCGGGAAGCCGATCTCTTCCGCGCGGCCGAGCAGCGTGGCGAGATCGTCGGAGGGTTCTGTGCTCCGCAGCGTCGGGAGGCCGGCCTCTCGGGCGGCGGCGATCGCCCTGGCCTTGTTGCCCGCAAGCTTGAGGACGTCGTGGTTGGGGCCGACGAACGTGATGCCGGCCTTCTCGCACGCAGTGGCGAGGTCGGGGTTCTCGGAGAGGAACCCGTAGCCGGGGTAGATGGCATCGGCATCGGCTTCGACGGCGGCGGCGACGATGCCGTCGACATCCAGATAGGCGCGCACGGGGTGTCCGACCTCACCGATCTGGTACGACTCGTCGGCCTTCAGCCGGTACTCGCTGAGCCGGTCCTCGAACGGGAACACCGCCACCGTCGTGATGCCCAGCTCCGTTGCGGCCCGGAACGCCCGTACCGCGATCTCCCCGCGGTTGGCCACCAGAATCTTGCGAAACATCGTCCTCCTCGAGGTCGTACGAGGAGGCTCAACCTACCCGGGAACGCGTCTCTGGACGAGGGCGTTGCCGCTGTGCGTCGTGTCGCGTTCGGGTTCGCGGTGACGGTCGCGGTTCATCATGTTAAGTGGGCGAATCGTCTGTTCACATGGCTGATTGGCCATGAGAAGCGACGACTCACCTACTTAACATGATGAACCGACACCCGGTGATACAGGTCAGGACTCGATTGCCACGAGGGCGGCTTCGGCGGCGATGACGACGTCGAACCAGCGCGGGTGGGAGAGGTAGAGCGCGTCGGGTGCGTCGCCGAGCTCGAGGATGAGGGCGCCGAGCTGGCGGCCGAGCATGCGCATGGCCGGTACCTCGCTGGCGCGCAGGATCGAGCCGACGGCACGCTCGGGACGAGGCAGGATCTCGCACTCGTCGTACAAGCAGGCCAGGTGCTCGGCGAGGGAGTCGAAGTCGTCGTCGCCCGCGACGTCCTTGCCCCAGTGCATCGCCTGGTGGCTCGGGTCGGACAGGGCGGTGAGGGCGACCCAGACATCGAGTCGCAGAGACGGGTACCGCACGCCGAGGGTCTCAGTGACCGCGTCGACCTCAAGCGCTTCCAGGGGGCTGATGGTAATGCTCATTTCTCGCGGTCCGTTCTGTATGCCAGGGGTATTGCTGGCGAACCTATGTCGGGGCCCACGAGGGGTGGTTCAGTGTGAAACCTTCCTCATGTTCGCTGCAGATTCAGATCAGGGACGAGGTGCCCGCACGACGGTGTTTGCGCTAGCCGCGACGAGGACGAGAGAAGATACGGGGTGGGGTACGACTCGAGGAGGTACATCACCTTGTCGATGAGAGGCGTCTCATCACAGCGTCCAGCATGTCCTTCGTGAGTCGCCCGGTGAACGTGTTCTGCTGAGAGACGTGGTAGCTGGCGACCAGCCGTACGTCTCCGTGCGGGGTCGCGAGNNTGCCCGCACGTGGCCAGCTCGACCGGCGTGGGCTTGTTCGCGGGCGGGGCGCAGTGGGCCGCCGCCACGATCCGTACGCCGGTCAGTGTCAGCCCGTCGCCCGCCGCGACGGAGGTGGGCTGCGATGCGTACCCTGCACGGTGCAGCGCCGCGTACAGCCAGTCGCCGGAGCGGTCGCCGGTGAACATGCGACCTGTACGGTTCGCGCCGTGCGCCGCGGGTGCGAGGCCCACGACGAGGATCTCGGGGTGCGGGTCGCCGAAGCTCGGAGCCGGACGTCCCCAGTACGGCTGGTCGGCGTACGCGGCACGCTTCGTGATGGCCACCTCCTCGCGCCACGCCACGAGACGTGGGCAGGCGCGGCAGACGCTGACGTACGCGTCGAGCGTGGGCAGGTCGGACGCTGCGGCGGCGAGTCGCATCACATCAGCGGCATCCTGCGCGACCGGCGTCGCCTCTGTCGCCGGATCCCCCGGCCAGCCGGTTCCGGGCGTGACCGGGGAGAGACTCGCCGCGCCGGTCACAGGGTGTCGTAGGGCTTCCATGAGGGCCAATACTGTCGCCACGTACGCATGGGCGGCGACACTGCCGACTCGAACGCCCGAACCCCGAACCCCCGAACCAAGGCCGAACGGTCCGAGACCTTGTGCCTGCGACCCCGNNTCGCGTGTCCGACCCGCTACACGGTCTTCAACAGGCGCGCGCGCCAGCCGGGGAAGATCGCGTCGGCGTCGCCGGGGAAGGACTCGAACGCCCGGGCGAACTCCCGGTGCGTCGCGGCCCACTCGACCGGGTCGGCGCCGGCCTTCCAGCCCTCGTAGGCCTGGCGGAGCGAGAGCGCCCCCGCCGCCGGACCGTCGATGTGACCGTACGCGCCGCCGCCTGCCGTGTTGATGAGGTTGCCGTGGCCGAGGTTCGAGAAGAACCCCGGCAGCCGCAGGGCGTTCATGCCGCCCGAGATGATCGGGGTGGTGGCCTTGATGCCGTCCCACTTCTGGAAGTAGATCGGGCCCTGCGCCTCGTCCCGCTCGATCATGTACGCGATCACCCTGTCGTCGGTGCCGCCCTCCATCTTGCCGTAGCCCATCGTGCCGACGTGGATGCCAGAGGCTCCCTGCAGACGGGCCATCTTGGCCAGTACGAACGCGGTGTATCCGCGCTTCGAGCTCGGAGAGGTGACCGCACCGTGGCCCGCCCGGTGATAGTGCAGGAACTGGTTCGGGTAGTTGCGCCGCGCCGTCGTGATCATCCCGGGCCCGCCGACGTACCCGTCGACGAGGAACGCGAGCTTGTTGGCGTCCGGCCCGAACGTCGACAGCGCGAAGTCCGCGCGGGCGAGCATCTCGTGGTGGTCGTCCGCGGTGATGTTCATGGAGAACAGCTTCGCCTCGCCGGTCTCGTCCATCGCCCTCTTCATCGCGTCGTAGACCAGCGGGATCGTCTTCTTCAGCGGTGAGAACACCTGGTTGCCCTGGGGCTCGTCATTCTTGATGAAGTCCCCGCCGAGCCAGAACTTGTACGCGGCCTCGGCGAACGGCTCGGGACGCAGCCCGAGCTTGGGCTTGATGATCGTGCCGGCGATGAAGCCGCCGTCCTTGACCGGCCGGCCGAGGATGCGCCACAGGTCCTCGATGTTCATCGACGGCCCGTCGAACTGCCGGATGACCTCGGGCGGGACCCAGAAGTCGATCATCTTGGCGTGCTCGATGTCGCCCATGCCCTGGTTGTTGCCGATCGTCAGGGTGAGGAAGGACACCATCATCATCCGGCCGTCGGTGACGTTGCGGTCGAACAGGTCGAGCGGGTACGCGATCCGCATGTCCTCGCTCGCCTCGTCGACGTGGTAGACGAGCGCGTCGACGCCCTTCGTGAAGTCGTCGGTCGTCGAGACCTCGACGTTGGTGCCGGTCGAGGACTCGGCCGCGAAGTGAGCGGCTGCCTCGAGGTAGGCGACGCTTCCCTTCGGCTTCATCTGGTACGCGCACAGAATGTGCTTGCCCCCGGCGATCAGCTCTGCTTCCGTCAGGCTGAGGTCGGCGTAGCGGTTGGACTGGTCCATGCTCTGCTCCTTACTGCGTGGGTCCCGGGTCGCTCCTGGCTGCCGGGGTGAACGGTGTCGTGAAGGGTGGACAGGTCGGCGAGCGTCACCGTCGACAGGTCCGAAAGGACGGCGAGCGCCCCCGTGGTGTCGTCTGACATGGTGTAGGGGTTCTGCGTCACCACGGTGGGCAGACCCGCCGCGACGGCGGCGCGAAGCCCCACCGCGGAGTCCTCGATGGCGAGGCACTCCTCGGGTCCCAGGTCGAGCCGCTCGAGCACCCACGTGTAGATGTCGGGAGCCGGCTTCTTGCGCGGCACCACGTCACCCGCGCCGATCACCTCGAACCAGGAAGTGGCGCCGGGCCCGAAGCAGGCGTCGAGGAGGGCGGTGACGTTCTCGGGGTTCGTCGTCGTCGCAATGGCGAGCCTCGTCCCGGCCGCCCGGGCTTGCATGACGAGCCGCGCCACCCCCGGCCGCAGTCCGATCCTGCCCGCGGCCGCGAATGCGACGTACCGCCTCGTCTTGTCGGCGTGCAGCGCGGCGATGAGCTCGTCGGCGTCGGGACGGGCCAGGAAGTCCGGGTCGTACTGCTCGCAGAAGTGCCGGATCCGCTCCTTGCCGCCCGCCACGGCGAGCAGCTCGCGGTACTCCTCGGCATGCCAGTGCCAGGAGAGCCCGGCCTGGGCGAACGCGGCGTTGAACGCCGGGCGATGGCCGTCACGCTCGGTGTCGGCCAGCGTGCCGTCCACGTCGAAGACCAGCGCCTGGATTGCCATGGGTGGGACGCTAGCCCGCGGCGGCCGCTGTCGGTCTCACCCCCACGGGGGACTTCAGGGGTGAGACGCACGTGATCGCATACTGGCCGCCGACCCGCGGTGGCGGGCTCAGCCTGTCCGGTCCGGTCCGTCCACCACGGGCAGATCGACGATCACCGTCGTGCCGCGACCCGGCATCGACTCGATCCGCAGCGAGGCACCGACCAGAGCGCACCGTTCGGCGATCGAGGACAGTCCGAAGTGGGCACCCTCGGTGCCGGCGGCGCGCGCCGCCGCCCGGCCCGTCGGGTCCGGACGGACGTCGAAGCCGACCCCGTCGTCGGAGATGCCGAGGACGACGCCGCCGCCGACCCGGCGCAGGCTCACGGTGACCCGGCTCGCGTGACCGTGCCGGATCGCGTTGCTCGTGGACTCCTGCGCGATCCGGAAGAGCGCTGCGGCGGCATGGTCGGGCAGATCGGCGAACGCCTCCGGGGGATCGCAGACCGTCTCCATCACCGCCTCCGGAGCCGTCTCGGCCAACGACTCGATGGCGGCGACCAGGCCGAGGTCGTCCAGCACCAGGCTGTGCAGGCCGGTGATCGCCGCGCGGGTCTGTGTGTAGGCGCGGTCGGCCAGGGTCCGCGCCACCCCGATCTGCGAACGCGCCTGGGCCAGCGTCGTGTCTTCCGACGACTCGTCGCACAGCGCCTCGGCTGCCTCGATGGACAGCTCCGCTGCGTTGAGATGGAACGACATCGACGCGATCGCCGTGGTCACCCCGTCGTGCAGGTCGGACGCGATCCGGCGCCGTTCGGCCTCCTGAGCCGAGATCGCCTGGGCGATCAGCCGATCCCGGTCGTCCCGATGGGCATCGACGGCGTCGCGCAGGCCCATCACCTGCAAGCGCAGCCCGAGCAGGTCCGCGCACGGTTGCAGGCTCGTGAGCTCCGCGTCCGTGTACGGGTCGTCGACACTGCGGTGCACGCCGACCACTCCGAGGATCTGGCCGCCCAGACCTCGGGCGGGCACGCACAGCCGTGCCACCGAACCGCCCTGGTCCAGACCCAGCACGTGGCGGTGGACCGGGCTGCGCGGCCGGTCAGCGCCGAGCCGCATCCCATGACCGTTGCGGGCCACGAGCCCTGTGACTCCCTGCCCGATCATCACGACGAGCGCCGCCTGCGCGGCCGGATCGGGCGGATACAGCCCGCCCACGGTGAGCTGTGCTCCATCGGACAGCTGGATCACGGCGCCGATCGACCGGGTCTCCTCCGCGAAGGCCTGGGCCAGTGCTTCGAGGTCGAAGGCGACCGGCGTGGCAAGCATCTGCCACAGGTCAGACTTCATTGGAACAATCCCTCACGCAGCGCGAACGCGATGGCCCCCCCGCGGTCCTGGACGTCCAGCTTGCGGTACAGGCTGCGGATGTGGGTCTTGACGGTGTCCTCGGAGACGACGAGCGTGGAGGCGATCCCACGGTTGGAGTGTCCGGCGACCAGCAGCGCCAGCACCTCCGACTCGCGCTGGGTCAGGCCGTGGTTCGCCCCGGCCCAGAACTCGCCCGACGAGATCCGCGCCGCGGACATCGCCACCCGGCCGGCCAGCGCGGCGTCGATCGCGATCTCCCCGTCGGCCACCCGCAGCAGATGGCCGACCAGTCCGGCGGCGTCGATCCGCTTGAGCACGTATCCCCGGGCCCCGGCGCGCAACGCCTGGAAGAGGTAGTGCTCGTCGTCGTACACGGTCAGCATGACGACCTTGACCGTCGGGTGCGTCGCCGCCAGCTCCCGCACGAGGTCCAGGCCGCTGTCGCGACCGAGCCGTACGTCGCTGAGCACGATGTCGGGGGCCGTCGCATCGATGACCCGCCGCGCCTGCTCGACTGAGGTGGCCGTCCCCACGATGACCACATCATCGGCGAAGTGGGCCAGCATGGCCGTGAGCCCGTGCAGGACCATCTCGTGGTCGTCGACGAGCACGAGGCGAAGCACACTGCGACCGGTCTCGGGCACGTTCTCACCCTAGAGGCGCGGCCGCTTCGATGTGCGCGGAAGTCGGATCACCCCCGTGACCACCCCTGGGGGTGAGCCACGTACGACCCGGTTCGCGGTTCTCTATGCCTCGTCAGCGACGACGACTCGTACCGGGAGGCACGACATGGCACCGCACGCACCACTCATCGTCCCGTCCGTCCTACCAGCGGACGCGGCACGCCTCGGCGAGGAGGTGGAGGCCCTGTGCGCGGCCGGCGTCGACCGGATCCAGTGGGACGTGATGGACGGCGTCTTCGTCCCGAACCTCACCTTCGGTCCGGACGTCATCGCCGCCGCTCGGCGGCACAGTACCGTCGGCTTCGAGGCCCACCTCATGGTGGTCGAGCCGGACAAGCTGCTCGGCCGTTACATCGACGCCGGCTGCGAGCTGGTGATCGTGCATGCGGAGGCCACCACTCACCTGCACCGGACCCTGCACCGGATCCGCGAGCTGGGTGCCCGTTCCGGGGTCGCTCTCAACCCGCACACGCCCGTCTCGGTCGTGGAGAACGTGCTGGACGAGACCGACATGGTGCTCGCGATGACCGTCAACCCCGGCTTCGGCGGGCAGGCGTACATCCCGGCGGTCGAGGCGAAGGTCCGACGACTGCGCGCCATGGTCGAGGAGTCCGGCCTGCCGATCGAGATCGAGGTCGACGGCGGGATCACGGACGCGACGATCGGCGGCGCGGCCGCTGCCGGCGCCGACGTCTTCATCTCGGGGAGCTGGTTGTACTCCTTCCCCGCCGGAAAGAGTGCCGCCGTGCAGCTGCTGCGCGATCAGGCCAGGGCCGCGATGGGCTCCTTCCCAGTCGCCGTCGGCGGAGGGGCGGCCTGAGATGACTGCCGAGATCACGACCGACATCGAGCCCGGCACGGTCGGCACGGTGTCTGCGACGCCCGAGACCGACGCCCTGGCCGTCTCCACGCTGCGGTTCCTCGCCGCCGACATGGTCGAGGAGGCGCAGTCCGGGCACCCGGGCCTGCCGATGGGTGCCGCGCCGATGGCCTGGGTGCTGTTCTCCCGGCACCTGCGCCACGACCCGACCGACTCCCACTGGCCGGACCGCGACCGGTTCGTGCTGAGCGCCGGGCACGGCTCGCCGCTGCTGTACGGGCTGCTGCACATGTTCGGCTACGACCTGCCGGTCGATGAGCTGCGCCGGTTCCGCCAGATCGGCTCGCGGACGCCAGGTCACCCCGAGTTCGGCCACACGGACGGGGTCGAGACCACCACCGGACCGCTGGGCCAGGGCCTGGCGATGGCGGTCGGCATGGCGCTCGCGGAGCGCATGCAGGCTGCGCGCTTCCCCGAGATCACCGATCACCGCACCTACGCGCTGGCCGGCGACGGCTGCCTCATGGAGGGGATCAGCCAGGAGGCGATCTCCCTCGCGGGACACCTCGGCCTCGGACGGCTGACCGTCCTGTGGGACGACAACCGGATCACCATCGACGGCCCGACGGCGCAGTCGACCTCCGACGACAACCAGGCCCGCTTCGCCGCCTCCGGCTGGCACGTACAGAGCGTCGCGGACGGTACGGACCTGGACGCGATCGATGCTGCGCTCACGGCGGCCAAGGCCGACCCCCGCCCCAGTCTCATCGCGGTGCGGACCGTCATCGGCCAGGGCGCACCCGGGATCGAGGGCACCTCAGCGGCACACGGGGCACCGCTCGGCGCGACGGTGCTGGCGGCTGCCAAGTCGGCCGTCGACTGGACGTACCCCCCGTTCACCGTGCCCACCGCGGTCGCCGACCGTTGCGCGCAGCTGGCGGACGCGGGTCGCGCGGCGCATCAGGCATGGTCGGAGCGACTCGCGGGGTTCACGCAGGACGACCCGGCACGCGCCGGGGTGTGGCGGCGGACTTGGGCCCGTGAGGTCCACCCGGACCTCGATGCGGTGATCTCGGGCGTCGCGACAGGGAAGGCCCGCGCGACCCGCCAGACCTCCCAGTCCGTCCTGAGCGCTGCTGCGGCCGCACTGCCCGAGCTTGTGGGCGGCTCGGCGGACCTGGCGACCTCCACCGGTACGGTCACCGGCCAGCAGGCCGTGACCCGTGACGACTTCTCCGGCGCGGTGCTGAACTTCGGCATCCGGGAGTTCGGCATGGCTGCGGTGCTCAACGGGCTGAGCCTGCACGGCGGGTTCCGCCCGTACGGCAGCACGTTCCTGGTCTTCAGCGACTACCTGCGGCCCGCGCTGCGGTTGTCGGCGATGATGGGCCAGCCGGTGATCTATCTGCTGACGCACGACTCGGTCGCGGTGGGCGAGGACGGTCCGACGCACCAGCCCGTCGAGCACATCGAGTCGCTGCGCCTGATCCCGGGACTGACCGTGCTCCGCCCGGCGGACGACGTGGAAACCGCCGCGGCCTGGCGCCAGGCGCTGGCCACGACGGACGGTCCCACCGTCCTTGTGCTGAGCCGTCAGTCGGTGCCGTCGTTGCCGGCGGGAACCGCCCGGCCCGACTTCCTGACGGTGGACGGCGGACGGGTCGTACGCGACGTCGCCGACCCGGACGTCGACCTGCTGGCCACCGGTTCGGAGGTCGGTCTGGCGCTCGGGGCCGCCGAGCTGCTGGAGGCCGACGGAGTACGCGCCCGGGTCGTCTCGGTTCCATGGCGCGAGCGTCACGCTGCGACGACCTCGGCCGCCGACCGGGCACCGGTCACGGTCTCTGTCGAGGCCGGCGTCACGTCGGGCTGGGCCGGTCTGGCCACGGTTCGGATCGGCGTCGACCGGTTCGGCGCCTCCGGCAAGGCGTCGGACGTCCTGGCCCAGCTGGGCCTCACCCCCGCCGCAGTGGCCGCTCGGGTCGCCGCGGCGATCCATGCCGAGACAACAACCGACCAGACGAGGCGATGATGCTCACCAACCGCACGACACTCACCCAGTTCCTCATCGAGGAACGCCGCCGGTTCGCCGACTCGAACGGCGACCTTAACGGGCTCATCCAGGACGTGGCGCTGGCCTGCAAGGCGATCTCTCGCCTCGTGGCCCAGGGCCAGCTGGCCGGGGTGCTCGGAGCCGTTGGCGCGACGAACGTGCAGGGCGAGCAGCAGCAGTTGCTGGACGTGCGCGCCAACGACACGTTCCTGCGGGCCATCGAGTGGGGCGGGCACGTCGCCGGGATGGTCTCCGAGGAGCTCGAGGAGCCGTACCTGTTACCTGGCGTCTACCCGCGCGGCAAGTACCTGCTGTCGTTCGACCCTTTGGACGGCTCGTCGAACATCGACGTCAACCTGTCGGTGGGCAGCGTGTTCTCGATCCTTCGCTCACCCAACCCCGGCGTCGACGCCGTCGTCGAGGACTATCTCCAGCCCGGTGCGCAGCAGGTGGCGGCCGGCTACGCGATCTACGGACCGTCGACGATGCTCGTGCTGTCGGTGGGTCGGGGGGTGCACGGCTTCACCCTCGAGCCGTCGCTCGGGGAGTTCATCCTCACCCACCCGGACATGCGGGTGCCGACGTCGGGCTCGGAGTTCGCGATCAACTCCTCGAACTACCGGTTCTGGGAGCCGGCGGTGCGCCGCTACGTCGACGAGTGCCTCGCCGGGGCGTCGGGCCCGCGCGAACGGGACTTCAACATGCGCTGGGTCGCCTCGTTGGTCGCTGAGGCGCACCGCATCCTCAACCGTGGCGGGGTCTTCCTCTACCCGCGGGACTCGAAGAAGGCGGGCGCCGCCGGTCGGCTGCGACTGCTGTACGAGGCCAACCCGATCGGATTCCTCATCGAGCAGGCCGGCGGCCGCGCCAGCACCGGTCGTACGCCGCTGCTCGAGGTCCAGCCCACGGGCATCCACCAGCGGGTGGGCTTCGTGTTCGGGGCTGCCGACGAGGTGGCCCGGATCGAGGCGTACCACGCCGAGTCCTACGACGACGACCCTGACCCGAACATCCCGCTCTACGCCCAGCGCGGTCTCTTCCGCGCCACCCGCTAACCGACCCGCGCAACCCGAGGAGCTCCCATGTCATCCAAACATCCCGTCGTGGCCATCACCGGGTCGTCCGGAGCCGGAACCACGTCCGTGCGCCGAACCTTCGAGCAGATCTTCCGACGCGAGGGGTTGAACGCCGCCTACATCGAGGGCGACAGCTTCCACCGGTGGGACCGCGTGGAGATGAAGGAAGCGCTGGCGCACGCCCTCGAGGCCGGCGACCACACGTTCAGCCACTTCGGGCCCCAGGCGAACCTGTTCGCCGAGCTCGAGGCGCTGTTCAGGGACTACGGCGACACCGGCAGCGGTCAGGTGCGGCACTACCTGCACGACGTCGAGGAGGCAGCGCCGTACCAGCAGGAACCCGGCACGTTCACTGCCTGGGAGGACCTCCCGATCGGTACAGACCTGCTGTTCTACGAAGGCCTGCACGGCGCCGTCGTCACGGACGACATCGACATCGCGCGCCATGTGGATCTCGCGATCGGCGTGGTCCCGGTGATCAACCTGGAATGGATCCAGAAGCTCAACCGGGACCGTGTCCAGCGCGGATACACCACGGAGGCGGTGACCGAGACGATCCTGCGGCGGATGCCGGACTACGTGAACTACGTGACCCCGCAGTTCTCCCGCACGCACGTGAACTTCCAGCGGGTGCCCGTGGTCGACACCTCCAACCCGTTCATCGCCCGGACCATCCCCACGCTCGACGAGTCGATGCTGGTCATCCGCTTCGAGAACCC
>PMLO01000188.1:11816-12980 GCA_003158895.1 Propionibacteriaceae bacterium
CCGTCGAACCAAAACGGCAACGGCGGCCGGCGAGGCGGTACGGCTGCCTCGCCGGTTGGGCTGACGTCGCGCAGTGGCTGGTGCTGAACGCGCTGCAGGATCCGCCCAGCGCACGCTGTCCGCATCGGTGTGGGAGTCTGGTCCCATGGTCTCTCCTGAGGATCGACCCGAAGATGATGCACGCGCGATGGCAGCCACCGAGGTGCAACTGGCGCAACACAACCCCGCGGTGTCCACTGAGGTGATCCACAGGCTCGTCCAGAAGTCCTACCACCGGCTGACCCCGGCCAAGGTCCACCACTACCTGCCGATCCTGGTCTCGCGAGAGGTGCAGGCGACCCTGCGACCACATCACGCTGCCTGACCGTTGCCGCGTTCGCGATGTCCGGCCGGGCGGGTGATCAGTACGAGACGGTGGCCCGCACGGTGCACGCTTCGAGCCCTGCCGGGATCGTGACCTGCGTGACTGGCTCTGCTGGTGGCGAAATGACTCACGCGAGCCCGAGGCTGTCCGCGGCGCGTCGTACGCTCAGGCCATGACCGTCAGCTTCGGAGCCCATGTCGACCAGGAAGACCCCATCGCCGCCGCCAAGGCTCTGGGTGCGAGCCTGTCCCAGTTCTTCCTCGGCAACCCGCAGGGGTGGAAGACGCCGACAGTCGGGTACGCAGCCGGGCCGGAGGCACTCAAGAGTGACGCGGCCTCTGCCGGCGTCGACCTGTACATCCACGCTCCGTACGTGCTGAACATTGCGTCGACGAACAACCGCGTACGGATCCCGAGCCGGCAGCTGCTGCAGAAGCAGATCGACCTGGCGACGGCGATCGGGGCCAAGGGGATCATCGTCCACGGTGGCCACGTCGGGGACGAGGCGGACCTCGGCGTCGGCTTCGACAACTGGCGCAAGTGCATCGACGGGCTCAACATCACGCTGCCGCTGCTCATCGAGAACACCGCGGGCGGCACCGGGGCCATGGCGCGTCAGCTCGAGCGCATCGACCAGCTGTGGTCGACGATCCAGTCAGCCTCCGGCGTCGCGAACGTCGGCTTCTGCCTCGACACCTGCCACGCCCACGCCGGCGGCATCGAGCTGGCAGGGCTCGTCGACAAGGTCATGGCAATCACCGGACGCATCGACCTCGTCCATGCCAACGACTCCCGCGACG
>PMLO01000277.1 GCA_003158895.1 Propionibacteriaceae bacterium
GCGATGTCGTCGGCGACCAGCGGCCCGGGCACGCCCTCGTACACCTTGGCCGCGCGCTCGGCGTCGCCCCCGAACCGGGTCAGGGAGAACTCCTCGGTGTAGACCATGCCGGGCACGACCTCGCAGATCCGTACGGGCTCGCCGACGAGCTCGAGCCGCATCGAGCCCGCGATCATCCGCTCCGCGGCCTTCGCGCCGCAGTAGCCGGCGCCACCCTCGTACGGCCCATCGGCGGCGACGCTGGTCACGAAGATGATCGTGCCTTCGGCGGCGCGCACCGCAGGCAGCAGCGCCTTGGTGACACGTACGGTGCCGACGACGTTCGTGTCGTACATCCCGATCCAGGCGTCGATGTCCGCGTCGGCCACCGGCTCCTGCCCCAGCGCACCTCCGGCATTGTTGACGAGCAGGTCGAGCCGGTCACCGATGGCGTCAGCGAGTGCGGCGACCTGCGTCGCGTCGGTGATGTCGCACACGACTGCCCGTCCGCCGATCTCCTCGGCCAGCGCCTGGATCCGGTCGGCGCGACGTGCAGCGACGACCACCTCGTAGTCGGACGAGAGTAGTCGGGCGGTGGCGGCGCCGATCCCTGAGGATGCGCCGGTGACGAGGGCAATGGGACGGGTCATGAGGCTGATTCTGCCTCACGCACGGTGATTGGTCTCAGGGTGGCGCGCCTAGGCTCAACAGTACGAAGCCCTAGGAAGGGATCGACCATGCGGTACGACGGTGCACGCACTCCCGAAGAGATCACCACGCTGTTCGTGGAGCGTGCGAACGCCGGCGATGCCGACGGGGTCGCCGATCTCTACGAGGAGGACGCAGTGATGGCGTTCCCGCCGGGGCAGCTCACTGTGGGCCGTGCGGCGATTCGTGACTTCGTCGCATCGTGGTTGTCCAACGCGTCGAAGTTCGAGTACGAACAGCCTCTTCCCACACTCTTCGCCGGGGACATCGCCCTCACGGCGACCCCATCCCGGGACGGCAAGGGCACGCGCGTACAGGTCGTCCGTCGTCAGGCCGACGGCACCTGGAGACGGCTCATCGACCGTCCTGAGCAGCCGGCCCCGTCCTCCTGACCGGCCTGCGCCCGAGTCGCGGCTCCCCGACCGCGGGGCCCGCCGGCCGGCCGCGCAGCGAGTCGCTCTCCGACGCGCGCGCGATCCAGTCGGCGGCCTGCACCATCGCGAGGTGCGTGAGCGCCTGAGGCGTGTTGCCGACGTGGCGGGCCGCCACCGTGTCGTACTCCTCCGAGAGCAGCCCCACGTCGTTCGTGAGGCCCACCAGGCGGTCCATGAGCGTACGGGCGTCGTCGAGGCGGCCCGAGCGTGCGTACTGCTCGGCGAGCCAGAAGGAGCAGGCGAGGAACGGGTGCTCGCCGGGCGGGAAGTCGTCGAGGTCGTTGCCGTCATCGATCCGGTACCGCATGAGCAGCCCGTCGCGCAGCAGGTCGTGCTCGAGGGCTGCGACCGTGCCCAGCATGCGGGGATCATCCGGTCGGCAGTACCCCACCTGCGACAGGTGCAGCAACGACGCGTCCACGGCGGTCGAGCCGTACGACTGGACGTACGAGTTCCGTGACTGGTTGAAGCCCTGCGACTCGATGTCGTCGCGGATCCGCTCCCGCAACGCCTCCCAGCGTTCGACGGGACCGTCGAGGCCGTGATCCCGTACGGCGCAGATCCCGCGGTCCAGCGCGGCCCACATCATGACCCGCGAATGGGTGAACGCCCGCGGCTCGCCGCGGATCTCCCAGATGCCGCGGTCTGCCTGGTCCCAGTGCTCCTCGACGAAGCCCATCAGTGCTTGCTGCAGCGGCCACGAGAACGCATCCTCGGTGACCCCGGCCTCGCGGGCTTCGTGGAGCGCGACCATGACTTCGCCGATCACATCGCCCTGGAACTGGTCGACGGCGGCGTTGCCCACCCGTACCGGTGACGCCCCTTGATAGCCCGGTAACGAGGCGAGCTCGCGCTCCGGCAGGTACCGTTCGCCCCCGAGCCCGTACATGGTCTGGATGTCGACGGGATCGCCGGCGATCGCGCGCAGCAGCCAGTTGCGCCAGTTCTGCGCTTCGCTGATGTAGCTGTGGTTGAGGAACGCGGACAGAGTCAGAGCCGCATCGCGGAGCCAGACGTAGCGGTAGTCCCAGTTGCGCTGGCCTCCGAACTGCTCCGGCAGGCTGGTCGTCGCCGCGGCCACGATCCCGCCGGTCTCCTCGTCGGTGAGCGCGCGCAGGACGAGCAGCGACCGCATGACGTGGTCGTAGTACGGGCCCTCGTGGCTGTACCGGGAGGCCCAGTCGCGCCACCACGCGATCGTCTCCTGGTGGGCGGCCTCGATGTCGATCGCGTGCGGCGGCCTCTGGTGGGAGCGGAACCACGTCAGCGAGACATCGATGGCCTGGCCCTCGGTGAGCGCGTACGTGGCGGCGTGGTGCCGCTCACCGGCTTGGAGCGTCGGCCCGCGCCGTACGAGCCCGTCCGGTCCCGCGATCGCGACGAGGCTCTCGTCGGCGCCCCTGCCCACCCGCCGTACCCACGGCAGGGCTGTCGCGTAGCCGAAGCGCATTCGCAGCTCTTCGACCACCTCCACCTCACCCCGTACACATCGGATGCGTCGCACGATGTTGGAGAGGTGGTCGCCGCGGGGCATGAAGTCGNNGCGCGATCAGCCAGTGCCCGTGCTCCTCGTCGCCGAGCAGGGCGGCGAACACCGACGGCGAGTCGTACCGCGGCAGGCACAGCCACTCGATGTTCCCGTTCCGGCCGACCAGTGCACCGGTGCGGCAATCGCTGATGAGGGCGTAGTCCTCGATCGGCAAGCTCATGGATTCATCGTGCGTGGCAGGTCCAACCCGGACCCTCCGAAGGGGTGCGGCACCGATAGGCTGCGGCCATGACTTCCACGCTGATTCTGCTCCGCCACGGTGAGAGTGAATGGAACGCGACCAACCAGTTCACCGGCTGGGTGGACGTCGACATCAACGAGAAGGGCATCGGCGAGGCCAAGCGCGGCGCCGAGCTGCTCAAGGCCGAGAACCTGCTCCCCGACGTGGTGCACACGTCCGTGCTGCGGCGGGCCATCCACACCACCTACCTCGCGCTCGACGGGTGCGACCGCCACTGGATCCCGGTGAGGCGTTCCTGGCGCCTCAACGAGCGTCACTACGGCGACCTGCAGGGCAAGAACAAGGCGCAGACGCTCGCACAGTACGGCGAGGAGCAGTTCATGCTCTGGCGCCGTTCGTACGACACCCCGCCGCCCCCCATCGCCAAAGACGCCGAGTACTCGCAGTTCAACGACCCGCGCTACGCCGACCTGCCGAGTGAGGCCCGTCCGGCGACCGAATGCCTTGCCGACGTCGTCGTCCGCATGCTGCCGTACTGGTACGACGCGATCGTGCCCGACCTGCGCGTCGGCAAGGTCACGCTGGTCGTGGCGCACGGCAACTCGCTCCGCGCGCTCGTCAAGCACCTCGACGGCATCTCCGACGCGGACATCGCCGGGCTCAACATCCCCACGGGCATCCCGCTGCTGTACGAGCTCGATGACGATCTTCGTCCGGTCACGCCCGGCGGTCGGTACCTCGACCCCGACGCCGCCGCGGCGGCCATCGAAGCCGTCAAGAACCAGGGCAAGAAGTAGGCGCGGCGTCCGTGGTCCAGCTGTGGGAGCGCAGCAGGGCCGCCGAGGTCATGCTGGGGCTCACCGGGCTCTTGGCCTTTCCGGTCACCGCCCTGCTCCTCGGCTGGCTGTACCTGTCGACGCACAAGAGTCCCGGCCGCATCGGATTCTCCGGTGAGGTCGGGATCCTGCTGGTCGTTGCCATCCTGCTCGCTGCGTGCGCGGTGACGGCGATCGTCCACGAGGCGATCCATGCGCTGGCGATGGTGCTGGTCGGCCACAGACCACGCCTTCACTTCGAGACGACGCCGTACCCGCTGCTGAGCCTCGACCGTACGGAAGCTCTGTACGGACGTGGCCGGTTCGTCTTCGTCACGCTCGCACCAGCCGTACTGCTGACAGCCGCCTTGGTGGTGGGCGTGGCCGCGGGGCCGTACGCGGGGTGGCTGATCGTGCCCGCGGCGTTCCACCTCACGGCGTCCAAGATGGACATCGCGTACAGCCTCGTCGCGTTGCGCCAGCCAGCCGGTACGCAGTGCCGTATCGGCGAGGGCGGCCTGGAGTTCACGGAGCCCGTGGACTACGAGGTCCCCTGAGTGTCAGGCGGGTCGGGAACCGGTCAGGCCTTCGGCCACTGGTCGCCCTCGGGGGCGCTGCCGGTGGTGAGGTAGATGACGCGGCTGCCGATGTTGACGGCGTGGTCGGCGATGCGCTCGTAGTAGCGGCCGAGCAGCGCCGCGTCCACGGCCTTCTCAACGCCCTCGCTCCAGTCGTCGCTGAGCAGGACGCGGAACTGCGACGCGCGCAGCTCGTCCATCTCCTCGTCGTCCTCGGCGAGCTGGGCGGCGTTCTCGACGTTGCGGTCGCGTAGCGTCGCGGCGGCCGTCCGTACCATCGACTCGGCCAGCGTGGCCATCGAGCGGAAGTTCTCGCGCAGCGCATCCGGTACAGCCGAGTCGGGATAGCGCAGCCGGGCCACCTTAGCGACGTGCGCCGCGAGGTCGCCCATGCGGCCGAGCGCGTTCGTCATGCGCAGCGCGGCGACGATCGTACGCAGCTCTCCGGCGACCGGCGACTGACGGGCCAGGAGAGCGAAGGCGCGCTGCTCGATGTCATCGTGCGCGGCGTCGACGATCCTGTCGTCGCTGATCACCTGTTCGGCCAGGGGCAGGTCGGCGTCCAGCAAGGACCGGGTGGCGCGGTTCACCGCGTCCGCCACGGTCTCGGTGAGCCCGACAAGGGACACGACGATGGCGTCCAGCTGCCCGTGGTAGGTCTCTCGCATATCCTGCCTGTCCTCTGAGATAGCACCGCCCGGGGCGCCGCGTGCTCAGCATAGATGTGTGTCCCTGCGGTCGCTCACGGTACGTGCCGTGGTCGTGCGACCTGGGTGGCGTTGGGCGACGCGCAGGTTAACGACGGCCGAACCCTTGGTTGCCGAGCCGCCCTGAGATGGGCCGCGCGACCCTCGACCCGGCTGATCTGCATAGGATCGGGCCGTGAGTTCCTGGCTGGTCGTGCTGTTCTGCTCGATCGCCCTTGCCCTCGGCCTTCTCGTCGGGCGCTACTCGCGACGCGACCCGGTACTGGTCGAGCCCGCCGTACCGGTCGTACCTCCCGATGCGCTCATCGTGGCGATCGAGAGCGGCGTCGCGGCGCTGTTCGTCGGGAACGAGGACGACGTGCTGGACGCGACCGAACCCGCTCGGACCATGGGCCTGGCCCGCGGCTCGCGCGTGGCGTCGCCACGAATGCTCGAGCTCGTACGATCCGTACGTCGCTCCGGTCTCGCCGACCACGCGACCATCGAACGTCCAGGCAGTACGAGCGCGGTGCCGGCCAACCTCGCGGTCGCCGTCGCGCCGTTGCGGGACGGGGTGGTCGTCGTCCTGGCCCGCGACATCTCCGAGGAGCACCGCATCGACCTGTCCCGCCGTGACTTCGTCACCAACATCAGCCACGAGCTGAAGACCCCGATCGGCGCGATCGGGCTGCTCAGCGAGGCCGTCGAGAAGGCGTCCGACGATCCCGAGATGGTCATCCGCTTCGCGACCCGCATGCAGCGCGAGTCGGCACGGCTCGCGGAACTCGTCCAGCAGATCATCACGCTGTCGCGGCTGCAGTCCGACGACCCGCTGCGCGAGGCGAAGGGCATCGACATCAGCTCCGTCGTACGTCGCGCCGTCGACCGGCTGGCCTCCACGGCCCGTGCGCGCCACGTGACGCTCACCGTGTCCGACCGGGACCCCGGTGACGTCATCGGTGACGGCCCGCAGCTCATCGACGCCGTGGCCAACCTCATCGCGAACGCCATCTCGTACAGTCATGACGGTGCGCGCGTCGCCGTGACCTGCGCCCGCCGGAAGCACGGCGACGACGAGGTGATCGAGATCGCGGTCACCGACAACGGCATCGGCATCGCCGAGGCCGACCAGGAACGGATCTTCGACCGGTTCTTCCGGGTCGACCCCGACCGCAGTCGAGCCTCTGGCGGTACGGGCCTCGGCCTGTCGATCGTCAAGCTCGTGACCGAGGCGCATGGCGGCACGGTCTCCGTCTGGAGCAAAGTGGGCAGTGGGTCCACCTTCACCCTTCGGCTGCCGGCGTGGATCTCGCCGGATCATCCGGCATCATCAGACAACGACCAGGAGGTCGCTTCATGACCCGTGTGCTACTCGTCGAGGACGAGGAGAGCTACCGCGAGGCCACCTCGTACATGCTCCGACGCGAGGGGTACGAGGTCGTGGCTGCGGCCGACGGTCGTACCGGTCTGGACGAGTTCGCTCGTGCCGGCGCCGACATCGTGCTGCTCGACCTCATGCTGCCGGGTCTCTCCGGCGTGGAGGTGTGCCGCCAGCTGCGGCAGGTCTCGAGCGTGCCGGTGATCATGGTCACCGCTCGTGACTCGGAGATCGACAAGGTGGTCGGGCTGGAGATCGGCGCCGACGACTATGTGACCAAGCCGTTCAGCCACCGCGAGCTGGTCGCCCGCATCCGGGCGGTGCTGCGCCGCGGCCAGGACAACGAGCCGATCCCGGACGTCATCGAGGCCGGCGACGTACGGATGAACGTCGAGCGCCATGAGGTCACGCTCCATGGCGAGCCCGTACGTCTCGCGCTCAAGGAGTTCGAGCTCCTGGAGATGTTCCTCCGCAACCCCGGCCGGGTACTCACTCGCGGGCAGCTGATCGACCGCGTCTGGGGCTCCGACTACTTCGGCGACACCAAGACGCTCGACGTCCACGTCAAGCGCCTGCGCGCCAAGCTCGAGGCCGACCCGGCCACCCCGAAGCTTTTCGTGACGGTACGAGGTCTCGGCTACAAGCTCGACGTGTAGGCGTCGGGAGGTCCCGCGCGCGGCGCTCTGCCAGACTGGGCCGGTGATCTCTCCCGAGACGTGGGGCATGCCCGAGCTGCCCGCGCCGCTCCCGTACTCGGTCATCGATGCCCACACGCACCTGGCCTCGGTGACCGAGCGCGTGGGAATGCCGGTCGAGGCCAACCTGGAGCTGGCGCGCTCAGTCGGCGTCGAACGGCTCGTGGACGTCGGCTGGGACGTGACCAGCTCGCGCCGATGCGTCGAGAACGCGACCCATCACCCGCAGGTCGTCGCGAACGTGGCGCTGCACCCGAACGATGTCGCCCGCTACCCGGAGCTCGTCGAGGCGGGGCTTGCCGAGATCGAGCGGTTGGCGAATCTCGGCCCGCAGGTACGTGGCGTGGGGGAGACCGGGCTGGACTACTTCCGTACGCTCGATCCGGCAGACCAGGCCCGTCAGCGCGACGCGTTCGCCGCGCACATCGCGATCGCACGCTCAGCCAACGTGACCCTCGTCATCCACGACCGCGACGCCCACGATGACGTGCTCGACGTGCTCGACGCCGGGCCGCTGCCGGACCGGGTCGTCATGCACTGCTTCTCCGGCGACGCCGACTTCGCGCGCCGCTGCGTGGAGCGGGGCTTCTGGCTCTCGTTCCCCGGCGTCATCACGTACAACGCCAACGCTCACCTGCGCGAGGCGCTCGCGGTGACGCCGCGCGAGAAGGTGCTGGTCGAGACCGACGCTCCCTACCTGACCCCGGTCCCCGCGCGGGGCCGACCGAACGCGTCGTACCTGGTCGCCCACACCGTACGGTTCGTGGCCGCCCAGCGCGGCTGGGACCTTGCCGATGCGTGCCGGCAGCTCACCGCCAACACGTTCGAGGCGTTCGGCGGGCCGTGGGGCGACGATGGCTGAGCCCGGTGCCCGGTCGGGCCTGCTCGATCCCCGCACGATCCGTGTCCTCGCCGACGAGCTCAACCTTCACCCCAGCAAGCAGCGCGGCCAGAACTTCGTCATCGACCCCAATACCGTCCGGCGCATCGTCGCGCTGTCGGGTGTCCAGCCCGGTGAGGTCGTGCTCGAGGTCGGCCCTGGGCTCGGATCGCTGACGCTCGGCCTCCTGGAGGCCGGCGCGCGGGTCACAGCGGTCGAGATCGAGTCGTCTTTGGCGACGAGGCTGGCACGGACGGTCTCGGAGCGGCTCCCCGACGCGGCTGACCGGCTGACAGTCGTCGAGGCCGACGCGCTGCGCCTCACCGAGCTCGACCCGCCTCCGACACGGGTGGTCGCCAACCTCCCGTACAACATCTCCGTCCCGGTGATCCTCCACCTGCTCGCGACGTTCCCGAGCATCGCGTCGGGCCTTGTCATGGTGCAGCTGGAGGTCGCGGACCGGCTCGTCGCGCCGCCCGGCAGCAAGGTGTACGGGACGCCGTCGGCGAAGCTCGCCTGGTACGCGTCGGCGTCGCGCGTCGGAACCGTACCCGCCACCGTCTTCTGGCCCGTGCCCAACGTCGAGTCGGGGCTCGTGGCGTTCACGCGCCGCGAGGCACCGTCGAGCGTCGACCGGCAAACGGTCTTCGACGTCATCGACGCGGCGTTCGGGCAGCGGCGCAAGATGCTGCGCGCTGCGCTGTCCGGGGTCTTCGGATCGTCGGCCGCCGCGTCGGACGCGCTCGAGGCCGCCGGCATCGACCCCACGCTGCGTGGCGAGACGCTCACGATCCAGCAGTTCGCGGCGATCGTCCCGCACCTTCCCTCGGGCGTCCGAGGAGGCGGGTAGGTTCGGACCCGTGGAGTCCAGCGATGTAGACGCGGCCGTACGGGTCCAGGTACCGGGGAAGGTGAACCTCGCCCTGTCCGTCTCGCCCAGACGCGAGGACGGCTACCACGAGCTCACCACGCTGTTCATGGCCGTGTCGCTGTACGACATCGTCACGGCCACTCCCGCACGCAGGGGCCGTCTCAGCGTCGAGGTCTCCGGTGAGGGCGCGGACCAGGTGCCGCTCGACGGGTCGAACCTCGCGATCAAGGCGGCTCAGTTGCTGCGCTCCCGGCACGGCACGGCCGAGCTCGGCGTACACCTGATGATCGAGAAGCGGATCCCCGTCGCGGGAGGCATGGCCGGAGGCTCGGCGGATGCCGCCGGCGCGCTGCTCGCGTGCTCGGTGCTGTGGGGCCTCGACGTTGACCAGTCCGAGCTGCTCACGCTCGCCGCCGAGCTGGGCAGCGACGTGCCATTCTCGCTCATGGGCGGCTGCGCCCTGGGTACCGGCCGCGGCGAACAGCTGGCGCCCACGCTGTGCAAGGGGTCGTACGAGTGGGTGTTCGCGCTGGCGCACGGCGGCCTGTCCACGGCGAAGGTGTTCGCCGACTACGACCTGTACAGCGCGGCGCAGACGACGCCGCGCATGATCGTCGACCAGCTCATGACGGGGCTCGCCTCGCATGACCTCGAGGCTGTACGGATGGGGATGTGCAACGACCTGGAGCATTCGGCGATCCGGCTGCACCCGCCGATCCTCGAGACTCTCGAGGAAGGCCTGAACATCGGCGGCATCACCTCTATCGTCAGCGGCTCCGGCCCGACGGTCGCCTTCCTGTGCGCCGACGACGACGACGCCGTGAACCTGGCCGTGGGCCTCTCGTCGTTCACGTCCGTAAGGGCGGTGCTTCGAGCCAAGGGGCCGGTGCCGGGAGCCCGCGTGCTCAGCAACAGCTGACACGGTTCGGCTCCTCGCGTGCCCATCGGCGGACCCTCGCGCATGGGCAGGGGTGCCGGGTGGCAATATGTCGGGCATGAGGCAGCCAGCGGGGAGACGCGACGAGGTCGACGACATCGTCACCGCATGGCACCGGGAGCGGCCGGACCTCCAGGTCGATGTGATGCAGGTACTCAGCCGGGTGAGTCGGCTCGCGAGTCGTCACGCCACCACCCGCGACGCCGCGTTCGCCGCGCACGGATTGGGTGCGTTCGAGTTCGACGTGCTCGCGGCGCTGAGGCGCGCGGGCGCTCCGTACCGGCTGACGCCCGGCGAGCTGTCCCGTCAGACCCACGTCACGAGCGGCACGATGACGCACCGGATCGCACGGCTCGTCGAGCGCGAGCTCGTCACCCGCGACAACCATCCCAGCGATGGCCGGGCAGCGATCGTCTCGTTGACTCCCACGGGTCTGGCGGTGGTCGATTCCGCCTTGTCGGACCTGCTGGTCTCCGAGGAACGGCTGCTTACCGACCTGCCCGGCCCCGATCGCGAGAAGCTCGCCACCTTGCTGCGCGCCTTGCTGCTGTCGGTCGCTGACGAGCAGGAGCCGTCGGCCTGACGCTCCGGCGGATCGAGGGGTCGTTTCGTGCCTCGACACGCCGTACCGGTCGGGCGCGTCGTGGCCGCTCGACTGATCACGTCCTGCCGCGTCGCGGTTCGGCTCCCCTTACTGGATGGCGTTCGGGCGTTCGCCGGCCCGCATGATCTGGGCGCCGAACACGATGACGATCGCCAGAACGGCGGGCAGGAACATCGTGTGCTGGATGCCGACGCCGTGGACGAGCCAGCCGATGATCGCCGGGCCGACGAGGATCGACGTGAACCCGAACGACACGGTCACCGCGAGCCCCCGAGCGCCGGCGAGGTAGCCGGCGGCCGCGTACACCTGCGGGGCGATGATGCCGATCCCCAGCCCGACGAGCGCCCAGCCGAGCAGCACGAGTGGCAGCGCGGACAGTGTCGCGGTGAGGACGAATCCGATGGCCGCGGTCACGGCGCCGACGCGTACGACCCACACGCGTCCGAACCTCGCGACGATCGCGTCGCCGGCGAACCGGATGATCATCATGCAGCCCGACACCATCGTCACGCCGAGCGCACCGATGCCGGGCGACACGTGCGCGACATCGGTCACGTGCAGGGCCGACCAGTCGATCCCCGTGCCCTCGCTCAGCCCGAAGCCCATGCTCATCACGCCCAGCAGGTAGATCGCGCGCGGCAGCTTCGTCTTGACGGGCCGCTGACCCTGTACGCCCTGCTCGTGATGGCCTACGGCGGACGGCACGATCCGCAGGCCCACAAGGAGCGACACGAGCCCGAGCCCTGACGTCATGAGCCCTGCCGTGCGGACGAGCCCCGCGCCCGGGGTGATGACCGCCGCGACGAGGACCACGCCGCTGCCGATGAGCTGACCCAGCGACCATGTGCCGTGGATGCGGCTCATCACCGGGTACATGCGCGCCCTCTCGACCTCCACGGCGAGAGCGTTCATGGCGACGTCCAGGAAGCCGTTGCCGAGGCCGATCACGGCGACGCCGCAGAGCAGGACGACGAAGGTCGGCGAGAGACCGACGACGAGCGACCCGGTGGCGAGTACGGGAATGGCGGCGAGACAGACCCGACGCAGCCCGAGCCGGTCGCTGATGCGCCCGGCGAGCTGCTGGCCGACGATGGCGCTGACGCCGAGCGTGAGGAGTGCGACCGTGACGGTCGCCTCCGTGAGTCCGAGGCGGAGGCGCAACCCTGGGAGCGAGGCTGCGTAGGTGGCGACGGTCGCGCCGTTGATCATGAAGAGCAGAGCGACCCCGAATAGGGACCGATTCCGTGCGAGCCGGCTCACAAGGCGCGCTGCCGACAGGACTCGGTGACGGGCATGCCCAGCATCTTCTCACTCAGGCAGTACGTACCCACACATCGAATTGGTTGTACGAGCCGAGGAAGGACCACCCCGGGTCGGCGTTGATGCGGGCAGTGGCCAGCGGCAGCGACTCTGACTGACCGGTGACCGGGAGCACTACGCACGAGGCGCCCGGAGGCGCAGAGGTCGCCGCCTTGCCGTTGAAGTACTCGAGGGCCTCCCGCAGTCGGGCACGGCCGAAGTAGTCCGCGCGGCCGTCGTACCACACGGGAACATCCGGCCGGTCGAGGATCGTCGGGCCCGCGATGGCGGCGGTCGTGAACAGCCGACAGCCCGACGGCAGCGCCCTGATGGCCTCCAGCTCTTCAGGTACGGCGTGGTTCACCGGACCCAGCCAGACAGCGAAGGGAAGCAGCAGCACCGCGACCAGCGTCAGGACGATCCGCCAACTGCTGGTACGGGTCCAGCGCAGCGCGGATTCCTTCACAGCCGACGTGTCGGGAAGCCGCTGTGCCCACGTACGCGCCCGGTGTCCAAGGCTGGTGATGCCCATGCCGAGGATCGGCACGAGCATGAGCGCCGACACTCCGAGGAAACGCAGCGCCGACATGCCGGCGACCGCGAACGGCACGGCCATGATGCAGATCGCCGACGCCAACGCGAACGTCTGGTCGATGGGGCCTCTGCGGAGCCGACGGACGAACCAGATTCCGATGCCGATAAGGACGAGCAGCATGCTGATGGCGACGAAGGGCCATTGAGCGGACAGGCCGGGGGTGAACGGAGAAACCCATTCGAGGATGAAGTCCGCGCACACTTGCGCGGTGACCCGCGAGCGCTCGAGCGTCATCGCGATTCCGTACGGCGTGGCGAGGATCCCGACGCCCAACCCGAGGCCGCCGCCGAGGGCCGCGGCCCACCGCCGAGGGTCGGCCAGGCGGGCCTTCACACCGCCGTCCGGCCAGTCGGACACGAGCCAGAAGACGCCCCAGCTCGCGGCCAGCGCAAGGGCCATCACCACGAACGACAGGTGGACCCAGTTGCCGACCACCGACAGCACCGCGCCGATGGCGAACAGAGCCAAGGCGTTACCCACCGGCGAGGTGCGGGCAAGCCGACGCTGCCACCAGAGCGGGACAAAGATCCCGACCCACAGGAGCAGCTGAACGCCGATAGTGCCGCGCGCGGACAACATGGGCAGGGCGAGGATGAAGCCGACCGTGAGTCCAGCGAGAGCGCCCAATGGGTGCGCGCCGAGCCGTCTGGCGAGGACGTAAGCCATGCCGAAGTACGCGATCAGCACGATGAACGTGAACAGGAACAGACCCCAGTAATGACCGGCGAGCCAAGACGCCCCGAGAAGCAGGTTCCAGCCCGGCGAGTTGGCGTAGAACATGTCCGGCACAGGGGCCCAGCTCCAGCTGTCGGGGCGGATCAGGGGCGTGCCGGTCAGGTTCTCGAGGCCGGCCCTGGCTTCCCAGTACGGGTCGCGCTCCTGCGTCGTCCCGGCCCGCACAGCCGACATGGCGATGATCCAGACCCAGACGATGACGCGTGAGGACGGTAGTAGCCGTTGCCACCTGTTCCGCGAAGGCGTCTCGAGGAGGCTCTCGGGAGAGGCGAGGACGGTCATGCCACGACCGTAAGGGCCCCTGGACGCGCAGTCTCCAAAAGTTGGAGCGTTCACATGCTTCTGGAGTGAACTACAGGATGGGACGGTCCCATGTCAGCTGGTCCTCATCCAGGTTGGATCGGCGCTCAGCCACATGTCCCGGGACATGAAGCGGTCCGCCGGGCGCGCGCCGGGCATGATGCGAGCGTCTGGCCTGCCCCGGGGTGAACTACAGGTCCCGCTCCGGATCAGCGAGGTGACCGGCTTCGTCGGACAGGTGGAACTCCTTGCCGAGGTTGTGCATGCCGTTCCAGGCGAGGTTCACGAGATGGGTCGCGACTTCCGCCTTGCTCAGCTGGGGGTTGTCGAGCCACCACTGCCCGGTCATCGAGACCATTCCGGTCAGCGCCTGCGCGTACAGCGGGGCGGCCTTCGGATCGAGCCCGCGATGCAGGAAGACGGCTCCCAACAGACCTTGGACCCGCGTGACGATGTCGGCGAGGATGCTGCCGTACGACCCTCCGGTCTCGCCGCCCGTACGGTCGCGGACGAGGATGCGGAACCCCTCGGGGCACGACTCGATGTAGTCCAGCAATGCCATCGTCCCGAGCTCGATCAGGCGTCGCGACCCGGCGTGCGGCGTCATGAGGGCTTCGTGGATCGCCGTGTGGAGCGTCTGCACCTCCCGGTCGACGACGACCGCGTACAGACCTTCCTTGCCGCCGAAGTGCTCGTACACGACGGGTTTGGAGACCTCGGCTCTCGCGGCGATGTCCTCGACACTCGTACCGTCGAAGCCTTTCTCGGCGAACGCGGAGCGTGCGACCCCGATGAGCTGGTCCCGGCGCTGCGCTCCGGCCATCCGGATCCGGCCGCGGCGCGCGCGGGACTGTTCGCTGTGAGGCACCCCCTCAGTCTGGCCTTGCTCGCGAGTGAGCGCCAACGCGGGGCCTGTGTCGCCTCGGAAACCCTCGGGCCTCACCCAGCGGGCGCCGATATGCTGCCGTACACCACGCGAAAGGACCCGTGATGTCGCTGTTCTCCGCTGTCGAGCAGGCTCCTGCTGACCCGATCCTCGGCCTCACCGAGGCGTTCGTCGCCGATACCCGCCCGACCAAGGTGAACCTCGGCGTCGGGGTCTACCTGGACGCGACGGGCAAGGTCCCGCTCCTCGAGTGCGTCAAGGTCGCCGAGCACGCGCTCGCCAACGCCGAGAAGCCCCGGAGCTACCTGCCGATCGACGGCATGCCCGCGTACGTCGCGGCGATGAAGCAGCTGATCTTCGGCGCCGAGTCTGCGGTCGTCGCGGACGGCCGGGTCGTCACGGTCCAGGCGCTCGGCGGTACGGGCGGCTTGCGTCTCGGCGCCGGCCTGCTGAAGCTCAGCAACCCCGACGCCACCGTGCTCGTCTCGAACCCGTCGTGGGAGAACCACCAGGCCCTGTTCAGTCGCGCCGGCTTCCCGGTCGCCACGTACCGCTACTACGACCCGGTCAACCGCCGCGTCGACGTCGACGGCATGGTCGCCGACCTCGAGGCCGCCGCGCCGGGCACGATCATCGTGCTGCACGCGCGCTGCCACAACCCGACCGGGTACGAGCTGGCACCGGCCGACTGGGACCGCGTCATCGCCGCCGTCGGCGCAGGAGGCCTCGTCCCGTACCTCGACATGGCGTACCAGGGTTTCGCCGAAGGGCTCAGTGAGGACGCGTACGTCGTCGGCAAGGTCATCGACGCCGGTCTGAGCTTCCTCGTCGCGACCTCGTTCTCGAAGTCGTTCAGCCTGTACGGAGAACGTGTGGGCGGCCTGTCGGTCGTGACCTCCGATGCCGCTGAGGCGAAGCGGGTGCTCAGCCAGCTCAAGGTCATCATCCGTACGCTCTACTCGAGCCCGGCGACCCACGGCGCCGCCATCGTCGCGCACGTCCTCGCCGATCCCGAGCTACGCACCTTGTGGGAGCAGGAGCTGGGCGGCATGCGCGACCGGATCAAGGCGATGCGGTCGGGGCTCGTGGCGGGGCTCGCCGCCGCCGGAGTCACCGAGGACATGAGCTTCATCACCGACCAGGTCGGCATGTTCAGCTACTCGGGCCTCACCAAGGAGCAGATGCTGCGGCTGCGCAGCGAGTTCGGGGTGTACGGGACGGACTCCGGTCGCCTGTGCATCGCGGCTCTCAACGACGCCAACCTCGGCTACGTCAGCGAAGCGGTGGCCGCAGTCGTCAGGTAAGGAGACGAGCGGGGCATCCTTCTATAGAGTTGGAGGCGATTCGGCACCCACCCGATTCGCATTCCCCGGTTGGTCTGCCGGCAGGGCCCGCCTGACTTTGAATCAGGACAAAGCGACGTAGGTTCGACTCCTACCCGGGGAGCGACAGCCACTAGCAAAGGAGCGCGCGTGTCCCACGAATCCAGCGCTGGTGTGACCGCCGTCGTCGTCCTCGCCGCCGGCAGCGGGACGCGGATGAAGTCGAAGCGATCCAAGCTCCTCCACGAACTGTGCGGCCGTTCGATGCTGTCGTACGCGATCACCGCCGCGACCTCCCTCGAACCCGACCACCTCGTGGTCGTCGTCGGCCACGAGCGCGAGCAGGTCTCGGCGCACCTGCAAGAGATCGCCCCGTACGCGGTCCAGGCCATCCAGGAACCGCAGCTCGGTACAGGTCACGCCGTACGGATCGGGCTCGAGGCGCTCCATGAGCTGTCCGGCGAGGTCGTCGTCACGTACGGGGACGTACCGCTGCTGACCGGCGCGACGCTCGCCGGCCTCGTCGCCGAACACCGTGCCGCGGACAACGCGGTGACCGTGCTCACGTCCGTGATCGACTCTCCGACCGGCTACGGACGCATCGTGCGCGAGCACGGCCGCGTGACCCGCGTGGTCGAGGAGAAGGACGCGACCGACGACGAGCGCGACAT
>PMLO01000152.1:0-3817 GCA_003158895.1 Propionibacteriaceae bacterium
GCGCGAAGCCGGCCTGATCGAGGGTGCTCGTCGGGGCCGTTGGATCGACTACTCGCTGGCCGACGGCGCACTGGAGAGACTGCGGGCAACGCTGCCCGACCCTTCTCGCGTGGCTCGTCAACTGGCGCTCGTTCGATGAGCACTGAAACCAAGCTCGAGACGCCCCAGCACACTCTCAAGCGATGGGCCCGGCTTGATCATCGCCGCGGTTCTCTGGTGGACCCCCTCTCCGGCCGCGTCCCCACCTCAGCACAGGTCAAAGAGCTCCTCGCACCCCTCGTCGGCTGAGACTGGTCCCGCTCCCGCTGGTACGCCCTCGGATTGACGTTTGTCGATCTGATGGCGCTATGGTTCGTATCGATATCAGTCGATACGACAATCAGGGAGCACCCATGGTCAGCATCCGCGTCTTCGAACCAGCACTGTGCTGCAACACCGGCGTATGTGGCGAGGACGTCGACCAAGCGTTGGTCGAGTTCACCGCGAACCTGGACTCCTTACGGCAGCAGGGCATCGACATCACCCGTCACAACCTGGCCAACGACCCGGACGCGTTCGTACGCAACCCCGTCGTGATGAACTTCCTCAACGCCGCCGGATCCGAGGGCCTGCCACTGGTTCTCGTCGACGACGTGACGGTGCTCACCGGCCGCTACCCGACGCGGGACATGGTCTCCAAGTACGCGGGGCTCGCGTCGACGCCAGCCCTCACACTCACGCCTGTCGCCAGCCAGGGCTGCTGCGGCGGCTCCTCCAGCAATTGCTGCTGAGGACCGATGAAGTTCTTGGCATCACCCACCCGCTTCCTCTTCTTCACCGGCAAGGGCGGAGTTGGGAAGACCTCGATCGCCTGCGCCACCGCACTTCACCTGGTCGAGGCGGGACGCCGCGTCCTACTGGTCAGCACCGATCCTGCCTCGAACGTCGGTCAGGTCTTCGGCCAGACCATCGGCAACACGATCACGCCCGTGCTGAGCGTGGATGGGCTGGATGCGCTCGAGATCGACCCTGAGCAGGCCGCTGCGGAGTACCGGGAACGGATCATCGGGCCGGTACGCGGTCTGCTCCCCGAGAAGGAGATCGCCTCGATCACGGAGTCCCTATCCGGGTCCTGCACCACCGAGATCGCCTCCTTCAACGAGTTCACCGGCCTCCTGGCGGATCCATCCCTGATCGAGGGCTACGACAATGTCGTCTTCGACACCGCACCCACCGGGCACACGATCCGGCTGCTGAAGCTCCCCGGTGACTGGACGGGCTTCCTCGACACCGGCAAGGGCGACGCCTCATGCCTGGGCCCGCTCTCAGGGCTCGAGAAGCAGCGCAGCGTCTACGCGGGCGCGGTCACCGCACTGGCAGACCCCACCGTCACGAGCCTGGTCCTGGTGGCACGCGCCCAGGCGTCCAGCCTCGACGAAATCGCCCGGACCGCCGACGAGCTCGCCGAGGCCAGGATCAAGCCCAGCAACGTGGTCATCAACGGCATTATGCCCAGCGCCGCCACCGTCGGCGACAGCCTCGCGGTTGCCATCCAGGAGCGCGAGAACGCAGCAATGGCCGCACTCCCCCACTCCCTGGACGCGATCCCGAGGGACCTCATCGGGCTCAAGCCCGAGAACATGGTCGGCCTGGTCGCGCTTCGGTCGTTGTTCGACGACGCAGGCTCGGTACTCCCCGAGGACTCTTCCCCGGTCCCCAAGACTGCGACACCGTCGTTGGACGCCCTGGTCGATGAGCTGGCCGCCGCCGGACACGGCCTGATCATGTGCATGGGGAAAGGTGGCGTGGGAAAGACCACCGTCGCCGCCGCGATCGCGATCCAGCTCGCCCAGCGAGGCCTTGCGGTCCACCTGACCACCACAGACCCCGCAGGTCACCTGGAGTCAGCAGTCGGCGATCGAAAAGCCTTCCCGAGCCTCACACTGTCCCGCATCGACCCCGTAGAAGCCGTCGCGGACTACCGGGATCACGTACTGCGAACCAAGGGAAACAACCTTGACGCAGCAGGCCGAGCCGCCCTCGCCGAGGACCTGCTGTCGCCGTGCACTGAGGAGGTAGCCGTCTTCCGACAGTTCTCCCACCTCGTGAACCAGGCGCGACGCACCTTCGTCGTGATGGACACCGCACCCACCGGACACACCCTGCTTCTGATGGATGCAGCCGGGTCCTACCACCGCGAGATCGCCCGCAACATGCCCGACGGCACCTCGTACACGACCCCCTTGATGCGGCTCCAGGATCCGGACTACACCAAGATCCTGCTAGTGACCCTGGCGGAGACAACCCCTGTACTCGAGGCCAGCATCCTCGAGGACGACCTCAAGCGGGCAGGGATCGAGCCGTGGGCCTGGGTCATCAACCAGTCGCTGACCGCGGCGAACAGCACCTCGCCGCTCCTTCGGCACCGCGCGAACCAGGAACAGGCCTCCATCGACGCCGTACAAGACCGGGCCCAACGGCTCGCGATCATCCCCATGCTCGAACAGGAACCGATCGGAACCAAACGCCTCGCGCTGGTGGCGTCATGAGCCGCGTCATCGCCACGATCGACTGCCCCGTGGCCGCCCCCAAGAACCTGATGCCCGCAAGCGTTGCGGAACCACTGGCAGACCTCCTGAAAGTACTCGCCGATCCCGTCAGGTTGCGCCTGCTACGCCTAGTGGCTGACGCTCCAGACACCACCGCCTGCTCGTGCCACCTTCCAGGGCCGCTCGGGATCTCCCAGCCGACCCTGTCCCATCACCTCAAGAAGCTCGTCGATGCTGGACTCCTCGTCCGTGAGCAGCGAGGAAGGTGGGCTCACTACCGGCTCGGAAGCCAAAGCCTGCTGCCCCTTCGCGAGTATCTGGATTCCTGCTGCTAAGCGCGGCTCTGGACCGACCGGACTCTGTCCTGATCGCTGCCAGAGAGGGTGCTGGGAGTCCGGAGGGAGTCCGCAGAATCTCCAGCAGACCCCAACGACCCCCCCCCACCGTCGCAACCGTAAAACCCCTAGTCAGCTGGACTTTGCCAACATGGCCAACATGCCCGGCCCCCCGCTCATAAGGGACAGCACAGTGTCCGGCTTACAGGCCGGCTCGTCTCCTACCAGCGGTACCCTGAAGGCATGCGCTACGACCCGGACAAGACGATGCTCGGCACGATGCTCAACGATCCCGAGGTGGTGGCAATCCTCGAGAAGCACGCGCCCGGCATCACGACGAACCCGATGATAGGGATGGCCAAGGGCATGACCGCGAGCCAGGCACTCGTGATGGGCAGCGCCATGCTCGGCGGGCCGCAGGTCGTCGACGCGGTGCGCGCCGAGCTCGACGCTCTGTCCTGATCCTCTGGAATTCGTCTGAACCGCCTGCAACTTTTCCGGGCTGCCGGGCGTAGGCAGGGTAGACACACTGCCGCTGGGAGCGAGAAGCCGGATGGACGAGGCCACGTTCGACGCCTTGTACGAGGAGTCCTTCGAACGTCTCGTGCGTCATGTCACGGCCATGTGCGGCAGCCCGGCCGAGGCGCAGGACTGCGTACAGGAAGCGTTCATCCGCGCCTGGGACCACCGCCGCCAGCTCTCCCCCGACGGTCACCCTGAGGCGTGGGTGCGCACGACCGCACAGCGCTTGGCCATCTCCCGCTGGCGACGGAACATGAAGTTCTTCCGTGTGACGGACAGGTCCGTCCTGCCCGACCCCCCCGCGCAGCCAACCCCTGACCGCATCGCCATCGAGCGCGCCCTGCAGCGCCTGCCCGCGGAACAGCGCGAAGCCATCGTGCTGTTCCACCTGAGCGATCTGTCCGTCGCCGACATCGCGGCCGAGACCGGCCG
>PMLO01000152.1:3831-37477 GCA_003158895.1 Propionibacteriaceae bacterium
CGGGTCCGCACGCTCGGCAACAGGCGCCGCACCCTACGCATGGTCCGCAACGCCGTTGCTGTCATCGCCGTGGTCGCCATCGGCGGCGTAACGGTCAACAACCTCACGCGCGGCGTGTCAGCCGTCCCCGCTGCCCAGGTTCCCGCGTCAACGGCCGTGTCCCCGAGCCCGGTCGCCTCGAGCGCGTCTGCCTCCCCGACCCCGTCCTCGAGCCGCCTCGAAACCCCCGCCGCCACAGCGACGGCCTCCGCCACAGCCGTGAGTCCGGTCGTACATACCGGCGACACGTTGACGACGACCGGGATCGGAGAGCTGACGCTCGGCATGAGCACGGACGCCCTCACCGCTCGTCGCGTGCTCATCGGCACCCCGGGGAACTGCTCGGTCGACGAGACCCCGACGCTGACCGCCGAAGGGATCGCGATCTACACCATGTCCGGGCGCGTGACGGGCATCCACCTGACCACGACGCGGCACGCCACCAAGTCGGGGATAGCCATCGGCGCGACCGTCGCGGACGTGCTCGCCACGTACGGGTCCAGCGTGGCGGTCAAGACGATCTCGTACGGCTCGGCGCAGCCCACGAACGTCGACCTGCTGGTTGTCAGCTCCGGTGGCCACGACCTGGTCTTCGTCACCCAGAACCTGACCACCGACCCCACGGACACGGTGAGGCGCATCGTGCTCACGTACAGCGGTTACCAGGTGCTCGACAAGTTCTGCTGACGCCTCAGGCGACCTCGAACGACACCTTCCCGGTGGCCGGGTCCGCGGTGACCAGCCTGACCGTCATCTCGGCGCCCAGCTCCACCTTGCCGCTGACGCGCGCCTCGACCGCGAGATCCTCGATGACGACGACACCGTCCGTACCGTCCTTGTCGATCTCGACCACAGTCCCGGTGAAGGTCTGACCGATCCGCGTCGAGAGGACCAACGCCTCGAGAAGGTCGATGATCCCGCGCTCGTACTTCTTGGCGCGAGCGTCCGACTGGGCCATGAGAGCTGGAAGCCCGGGCAGCTCGGCCCGTACCCACGCAGGCACCTCCGTGCCCCCTGACAGCGCGAGACAGGTCTCCCCGACGTACCGGTCGACGAGTCGTCGCAGCGGCGCCGTGGCGTGTGCGTAGTGCATCGCGAGCGCGCCGTGGACGAGGTTCGTGGCGGGAAGGGACCCGTCGAACGCCGTGTAGCCGGCGCCACGGAACAGGACCGTGCAGGCGTTGAGCATCGCGAGGTGGGTCGGCTTCTGCGGGTCGAGACTGCGCACGAAGTCGGGGTACGAGAGGGTGCCGGGCCACGCGATGTGCAGCCCCTTGGCCGTGTGACGCAGCTTGTCGATCCCCCACTGCTCGGCGGGAGGCAGTGTCCGGAGGATCCCGATCCTTCCGGCGATCATGATCTCCGCAGCCGCAGCGCCGACGAGCAGTGAGATCTGCGCGTTCCATCCCTCGACGGGGAGCGCGGCCCTGAACTCCAGCCGCCAGTCGTCTCCGTCGGCCGTGATCTCCTGCTCGGGCGTCTCCAGGCTCACGCCGCCGCGCTCAGCCTCGATCGCTTGGCGCAGCCGCCCGACGATCTCCAGCAGGTGCAGCGAGTCCGTCGCCTCGCCGGCGTCGAGATCGTGCTGGACGTCGGTGTACGACAGCCGCGCGCGGCTCGTGACCAGCGAACGCTCGACGTGAGCCGCCGTCTGCATACCCGCCGCGTCGAGCTCGACGGTCCACAGCAGCGCCGGCCGGGGCTTGCCGTCGGCCAGCAGCGACGCGGCCGACTCGCTCAGTACCGGCGGGTGCAGCGCGGCGCGCTGGTCGGGCGCGTAGAACGTCTGGCCACGACGGTGCGTCTCGGCATCGACCGGGCCGCCGGGCTCGACCCACGCGGCCACATCGGCGATCGCGTAGTGCACCGTGTAGCCGTCACCGTTCTTGGCGATGTGTACGGCCTGGTCGAGATCCATCGAGCCCTCGGGGTCGATGGTGACCAGCTCGAGGTCCGTACGATCCACCCGGTCAGCGGTCGCCGGCGCCTTCGCGGCCACCTCGGCCGCGGCCAGCACGTCCGTCGGGAAGCCGTCCGGCACCTCGAGCTCCGAGCGGAGCCTTGTCAGTCCTGGCTGGATGAGCGCGGGCACCTCCGGCGCGGCGATGTGGCCCGCCCGCATCAGGCTTCCGTCCTCACCAGGATCCGGTCGCACTCCTCGCAGCGGAGCACCTCGTCCGCCGCGGCGGCAAGGTACTTCTCATAGTCGCTCGGGTTGGCTTCGAGCCCGCAGCCCGAACATTGCCTGCCATGCAACGCCGCCGCTCCGACACCGCCGGAACGTGAGCGCACCTTCTCGTACGCGTCGACGAGCGGCCCGGGAATCTCAGCCAGCAACGTCGCACGCACCGATCGGCGGTCGGCGAGATCCGCCTGCAGGTCGCCGACGGCCGCGTCGCGCTTCGCGATCAGCGCGCGCATCTCGTCCTCGATCGCCGTACGGTCCGCCATGACCCGGGCGCGCTCGGCCTGGGCGGTCTCGACGGCCTCCATGAGCTCGAGCTCTTCGTCCTCCAGCGTGGAGATCCGGGTCTTGAGATGAGCGATCTCGTCGATCATGCTGCGCAGCGTCTTGGGGTCTGACAGCGTCCCGCCGTCGACGGTCCGCTCGTCGCGGGCGAGCCGCTCCCGAACAGGAGCGAGGTCCGTCTCGGCCTTCGTCTGAGCCGCCGTCGCGTCGCTGAGCGCCGTGTCGGCAGCCACCAGCTCCTGCCCGAGTGCCTGACGTCGCGTCTGCCGTTCCGTCAGCAGCGCGTGCTCGGGCAGTATCTTGACCCGGTGGTCGAGCTGTCCGATCGCGGTGTCGACGGCTTGGAGATCCAGCAGGCGCCGCTGCGCGCCGGGGTCAGCCTTCATGCGTACTCCCTCATCGTGTCGCTCGGCACTCTACTCAAGTCGGCGCCGCCGACCCGGCCACGCGGCCTCGTCCGGGGTCCGTCAGGCGTTCCACCGGACGATCGCCGGCGACTCCTTCTCGTAGCCCACGATCGACACCGATCCCGTACGCAGCGGGAACGACTGCCCGCGCGCGATGTCGATGTCCAGCCAGCACAGGGCCAGCACCCGCAGCGAGTGGCCGTGCGCGAAGCAGATCGCCTTGTCGACGCCAGAGTCACGGACGCGCGTCACCACCTCGCTCAGCCTCGCGATGATGTGCACCTTCGTCTCGCCACCGGGCATCGGGCTGTTCCAGATGCGCCAGCCCGGCACCTCGCGACGGATCTCGTCCGACGTAAGGCCCTCATAGTCTCCGTAGAACCACTCCGCGAGGTTGTCGTCGATGATTGGGTCGGGGAACCCGGCGAGCGCTGCCGTCCGTCGCGCGCGAAGCCGAGGACTGCACAGGACGAGGCCGAAATCGGCCGGATCGAGTGTGCTCCGCAGAGCCTCGGCCTGCCTGACTCCCTCGTCCGTCAGGTCGACGTCGGTCACTGACGTGTGGCGGCCGGCCTTGGACCACTCGGTCTCCCCGTGCCGGACGAGGTACAGATCCGTCATGCCCCGCAGCGTACGGCCTAGTATCTGTAACCATGTCGAGTGACCAGCAGCCGGTGCTGCCAAACCGTCAGATCCCCTTCTCGAAGGCGTTCACGGAATTCATCAGCACGGACTGGGCTCCGTACAGCGATCAGCTGCCCTCCGCTCTTCCCTCGACCGCCCACACCGCGTCGCGACGGGACAAGGTCTCGGCGAAGTTCCCCGGCGAACGGATCGTGATCCCGGCCGGTGGCTACCGCGTCCGGTCCAACGACACCGACTTCCGCTACCGGCCCCATTCCGCGTTCGCGCACCTCACCGGCCTCGGCACTGACCGTGAGCCCGATGCCGTGCTCGTGCTCGAGCCGGTTGCCGGCGGCCACGAGTCCTGCATCTACTTCAGCCCCCGTGTCCCGCGGTCGGACCCCGAGTTCTACGCCTCGAGCCGGTACGGAGAGATGTGGGTCGGCCAGCGCGAGTCGCTCGCCGAGATGTCGGCGATGACCGGATTGGTCACGGCACCCATCGGCGACCTTGCCGGCGCAATCGCCGCCGGACTAGCTCCCGTTCGGGTGCTGCGCGACGCCGATCCCGACATCACGGCGCTGGTCGAGACGCTGAGAGGCGAGGTCCCGGCAGCTCTCGACCGAGACGCCGAGCTGCAGGTGTTCCTCAGCGAGCTGCGCCTGGTCAAGGACGTCTTCGAGCTGGAGCAGATGCGGGCCGCATGCCGCGCCACCGCCACCGGCTTCGAGGCGGTTGTGGCCGAGCTGCCGCACGCCGTCGCAGCTGGCCGTGGCGAGCGCTGGGTCGAGGGCATCTTCGGGCTCCACGCACGCCATGCCGGGAACGCGGTCGGCTACGACACGATCGCCGCCTGCGGCGACCATGCCGCCACGCTGCACTGGATCCGCAACGACGGAGACCTGCGGGACGGCGAATTGATGCTCATGGACGCCGGCGTCGAGCTCGACTCGCTGTACACGGCGGATGTGACCCGTACGATCCCCGTCTCCGGCAGGTTCACCCCCGCTCAGCGGATGGTGTACGAGGCGGTGCTCGAGGCGCAGCAGGCCGGGATCGACGCTGCGAAGCCGGGTGTCAAGATGCGGGCCATCCACGATGCCGCGATCGCCGTGGTCGCCCGGAAGCTCGAGGAGTGGGGCATCCTGCCGGTCTCCGCCGCCGAGGCGCTCTCCCCGGAAGGCGGACAGCATCGGCGCTGGATGGTGCATGGCACGTCCCACCATCTCGGCCTCGACGTCCACGACTGTGCGCAGGCAAGGAACGAGAACTACCGCGAGGGCGTCCTTGCCGAAGGCATGGTCGTCACGGTCGAGCCCGGCATCTACTTCAAGTCGACCGACCTGCTCGTACCGCCGGAGCTGCGCGGCATCGGCATCCGCATCGAGGACGACATCGCGATCACAGCCGACGACTGCGAGATCCTGTCGAACCAGCTTCCACGGGATCCCGATGCCGTGGAAGCCTGGATCGACGGCATCTGGGCGGCCTCATGAGCACCCTTCGCACGGTCGCTGAGGGCGCCGCGACGATCCTGGCGGCGGTCCAGCAGGAGTACCCGAACGCCCCGCGTCACATCATGGCCAACGACTCGGACCAGGTCACGCCCCGCGGCGCGCACCCGGCGTTCTACGGGTGCTACGACTGGCACTCAGCCGTCGAGATGCACTGGGCTCTGATCGTCCTGCTGCGTTTCCAGCCCGACGACGTACCGGCCGACGAGATCCAGTCGGTCATCGACGGTCATCTCACGGCGGAGAACATCGCCGCCGAGGTCGCCTACCTCTCGGCGCACCCCGTCTGGGAGCGTCCGTACGGCTGGGGCTGGGGTCTTCAGCTCGCGGGCGAGCTGGAGGACTGGGCGGCGACAGGCGACCCTGACGCGATCCGCTGGGCAGCGGCCGTACGTCCGCTGGCGGAGCACCTCTCCCGCGCGCTGCTCGCATGGCTCCCGCGCCTGTCCTACCCCGACCGCTCCGGAACCCATGGCAACACGGCGTTCAGCCTGTCGCGGGCTCTGGCGTGGCCGGACGCCGCCTCGAGGCAGGCCATCGACAAGGCCTGTCGCCAGTACTTCGGCGACGACACCGACTTCCCGGTCCGGTACGAACCGTCCGGCTCCGACTTCCTGTCGCCGTTCTTCACCGAGGCACTGCTCATGTCGGAGGTGCTCGACGCGGACGAGTTCGGTCCGTGGTGGTCGCGCTTCGCACCCGCAGAGTTCCCCGAGACGTTCCTCACCCCAGCGGTCGTGACCGACCCGCGGGACGGTCAGGGCGCCCACTTGCACGGGCTCAACCTCTACCGCATCCGTGGCCTGCGCCGGCTGCTGCCGTTCGCGAGCTCGGCCCAGCGCCGAGTCTTCGAGGTGAGCCTGCGGGCGCACGAGCAGGCGGCTGACGCCGCACTGAGCGATGACGCGTGGATGGCTGAGCACTGGCTGGGCGCGTACGCGGTCCTCGCGTTCAGGTGACCCCCTCCGGCCGTCCAACCACCCCTGCGGATAATGGGGGCATGGTCGGCAAGCGGGTGGCACTCGTCCTGGGTTCCGGGGGCGCACGAGGGTACGCACACATCGGTGCGATCCAGGTCCTCACGGAGCGCGGGTACGAGATCGTGGCGGTGGCGGGCAGCTCGATGGGAGCGCTTGTCGGAGGACTCCACGCTTCCGGGAAGCTGCCCGACTACACCGACTGGGTCACCTCGCTCACCCAGCGCGATGTGCTGCGATTCCTGGACGTCTCGCTGATGAGCCCCGGCGTGCTACGGCTCGAGCGGGTCCTGGCGCGCATGACGGAGTACCTCGACGGAGTGCTCATCGAGGACCTGCCGATCCCGTTCACCGCCGTCGCCAGCGACCTCGGCGCACGTCGCGAGGTGTGGTTCACGAGCGGTCCGCTCGAAACGGCGATCAGAGCATCGATCGCCATCCCGGCGATGATCGCGCCGATCATGGTGAACGGCCGCCTGCTCGTCGACGGAGGCGTCCTCAACCCTGTACCGATGGAGCCCGTGATCGGCGTGGACGCCGACTTCACGCTGGCCGTCAACCTGAGCGGCGAGAAGCACCATCACTTCGGGGGCTCGCCGGCACGTGAGACTGCTGCGCAGCGTCCCCCGCACGAGTGGCTCGACCGTTTCCGCCGCACCGCCGCGGGTGTCTGGGAGAACGACTTCGTGACCTCGATCCTCGCGCGGTTCTCGCGGACGGACGACCCCCTGGACCCTCCTGCGTACGACCCGCCGCCGCCCGGTCTCAGCATCACCGACGTGACGTGGATGTCCCTCGACGCCATGGGGTCGCTGATCACGCGCTACCGCCTGGCCGCACTGCCCCCCGACGTCCTCGTCACGATCCCCGGCGACTCGGCCAAGGTTCTGGACTTTCACAGAGCCACCGAGATCATCGAACTCGGCCGCAGGCTCACAGAAGCCGCCCTCGACGACACCTTCGGCGACGAGGTGCCCGACGAGCCGCTGGCTGAAAGCCTGCGCGCGATCGAGCGATCAGGGAGCTAGTCGCTCCTTGCGCCACGTGCCGGAGTCCAGTCGGAACCGGACCCGGTCGTGCAGCCGGCTCTTGCGGCCCTGCCAGAACTCCCACGTCTCCGGCACGAGGCGATAGCCACCCCAGTGGTCGGGGCGCGGTGGGTTCAGGCCGAACCTCGCCGAAGCCTTCGCCGCGTTCGCCAGGAGCACGGCCCTCGAGCTGATCACCTGGCTCTGGGGGGACGCCCACGCGCCGAGCCTGGAGTCCAGCGGACGCGTGACGAAGTAGGCGTCCGATTCCTCCGCCGAGGTCAGCTCGACCCGCCCCTCGATCCGTACCACCCGCTCGAGCTCCACCCAGTGGAACTGCAGTGCCGCGTACGGGTTGGCCGCAAGCTCATGGCCCTTGCGGCTCTCGTAGTTGGTGAAGAACACCAACCCCCGCTCGTCGGCGTACTTGATCAGGACGACCCGGGTGGACGGACGACCGTCCATACCGACCGTCGCCAGCGTCATCGCGTTCGGCTCCGGCACCTTGGCCGCCACCGCGTGGTTGAGCCAGCGCTGGAACAGCTCCAGCGGGGCATTCCCGGCGTCGGCCTCGTCGAGGGTGCCGCTCTCATAGCTCTTGCGCAGGTTGGACAGGTCCACCTCCGCAGGATAGGTGCTGTCTCCGGGGATGGCGGATTCCTGAGTAGGTTCGGACCATGGCCAGACGACCCGTCCTCACCAGCTCGCAGGTAGCCCCGCTTCCCCAGCACGTCTGGGGGCTTGTCAAGGGCGTCGTCCCGCCCATGCACGCCGCGGGTCGTCCGTTCGTGGCCGGCGCGCTCACATTCGGGCTGTTCGGATGGCGGTACGGGTGGTCGCGGCGCACGTCACTCGTTGCGGCGGCCGCACTGGCGCTGTGCTTCCGCGAGCCGAAGCGTGTCCCGCCGGCGCTCGTCGGCGCGGTCGTCGCTCCTGCCGACGGGGTCGTGACCGATGTCGACGAGGCCGTACCGCCCGAGGAGCTCGGTCTCGGCGAGGCCCCGCTGCCACGCGTGAGCATCGCGGTCTCGGTGCTCGACCCGTACGTACATCGGGCTCCGGTGGCCGGTCACGTCGCGTTCGCGGCCGCTGATGGTTCGGCTCTTCTCGTCGACTCGGCTGATGACGTGGCGATCGGCCTCGTGCAGACCCCTGCCAACCTGGCCGGACGCATCACGTGCGACGTCGAGGTCGGTCAGGACGTGACGCTCGGCCAGACGTACGCGCTCGCCAGGTTCGGGTCGCGCGTCGAGGTGTACCTCCCGGCGGGAACCGCGATCCTGCTCCTGGTGGGCCAGCGGACGGTCGGCGGCGAGACCGTCCTGGCCGTGCTCGGCTGATCCCGGGGGCTACAGGTTCGCGGGCGACATCCCCGCGATCATCTCCTGGGCCTGCTCGGCGACCTTGTGCTCGCAGAGCACCTCGTAGCGGGTCGCCACGGTCTGCTGCACCGACGTGAAGTCGCGCTCTCCCCGGCTCAGCAGATAACCGACAGCCGCGAACGCCATGCTGACGAGGATGCTGAACAGGAGCGCGGCGACGAGAAGCGCCAGGATGTTCGCGCTCGGGATGAACAGCCACATGACGAGGAACAGGATCAGCGCGGTGCTCAGACCCTGCGCGGCGCCCTGCAGGAGCACGGTGCGCCACGTCTTGCGGGCGAGCACGCGTTCGACGGTACGCAGATCCGTACCGACGATCGCCAGGTTGCCGACGGGGAAGCCGTTGTCCGCGAGGTAGTCGACGGCCTTCTCCGCTGCCGGGTAGGTGTCGAAGACACCGACTGAACGCGGGTACTCCAGGTCGAACATGCTGGCGGTTCTGCTCGTGCGCGGACTGGCGGCCATCGGCCGACCGTATGGGTCCTGAGTCATGAGGCTCCTTCCGGATCCTTGATCACCCTCCAGCCTATGCGGGATGTCCCCGCCACCACAGCGAGCGGCGTGGGAGCTCGTGGTCTGCGGTTCATCATGTTACGTAGGCGAACCGAAGGTTCTCATGGCCGATCCGCCATGTGAAGGTACAACTCACCTACCTAACATGATGAACCGACAGGAGAGATCCGGGCGACGTCACTATCGTCAGCACATGGCCGCTTATCGCCCGCGCCGCTCGGTGCTGTACCTGCCCGCCTCGAACTCCCGCGCCCTCGAGAAGGCGAAGGGGTTGGCCTGCGACGCCGTCATCCTCGACCTGGAGGATGCCGTGGCGCCCGAGGCGAAGGATTCCGCGCGGGAAGCGGCCGCAGCGGCTGTACGGGCCGGCGGCTTCGGACGACGCGAGCTCGCGATCCGGGTCAACGGGGTCGGTACGGACTGGCACNNCGGGCGCTGGCGGCGGCACTGGACGCGCACGGCGCCCCTGCGCACACCGCGCTGTGGGCCATGATCGAGACACCGGTCGCGGTGCTGCACGCCGCCGAGATCGCCGAGGCGTCCGACCGGCTGACCGTGCTGGTCATGGGCACGAACGACCTGGTCAAGGAGCTCGGCGTCGAGCACGTACCCGGACGGCTCCCCCTTCAGACCTCACTCGGTCTCGCGGTGCTCGGCGCCAAGGCGGCCGGTGTGGTCGTGCTGGATGGCGTGTACAACGACCTGACCGACGCCGAGGGCTACCTCGCCGAGTGCCATCAGGGACGCGCCCTCGGCTTCGACGGCAAGACGCTCATCCACCCGAAGCAGATCGACGACGCGAACGCGACGTACGCACCGAGCGACGAGGCGGTCGAGGATGCCCGCGGCCTGCTGGATGCCTGGCGCGCCGCCGCAGGGGCGGGCGTCGTCACGTACCGCGGCCGAATGGTGGAGAACCTCCACGTCGCGACCGCGGAACGCATCCTCGCGCTCCGCGAAGCGATCACCGCCCTTGGCTGACGCCGGGGGATCCTCGCCCGCGCGCGGTTCGGTGTGCCTCGAAGGGGCTTGTGAGACTACCCTTCTCGCGTGGCTGCTCCGACGACGATGTACATCTCACGGCTCCGTGGGCTACCCATCATCGACGTCGACGGTGACTCGATCGGGAAGCTCAACGACGTCGTGATCCAGGTGCGCGGCCAGGGCCGGCCGCCGCGGGTCAAGGGCCTGGTCGCCGAGCTGTTCGCGCGCCGCAGGGCGTACATCCCGATGGAACGCGTCTACTCCATCGACGCCGTGCAGATCGTGGTCTCCGGCGTCGTCAACACCCGCCGGTTCCATCGCCGCGAGGGCGAGACGCTGGTCCTCGAGGACCTCATCGGTCGCCGCGCCGTACGTCGCGGGACGAGCAGCGCGACCAGTGTCTTCGATGTGGCCATGCATGCCGGCCGGGGCGATGACTGGGAGGTCACCAAGGTCGCCCTGCGCGACATCCCCAAGGCCCTCCAGTTCTCGAGCCGCGTACCTGTCACCATCGTGCCCTGGCAGGATGTCCCCGACTTCAGCCTCAGCGCCCTCGATGGGGACGAGGCTCTGCTGGCCGAGATGATCGACATGAAGCCCGCCGACGTGGCTCGCGAGCTGCACGACATGGCCCCGGAGCGCCGCGTCGAGGTGGCCCACGCTCTGGACGACCGCCAGCTGGCCGACGCGATCAAGGAGCTCCCCGAGGACGAGCAGGTCGACCTCATCACGCTGCTCGACCCGGAACGCGCCGCCGACGTGCTGGAGGAGATGGACCCGGACGACGCCGCCGACCTCATCGCAGAGCTTCCGGACGACGTGGCCGAGACGCTGCTCAAGCGGATGCGGCCCGAGGATGCCCAGGACGTCCGTGACCTTCTGGCGTACGAGGACGACAGTGCCGGCGGCATGATGACGCCCGAGCCCGTGATCGTCGCGCCCGACTCCACGGTGGCGGACGCGCTCGCGCTCGCGAGGGTCGAAGAGGTTCCGCCGGCGCTCGCGGGCATGGTCTTCGTATGCCGCCCGCCCCTTGAGGCGCCCACCGGCCGCTACATCGGCGGGGTACACCTGCAACGGCTGCTGCGCGAGCCACCGTCGACGCTCGTGTCGGCGCTCATCGACAACGAGCTGCGGCCCCTGCTGCCGTCAGCCGAGCTGGCGACGGTCAGCCGGTACTTCGCCACGTACGACGTGCTGGTCGTCCCCGTCGTCGACGCGGAGCGGCACCTGCTCGGCGCGGTGACCGTCGACGACGTGCTCGACCACATGCTCCCCGAGGACTGGCGCGGACTCCAGATGGAGGGCGCGCTGACTCCCGACGAGGACCGCCGTGGCTAGGGCACGCAAGCGCGTCGACGTCGAACGCCTCAACTCGCCCGGTCCCGCCAAGCGGACCTGGGTGCCGCAGGTACGCCTGGACTCGGAGCTGTTCGGCGCGTTCGCCGAGAAGTTCGCTCGGTTCATGGGCACGGCGCGCTTCATCGGGTGGATGACGGTCATCGTCATCGCGTGGGTCCTGTGGAACACGGTGGGCGTCGCGCGATGGCGCTTCGACCCGTACTCGTTCACGTTCCTCACGCTCGTCCTGAGTTTGCAGGCCTCGTACGCGGCCCCACTGATCCTGCTCGCCCAGTACCGGCAGGAGGCCCGTGACCGCATTTCTCAGGACGAGGACCGCAAGCAGGCCGCCCAGTCCCGCGCCGACATGGACTTCCTCGCCCGCGAGATCGCAAGCCTTCGGATGCGCGTCGGCGACCTCGCGACCCGCGACTTCATCCGCTCGGAGCTCCGGGAGTTCCTCGAGGATCTCGAAGAGCGGCAGGACGAGAACCAGTACCGGGACGAGGCTGAGGAGACGTTGTGACGGGACGGCTTGCTGGCAAGGTGGCGGTGGTCACCGGGGGAAGCCGTGGTCTCGGGCACGCGATCGCCCGCCTGTACGGGAGCGAGGGAGCCAAGGTCGTCATCGCCTCGCGTTCCGCGGACGCCGTGTCCACGGCCCTCGAGGCCCTGCGGCGCGACGGTATCGACGCAGCGGGACAGGCGTGTGACGTGAGCGTACGAGACGAGGTCGACCAGCTCCGGCAGCTGGCGCTGGACACGTACGGACGGCTCGACATCTGGGGCAACAACGCGGGGCTGAGCGGCGTCTTCGGCCCGACCGTCGACGTACCGCCGGAGCGCTTCGAGGCGGTCGTCGGTACGAACGTGCTCGGCACGTACCACGGCACGATCTCGGCGCTCGAGGTGCTGCTCCCCCAAGGCTCCGGCCACATCGTCAACCTCATGGGTCGTGGCGACAAGAACCCGGTGCCGTTCCAGACGGCGTACGCCGCATCGAAGAGCTGGATCCGCGCGTTCACGCTGGCGATCGCCAAGGAGAACGAACACACCGGCGTACGCATCCACGCGCTCAACCCCGGACTCGTACAGACCAACATGCTCACCGAGGTCGACGCCTTGCCAGGCACCGAGGCCCAGCTCTCGCGCCTGCCGCTCATCAACACGATGTGGGGGCTGCCTCCGGAGCGTGCGGCGCTCCCTGCGCTCGACCTCGTGCTGGGCACCAGGGTGGAGCACCAGTCGTTGGGACTCCCGCAGGTCCTCGGCCGAACCCTCGCCTACCAGGCCAAGCGCTTGCTCGGTCGCGCTCCCGAGCTACAACCCTTGGCCATCAGGATCGTCGAGGGGCGCCGCACTCGCCGGCACGAGTAACCTGTCCTGGTGCCTGCCGAGAACCCGCTACTGTCCTTGATCCGCGCCGCCCTCCACGGGGTCCAGGATCCCGAGATCCACCGCCCGCTGACCGACCTCGGGATGGTCGACGACATCCGCGTCGACGAGGCGGGACATGCGACCGTACGCATCCTGCTGACGACCGGCGGATGCCCGTTGCGCGACCGGTTGCGCACTGACGTGACCGCTGCCGTGGGCGCCATCGAGGGCGTCACCGGGGTCACCGTCGACATGGGCGTCATGAACGCCGAGCAGCAGGGGGCGCTGCGCACGATGCTGCGCGGCGGCGTGCCCGAGCGCGAGATCCCGTTCGCCAAGGCCACGAGCCACACGCGCGTGCTCGCCATCGCCTCCGGCAAGGGCGGCGTCGGCAAGTCGTCGATCGCCGTCAGCCTGGCGCTGGCCCTGGCCGCCAAGGGCAAGAACGTCGGCCTCCTGGACGCCGACGTGTACGGGCACTCCGTCCCGGACCTTCTGGGTCTCGCCGAGGACGAAGGTCCGACGTCCCTCGAGGACGTGAACCTCCTTCTCCCCGTGGAGACGCAGGGGCTCAAGGTCATCAGCGTCGGCATGATGAAGCCGTCACGTGACCAGGTCGTCGCGTGGCGCGGCCCCATCCTCGACCGAGCACTGACGCAGCTGCTCGCCGACGTGTACTGGGGCGACCTCGACTACCTCGTGCTCGACATGCCCCCGGGTACGGGCGACATCGCGATCAGCCTCGGCCAGAAGCTGCCCAGCGCCGAGGTCATCGTCGTCACCACTCCCCAGCTGGCGGCCACCGAGGTCGCGGAGCGCGCGGGCACGATGGCCGGGATCATGGAGCAGCGGGTCATCGGCGTGATCGAGAACATGGCGTACCTCGACACCACGTGCCCGCACTGCGACACGAGCCACCGCGTGGATGTCTTCGGCTCCGGCGGCGGTCAGAGGGTCGCCTCGACGCTCAGCGAGAGGCTGGGGTACGACGTGCCGCTGCTCGCGGAGATCCCGCTCGAGACCGACTTCCGCGCCGCGGGAGACGCCGGTACGCCGCTGGTCACGCTCGACGCCACGCGTCCCAGCTCCGCTGCCGTGATCGGTCTTGCCGATCGTCTCATCGCCACCCGGCGCAGCCTCGTCGGCCAGCAGCTCGGAGTGATCCCCGTCGGTTGAGGCCTACGTCGCTTCGAGGTCGAACGGGCTGCCGACGGTCACGCCGACCAGTTCCGACGCGCTCGATGAGCTCGAGTCGTTGAGCAACCCGACCAGCTCCGCCCCGCCGGCGGCGACGCCTGCTGAGGCCGCCATGAGCTCCCTGTTGGTCTCGGCGAGCGACTCCTTGGTGTCGGCGATCGTCTCGCGGAACGCCGAGATCTCCTCGGTGTCCAACAGGTGCTTGCTGATGAACGTCTTGGGGTTGAGGTCGGCGAGGGTCAGATCACGGAACTCCGGCCCGAGCTCGTTGGCGAGCTGGTCCTTCGCGCCGCTGGCGATGTTCATGAGGTACTTGTAGACGCGTGCCGCCTTGCGAGCGAACGGCGGGACCTTCTCCGGCCCGAACATGAGCACGGCCAGCAACACCAGCATGATGACTTCAGGCGCGCCGAGATTCACGTCCGGAAGAATAGCCCGCTTGCGGTAACGCCGGCGTACCGGGACCGAGAACGGCTACAGGCCCGCGGCGTCGAGGAGGCTGACGAAGGCCTTGGTCTGGGCCTCGGAGGCGTTCAGCAACGGCGCTCGCACGCCCCCCACGTCCCGTCCCCGGGCCGCGAGGCCTGCCTTGACGAGCATCACGCCCTGCGTGGCGAAGACGCCCTGGTAGACGCCCAGGAGCGCCCGGTACAGGGAAAGGGCACGTTCCGTGTCACCGGCCAGCCAGGCGGCGATCACCTCGGCCGTGCGAGCGCCCGAGAAGTGCGTGGAGGTACCGACGACACCGACTCCCCCGACAGCCATGAGCGGAAGCATCATGGCGTCGTCGCCGGCGTAGAACGCGAGGTTCGAGTTGGCCATGACCAGAGCGGACTGTACGGGGAGACCCTTGGCGTCCTTCACCGCGACGATGCGCGGGTGCTCAGCGACCTTGAGCAGCGTCTCGGTCTCGATCGGCACGCCGGCCCGGTGCGGGATGTCGTACAGGATCACTGGCACGTCGGTCGCATCGGCCACGGCGACGAAGTGGGCGGCAAGCGCGTCCTGCGGGGGCCGCGAGTAGTACGGCGTCACCACGAGGAGTCCGTCCGAGCCGACCTCGGCCGCCTGCTGCGCCAGGTGGATCGTGTGGGCCGTGTCGAACGTACCGACGCCGGCGATGACCTGAGCGCGGTCGCCGACCGCCTCGATCACGACCTTCAGCAGCTGAAGCTTCTCGTCGTCAGTGGTCGTGGGCGACTCACCGGTCGTGCCGTTGATGACGAGGGCGTCGTTGCGCTGCTCGTCGACGAGGTACGTGGCGAGGTCCGCTGCGGTGTCGAGGTCGAGGGATCCGTCGGCCGCGAACGGCGTGACCATGGCCGTGACGAGACGGCCGAAAGGTGGCTGCGTCACCTCACGACTCCTTGATCACCACGAGCGGGTCACCCTCGGTGACCACGTCGCCTGGCGCGACGACAATCTCGACCACTGTCCCTGTGACGTCAGCCAACACGGGGATCTCCATCTTCATCGACTCCAGCAGGACCACCGAGTCCAGGGGACCCACAGTGTCCCCCACCGCGACATCCACCGACAAGACATTTGCGACGATCTCGGCACTGACCGTGTGACTCATGGGGCTCATCGTAGGGCCCTGTGGCACTACGCTGGCAGCGTGAGTCCCACAGCCGCCGCGATCTCCGGCAAGCACGCCCCCAAGCCCTCTGCATGGGCCCACACGGAGGACTACGTCCCCGAATCTCCAGCAGGCATCGCCGCGCGTGCCGCAGCAGGAGACCTCGGCCTCGTCTCGCCGAGCCGTGGCGCCGCGCAGACCCTCACATTCCTTGCCCGCGTGCTCGACGCCAAGGCCGTCGTCGAGATCGGTACAGGCGCCGGTGTGGCCTCCCTCGCCCTGTTGGAGGGCATGCACCCGGACGGCGTCCTCACGACGATCGACGCCGAGTCCGAGTACCAGAACGTGGCGCGCCGGATCATCGCCGGCACCGGCATCCGCGCGCAGCGGCTCCGTACGATCGCCGGTGCCTCGCTCACCGTCCTCCCCAAGCTCAGCGACGGCGCGTACGACATCGTGCTGATCGCCGGGGATGCGTTGGACGCCCATGAGCACCTCGAGCAGGCGATCCGGCTGCTGCGCCACGGCGGCGTCCTCGTGCTGTCGCACGCGATGCTCGGCGGCACGGTGGCCGACCCCACGAACGAGGACGACGAGACGCTCATCACGCGCGACGTGCTCGAGGCTGTCGCGAGCATGGAGGACCTGACTCCGGTCTTCCTGCCCGTCGGTGACGGCATCCTGGCTGCGGTCAAGCACTGACCACAGCCCTGCGGCGCTGCCTCAGTCCTGGCTGATCTTCGTGTTCTTCGGCACGACCGTGACGCCCTGGTCGGACACGTAGAACCCGCGCGCCAGGTCGTGGTCGTGGTTCACGCCGACCTCGACACCCTCCGGCACGATGACGTTCTTGTCGAGGATGGCTCGACGGATCACGGCGTTGCGGCCCACCCGGCTGCCCGAGTAGATGACCGACTCCTCGATCTTGGCCCACTTCTCGATGAGCACNNACGATCGAGTCCTCAGCCGTACCGCGCAACGTGAACTTCGCGCCCGGCACCTGTGCCTGGCTCGTCCAGATCGGCCATTTCCGGTTGTACAGGTTGAACTCCGGAACGACGGAGACGAGATCCATGTGCGCCTCGTGGTACGCGTCGATGGAACCGACGTCACGCCAGTAGTTGCGGTCCTTGTCCGTCGCACCCGGAACGGCGTTCGTCGTGAAGTCGTACACCTGAGCATCACCGGCGTCGACGAAGGCGGGGATGATGTTGCCGCCCATATCGTGGCGCGAGGTCTCGTCCTCCGCGTCGGCGCGGAGCATCTCGACGAAGGCGTCGGTGGAGAAGATGTAGTTGCCCATGGAGGCGAAGGACTCCTCCGGCGAGTCGATCAGCCCGGGCGGGTTGGCCGGCTTCTCAAGGAACTCACGGATCTTGCCGTCGGCTGCCGCGTCGATGATGCCGAAGTCGGAGGCTGTCGCGCGCGGGACCCGGATGCCGGCGACGGTGCAGCCCAGCCCCGAGTCCATGTGGGCCTCGAGCATCTGCTCGACGTCCATCCGGTAGATGTTGTCCGCGCCGAACACGACGATGTAGTCGGGCTGCTCGTCATCGATGAGGTTCATGGACTGGAAGATCGCATCGGCGCTGCCTTGGAACCACTGTTTTCCGGTGCGCTGCTGCGCCGGTACGGAGGTCACGTAGTTGTTAAGGAGCACGGACATGCGCCACGTCAAGGAGATGTGCCGGTCGAGCGAGTGCGATTTGTACTGGGTCAGCACGGCGATGCGGCGCAGGTCGGAGTTGACGAGGTTCGACAAGACGAAGTCGATGAGCCGGTACGTCCCCCCGAACGGTACGGATGGTTTGGCTCGGTCGGCGGTGAGCGGCATCAGCCGCTTGCCTTCTCCACCAGCGAGCACGATGGACAGCGCATTCGGCCTCGTCACCATGGGCCACAGCCTAGTGAGGCCGGGTGCCGGAAGGGCAGCGATTCGCGCAGGATTCACGAATGGGGCTCCAACTGTCCCGTCACGCGCCTTGTTATGGCAGGCTCCCCATCATGAGCCTGCGTGTTTCGATCCTCACCCGTGAGTACCCGCCGTACATCTACGGCGGCGCCGGGGTCCATGTCGGCCAGCTGGTCCCGCAGCTCCAGAAGCTGTGCGACCTGGTCGACGTCCAGTGCATGGGAGAGCCCCGGGACGGCGCCGTGGCGCACGCCGAGGACTACCCTCCGGGGGCCAACCCGGCCATCCGTGTCCTTGGTGCCGACGTCTCGATGGCTGCGGCTGTGCCCGAGGTCGACGTCATCCACGCGCACACCTGGTACGCCCAGTTCGCCGGCATCATCGCCGGGCGGTTTCTGGACGTCCCCACCGTGGTCACCGCGCATTCGCTCGAGCCCGACCGGCCCTGGAAGGCGGAGCAGCTCGGTGGCGGCTACCGGGTGAGCTCATGGATCGAGAAGACCGCGTACGAGCAGGCGGACGCCGTGATCGCGGTCTCCGAGGCCATGATCGCCAACATCCAGGCCGCCTATCCCGGCGTCGCGCGGGAGCGGATCCACGTCGTGAAGAACGGCATCGACCCCGAGGAGTTCAAGCCCGACCACGCCACGGACGTGGTGGACTCCCTGGGCATCGACCGCAACCACCCGGTGGTGGTCTTCGTGGGCCGGATCACGCGCCAGAAGGGCCTCGTCCATCTCGTCCGCGCGGCCCGTGACCTCGATCCCGACACGCAGCTCGTCCTGCTGGCCGGCGCTCCTGACACCCCGGAGATCGCCGCTGAGTTCGAGGAGGCGTTCGGCGCGCTCGAGGCGGCTCGTCCGGGACGGGTGATCTGGGTACGCGACATGCTGCCGCGCGAGTCCGTACGCCAGGTCCTCACGCACGCCACCGTGTTCGCCTGCCCGTCCATCTACGAGCCGCTCGGCATCGTCAACCTCGAGGCGATGGCCTGCGAGACCGCCGTCGTGGCGTCCGCGGTCGGTGGCATCCCCGAGGTCGTCGTGGACGGTACGACGGGGCTGCTGGTCGCGTACGACCCGGACAAGGCCGGCGACAACGCCTACATCGCCGACTTCGAGCAGAAGCTCGCCGCGAGCATCAACACCCTCACCCGTGACCCGGACCGGGTTCGGGCCATGGGCCTGGCGGGACGCCAGCGCTGCATCGACGAGTTCTCCTGGAGCGCCATCGCGGCGCAGACGGTCGCCGTGTACGAGAAGGCGATCGCCGCGTACAAAGCGCGATGACATGAAACAGCGCCCGCCGGGACTGAATCCGGGCGGGCGCTGCGACAAGTCGAGTGAGTCCTAGCCGACAACCCCTCGCAGGGCCTCGAGCAGGTCGGTCGCCTCCTGTGCGTTGAGCTCGACGACGAGACGTCCTCCCCCGTCGACGGGAACGCGCATGACGATTCCGCGGCCCTCCTTCGTGACCTCCATGGGTCCATCACCGGTTCGCGGCTTCATCGCGGCCATCGCGTCTCCCTTTCGTGTCTGTATCGGTGACCATTATTCCAGGTCAGGAGGACCAGGGTTCGCCACGACGGGCTTAGCGGATTCATCGACATCGATCTGTGCTGCAAGTCGCTTCAGCAATGCGTCCACCTGCTCCATCGAATAGCCCCGCGGTACGACGGCGAACTGGATGTCGCGGAGGTCGGTGCTGGTAAGCGGTCCTGTCTCCGGGACAGAAGGATGTACGCGATCGTCGACGACGTCGGGCATCTCCCCGAAGCGCCCGGTGGACGCTGCGGCCGCGAGGCCCACGACGCCGATCGCCAGGGCGGCAAGGATCCATTCCATGCCAGTCTCCTAGTTGGGGTCGCGGGGAGGCAGAGGCGGTACGGGTGTGAGCATCGCCTGGACCGCATCCTCGACGGAATCCGTGACGCGCAGCATGTCCAGGTCGTCGTCGGAGATGTAGCCGCCCGTCAACACCGTGTCCTTCAGCCACGTGAGCATCGGCGTCCAGTATTCGGTTCCGAAGAGAACAATCGGGAAATGCGTCACCTTCCGGGTCTGCGACAACGTGACGGCCTCGAAGAGCTCGTCGAACGTTCCGAAACCGCCCGGCATGACGACGAAGCCCTGGGAGTACTTGAGGAACATCGTCTTCCGCGCGAAGAAGTAGCGGAAGTTGATCCCCAACGTCACGTACTTGTTGAGCGACTGCTCGAACGGGAGCTCGATCCCGAGTCCGACGGACGTGCCGCCCGCCTTGGCCGCTCCCCTGTTGGCCGCCTCCATGACGCCTGGGCCGCCGCCGGTCATGACTGCGAGACCTTCTTCGGCCAGCCGACGCCCGATGGTCTCAGCCGCCACGTACATGGGGTGGGTGCGCTTCGTACGGGCGCTGCCGAACACGCTGACGGCGGGGCCGAGCTCGGCGAGCGTGCCGAAGCCTTCGACGAACTCCGCCTGGATGCGCAGCACACGCCACGGGTCCGCGTGGACCCAGTCGTTGGGCCCGCGACTCGTCAGCAGTCGTTGGTCGGTGGTCGTCGGTTGCCGATCGGCTCGGCGCCGGATGACCGGGCCTTGGTTCTGGGTCTTCGACTCCTTGGGCACGGTCACGAGCGTAGCGGGCCGAGGCCCTACGTCAGACGGAAAGCCAGCGCACGAGCGCGTCGCGGCACGCGTACAGATCGTCGACCCGACAGTGCTCATCGTCGGCGTGTGCGAGGTTGGGGTTCGCCGGGCCGAAGTTGACCGCCGGGATGCCGAGCGCCGAGAACCGGGCGACATCGGTCCAGCCGTACTTGGGCCGGGCCTCTCCCCCGACGGCGGCCGCGAACGCCTGCGCGGCCGGCAGATCGAGCCCGGGACGTGCGCCCAGCGCACAGTCGAGAAGGGTGACCTCGTACCCGTCGAACAGCCGCCGCACCTCGCCCACCGCAGCTTCTTCGTCCTTGTCGGGAGCGAAGCGGTAGTTGACGATCACCTCGCAGCGGTCCGGGACGACGTTGCCGGCGATGCCTCCCGTGATGGCAACCGCGTTCATCCCCTCGCGGTAGAGGAGCCCGTCGACGAGGATCTGGGCAGGTTGGTACGACTCCAGCCGGCGCAGCACCTCACCGGCAGCGTGGATGGCGTTCCTGCCCAGCCAGGATCGCGCCGAGTGGGAGGCCAGCCCGGAGGTACGGACCGCGACGCGGAGCGTGCCCTGGCAGCCGCCCTCGATCGCGGCGGCTGTCGGCTCCATGAGGACGGCGAGATCGCCGGCCAGCAGCTCGGGGCGGGTCCTCGAGAGACGGTTCAGGCCGTTCCGCTCCGCGTCGACCTCCTCGTGGTCGTAGAAGATCCACGTGATGTCGCGTACGGGCTCGGGCACCGCGGCCGCGACCGCGAGCTGTACGGCGACACCGCCCTTCATGTCGCAGGTCCCCCGCCCGTACACGCGGTCCTCGCCGTCGACGACCTGACGCGAGCTGGGCATGTTGCCTGCCACCGGCACGGTGTCGAGATGTCCCGCGATGACCACCCGCTCGGCGCGGCCCAGGTGCGTACGGGCCACGAGCGCGTCGCCGTCACGTAAGACCTCAAGGTGCGGCAGTGCGCGCAAGGCCTCCTCGACGAGGTCGGCGAGCGCCTCCTCGTTGCCGCTCACCGACTCCACGTCCGTGATGGCGCGCAGCAGGTCGACGATGTCCCCGGTCAGGTCGAGCATGGGCCCAAACCTAGTGCCTGGCCTACGAGAAGTAGGTCGGCTCCCGGTGGACGTACCCTGCCTCGAGCGAGGTGATCTCGTCGTAGGTGAGGTCCAGGTCGAGCGCCGCGGCGGCGTCGGTGAGGTGCTTCTCCTTGGTCGCCCCGACGATCGGCGCCGACACGACCGGGTTGTCGAGCACCCAGGCCAGCCCGACCGTCGCCATCGAGACTCCCCGGTCTGCGGCGATCTTCTCGACGGCGTCGATCACGGTCTTGTCGCTGTCGATGAGCAGCGGCTTGCCGTTGAAGTCGGTGTCCGGGTTCTGGCTGCCGCGGCTCGTCGAGGAGTTGTCGCCCCAGGGACGGGCCACCCGACCACCGGCGAGCGGACTCCACGGGATGCTGCCGACGCCGGAGTAGTCGAGCAGCGGGAACATCTCCCGCTCCTCCTCGCGCATGATGAGGCTGTACTGGTCCTGCATCGAGATGAAGCGCGTCCACCCGCCGATGTCGGCGGCATGCTGCATGGTGGCGAGCTGCCACGCGTACATGCTGGAGGCCCCGATGTAGCGGACCTTCCCCGCCTTGATGACGTCGTGGAGCGCTTCCATCGTCTCCTCGACCGGTGTGAATTGGTCGAAGCGGTGGATCTGGTACAGGTCGATGTAGTCGGTGTTCAGCCTTGCCAGCGAGGCGTCGACCTGCTCCATCACCGCGCGACGCGACAAGCCCTGGCCGCCCGGGCCATCACCCATCTTGCCGTTGAGCTTGGTCGCGAGAACGATGTCCTCGCGGCGCGTGTAGCTCCTGATGGCCTGGCCGGTGATCTCCTCGCTGGTGCCCGCCCCGTACACGTTGGCCGTGTCCCAGAACGTGATCCCCAGCTCGAGAGCCTTGCGGAACAACGGTTCTGCGGCCGGCCCATCGAGCGTCCAGGCACTCCCGGTGCCAGAGCCGAAGCTCATGCAGCCGAGACAGATGCGGCTGACCTTGAGGCCGGACGTGCCGAGTCGTGTGTACTCCATGGTGGTTCTCCTTAGCCGGTGCGCGCGTCGTGTTCGTCATGAGCCTGTCACGCGGCCTTGCCGCGGGACCAGACCCTGCCAGTACCCCCGTGCGGCGCCACGAGCTGCCTCGAAGCCGCCCCGGCTAGAGTTTGGTCATGATCCACACCGCCGCGCGTCCGGCCTGGGGCTGGGGGCTGGCCACCGTGCACCAGAGCGGGCAGGTGCTCGACACCTGGTTCGCGGCTCCTGCACTGGGCGTGTACGACGGCGCCGAGGCTCCCCTGATGCTCCAGGTGACCACCGACGCTCGGCGCGGCACCCGTACCCAGCCGATGATCGTCGCGATCGACCTCGACGTAGCGCCGCAGAGCGTGCCGGATGCGTACCTGCGGCTGCACCTCCTCAGCCACCGGCTCGTGAAGCCCCGCGAGATCAACCTCGAGGGCATCTTCGGTGTGCTTCCCAACGTCGTCTGGACGAGCTCCGGCCCGTGCGCCACCGACGACTTCGAGACCGTACGAGGGGCGTGCCGCTTCGCCGGCCAGCACCTCACGATCTTCGGCGTCGACAAGTTCCCGCGGATGGTCGACTATGTCGTACCGAGCGGGGTACGGATTGCGGACGCCGACCGTGTACGGCTCGGCGCGTACCTCGCCAGCGGCACCACCGTCATGCACGAGGGCTTCGTGAACTTCAATGCCGGCACGCTCGGCACGTCCATGGTCGAGGGCCGGATCTCGGCCGGTGTCATCGTGGGCGACGGTACGGATGTGGGCGGCGGCGCCTCCATCATGGGCACGCTCTCCGGAGGCGGCGAGGAGGTCATCACGATCGGCGAGCGGTGCCTGCTCGGGGCCGAGTCGGGCGTCGGGATCTCGCTCGGCGACGACTGCGTCATCGAAGCCGGTCTGTACGTGACGGCCGGTACCAAGGTGACGCTGCCCGATGGCCGCGTGGTCAAGGGCGGTGAGCTGTCCGGCATGTCCGGTCTTCTCTTCCTCCGCGACTCGGTCAGCGGCCGCGTCGAGGCGCGACCCCGTACCAACGGCGCGATCATGCTCAACGACGCCCTGCACGCCAACGGTTGAGCCATGACCGGCCCCGCCGTGCCGAAGCGCGCCACCCCGAGTGCACCCATCAAGACGGTGTACGCACGCCGTCGGCTGGTGGTCGGGCTGGTGGGCTTCGGGCTGCTCGGACTGGTGATGGCGCTGGTCGTCGGGGTGGCTGTCCGGTGGTGGGAGGGCCATGGCACCGCGACGTTCCCCTCACCGCAGAACGGGTGCGTGGCGACCATCGGTGGCACGACCGCACAGCTCGATCTCGAGCAGTCGTACAACGCGGCGATCATCGCGGGCGTCGCCGTCCAGCGGGGCTTGCCGCCGCGGGCCGTGTCGATCGCCTTCGCGACCGCCTTGCAGGAGTCTGGCCTGCGGAACCTCACCTACGGCGATCGTGACTCCATCGGTCTCTTCCAGCAGCGTCCGTCGCAGGGCTGGGGCACGGTCGCGCAGATCATGGTCCCGCAGTACGCCGCGGGGAAGTTCTACGACGCGCTCGTGAAGATCGCCAACTGGCAGACCCGAGACATCGGCGAGGTCGCCCAGGCAGTCCAGCGGTCGGCGGTCCCCGATGGCTACACCAAGCACGTTTCGCGCGCGAAGATCCTTGCCAGCGCGCTGTCCGGTGAGACCGTCGCCGCGTTCACGTGCCTGTCGACGACGTCGAAGGCCGCCGACGCCGTGGGCTACGCAACCCTGCTCAAGGCCACGTACGGCGGAACGGCGCCGGACACGACCGTCGCGGGCCCCCCGGCTCGTGTCGACGTCGCAGCCGCCGCTGACGCCACGGCGTGGTCGGTCGCCGCTGCCACGCAGGCATGGTCATCCGTTTTCGGCATCACCCAGATCGCCACGGCCGACAAGGCCTGGCATCCCTCGACCACCGACCTGCCGCTGTGGGCAGCCTCTGCCTCTCCCGCGGGCCGTACTGTCTCGGTGAGCTTCGGCTGAGGCTCAACCCGCGAGGCGCGCTGCTGCTGCTGCGATGCGCTCGTCGGTGGCTGTCAGCGCGATCCGTACATGGTCATTGCCGGCCGTGCCGTAGAAGTCGCCGGGCGCCGCGAGGATGCCGAGGTCGGCGAGGCGGTCGACGGTGACGCGGCCGGGTTCGCCGAGGCTGGCCCACAGGTACAGTCCGGCCTGCGAGTGGTCGATCCGGTAGCCGGCGGCGACCAGCGCGGCGGACAGGATCTGCCGCCTCGCCGCGTACCGGTCGCGCTGGATCCGTACGTGCTCGTCGTCGCCCAGCAGGACGGTCATAGCAGCCTGTACGGGCGCGGGCACCATCATCCCGAGATGTTTGCGCACGTCGAGCAGCTGGCCCACGACGGCGGGGTCGCCACCGATGAAGCCCGCGCGGTAGCCGGCCAGGTTCGACCGCTTCGACAGCGAGTAGGCGCCCACGATGCCGGTCACGTCGCCGCCGTTGATCCGTGCGTCCAGCGCGGAGACCGGCTCGGCGTCCCAACCGAACTCCCCGTAGCACTCGTCGGCGACCAGCAACGCGCCGCGCTCACGGCAGTACGCGATCCAGTCCGAGGTCTCGGCCGCGTCCGCGACGCGGCCGGTCGGGTTCGACGGTGAGTTCGTCCACACCAGCGCAGGCCGCTCGTCAGCCACGTCGGCGGCGGTCTCCGCGGTCACGACACGGCACCCGGCCACCGCGGCCCCGACGGCGTACGTCGGGTAGGCGGCCGCCGGAATGACCACCGTATCTCCCGCGCGCAGGCCGAGCAGGGTGGGCAGCCAGCCGACGAGCTCCTTGGTGCCGATGACCGGGAGGACGCCGTGGTCCCCGATCTCCGGAGCACCCCAGCGCCGCCTGAGGTAGCCGGCGATCGCCTGACGAAGCGCGGGAGTGCCCCAGGTCAGCGGATAGCCGTGGGCGTCCGATGCCTCCGCGAGAGCCTGCCGAGCGAGCTCAGGCGTCGGGTCGACAGGCGTGCCGACGGACAGGTCGCAGATGCCGTCCGGATGGCTTCTGGCGCGTGCGGCAGCCCCAGAGATCGTGTCCCACGGGAAGTCGGGCAGATCCAAGGGCCGAAACAGGGGCGAAGGGCTCACTCGCCCTGTGGAGGCAGTGCCGCGACGACCGGGTGGTCGCTGTCGATGACGCCCAGCTTGGCTGCGCCACCAGGCGTACCGAGCTTGTCGAAGAAGCTGGCGTTGATGCCGGTGTACGCGGAGAACTCCGGCGGCACGTCGTCCTCGTAGAAGATCGCCTCGGCCGGGCAGACGGGCTCGCAGGCGCCGCAGTCGACGCACTCCTCCGGATTGATGTACAGCATCCGGTTGCCCTCGTAGATGCAATCCACCGGACACTCGTCGACACAAGCCCGGTCCTTGACATCGACACACGGCAAGGCAATGACGTACGTCACGAAGCGCTCCTCAGGTTCGTCGCGGCGTCAGGCCGCTACCGGAACTGTATAGGAAGCATCGCGAAAAACTCGCGTCCAGTAGCGTCGGTCATAGGAGGAAAGATGGGATTCACAGGGCGCACGCTGTGGGCCGACGACGGGCCTGAACGGCTAGCGGCAGGCGCAACGTGGCTCGAGGGACCGACGTGGGTCGGCGACCGCTTGCTGGTCAGCGACATCCCCGGGAACCGGGTGCTGTCGTGGCGCGAGGGGCAGACCGCGTTCGAGGTCGCGATCCCCGACGCCGAGTTCACCAACGGCCGCACGCTCGCACGCGACGGGCGCGTCTACCAGTGCTCCCACGGACGGCGCGGCGTCGAAGAGCTGCACCCCGACCTCACGACCACCCTCCTCGTCGACCGCCACGACGGCGTACGCCTCAACTCCCCCAACGACCTCGTGGTCGCCCGCGACGGCGCGATCTGGTTCACCGATCCGCCGTACGGCATCCTCTCGGAGCGGGAGGGACATCCCGGAGAGCTGGAGTACGGAGCGTGCTGGGTGTTCCGCTACGTACCGTCGACCGGTGAGCTGACCCCGGTGATCACCGACCTCGACCGGCCGAACGGCCTCGCCTTCTCCCCCGACGAAAGCGTCCTGTACGTGGCGAACTCAGCGGACCATGACGGCTTCACAGTGTGGGCGTTCGACGTCGAGGACGGTCGGTGCGGCCCCGGACGCCAGTTCTACCGGGGCCGCAAGGGCGTCATCGACGGTTTCCGCGTCGACACCGAGGGACTGCTGTGGCTGTCCGACGACGACTCGATCGCCGTGACCGACGCCGACGGGGTGCTCCTGGGCAGCATCGACGTCCCGGAGCGTGTCGCGAACGTGTGCTTCGGCCCCGAGGGCCGGCTGTACATCGCCGCGACGACGACCCTGTACAGGATCCAGACCTACAGCGCGGACGCCGCGCTGAGCTGAACGACCAGGTGGCTCGGGAAGGCGCGCCCGTGGTGGACCTGGATCGCGACGGGGTCCTCGCCGGACACGTACCGGGGGAAACTGGCACCTGCCAGGTTGAGCCGTAACGAGTGGCCCGGCAGGAACGCATTGGCGGTCGCCCACATGTCGATCGCGACCTCCGTCACCTCGCCCGTGACGAGCGGTGCCACGCGGTCGAGCCCCAGGCGTCGCGAGAGGCGCAGCGCACCGTCGGTGAGGATCCGGGACGTGCCGTCGGGGGCGACGTCGGTCAGGACCGCGTGCAGGTCGGCGTCGGTCGCATCCGCGGAGACCCAGACCCTCAACGAAACGGGGCCGACGACCTCGAACGTCTCGGCGAACGGCGGCGTCGTGAACGAGACCACACCCGGATGTGCTTCCGCGGGGCGTTGGTCGTGGGGGCCGGGGAAGTCCGGCGGCCCGTACAGGATCTGTCCGCCGACAGTGGGCGCCGGGTTCGTCGGATCGTGCAGGATCGTCGTCGCGCCGTTCGCCTCCGTGACATTGGGAGCGAGCATGCCGTCGGACAGGTACAGGTCGAGCTCCTGCGTGCCCGGCACGGGCCATTCGGCGTAGTCGCGCCACTCGTCGACACCCATGACGAAGAGCCGCACAGTCGGTAGGCCGACCTGCGCCCCGAGGCCGTGCTCGCGCCAGAAGTCGAGCTGGAGCGCGGTGATGCCTCCCCCGACCAGCGTCGACCCCGGTCCGAAGTCATGCACGGTGGGGATCCGGCGCATCTGGTCGATGTGGGTCCAGGGACCGATGACCAGGTGCTGGTGGTCGCGGGCAGGCCCGCGACGCATGGAGGTGAAGTTGCGCAACGTGCCGCCGAGGAACAGGTCGTACCAGCCGGCGAGATGGAACCCCGGAACGGCCAGTCGGCGCAGCGCAGGCTCGGGGTACTCGGCGAGTCGCCAGTAGTCGTCGTACGTGGGGTGCGAGACCCATTCCGCGACGTGCTGCCCTGGGGGCGCTGTGGCCAGGACGGCGGCGAGTTCTGGCAACGTGTGCTGCGAGAGCAGCGGTGCCGGGTCGATGCCTTCGGCGAGTGGGATGTCCGCGCGAGCGGGATGACCGGCCTTGATGAGCGCATCGTTCACCCGGTTCGCGGCCCAGCTGTACGTGGTCGCGTAGATCGGGATGCCGCCCCGTCCTGCCATGTCGGTGTCTGGGCGCGACAGCGCGACCCAGGGCGAGATCGCGGAGAGCGTCGTGGGGTCCGCGAGAACCGTGACGACCTGCGTCGCCGACACGTACGATCCGCCGAAACCCAGCACGGTGCCGTCGCACCACAGCTGCTCCTTGAGCCATGCGACGACGTCGACGCCGTCCGTGGCCTCCGTGGCCATCCAGCGGAACGTACCGCCGGAGCGATGGGTCCCCCGGCAGTCGACGACCGCAACGGCGAACCCGGCATCCACGACCTCGTCGAGCGTCAGGCCCGAACCGCCGATCGCGAGCGGCAACGAGATCCACGGCTCGTCCGGCATGCCGAGAAGCTCGGCCGTCCCGGATCGCTGCGCCCCGTACGGGGACCGCTGCAGCAGGACCGGGACCGGGTCATGGATGGAGTCGTCAGGTCTCGCGACGTCGCCCCGCAGCACGATTCCGTCGCGCGTCGTGATCTCGACGTCTGCGGTGACGATCACTTCTGCTCCTAGACCCGGGTCATCGCCAATGCCTGGATGATGTCCTCGACGCGAACCTTCGCGTCACCGAACAGCATCTGTGCGTTCTCCTTGTAGAACAATGGGTTCTGTACCCCGGCGTAACCGGCATTCATGCTCCGCTTGAAGACGATCACGTTACGGGCCTTCCAGACCTCGAGCACCGGCATGCCGGCGATCGGGCTGGTCGGGTCGTCGAGCGCGGCCGGGTTCACGGTGTCGTTCGCGCCGATGACCAGCACCACGTCGGTGTCGTCGAAGTCGGGGTTGATCTCGTCCATCTCGAGCACAATGTCGTACGGCACCTTCGCCTCGGCGAGAAGCACGTTCATGTGGCCAGGCAGGCGACCCGCCACCGGGTGGATGCCGAACCGTACCTTGATGCCCATCGCACGGAGCTTGGTCGTCAGCTCGGCGACCGGGTACTGAGCCTGCGCCACCGCCATCCCGTACCCGGGCGTGATGATCACCGACTTAGCCTCTTCGAGGAGCTCGGCGGCACCTTCGACACTGATCTCGCGGTGCTCGCCGTAGTCGACGGCTGGTCCGGTGATGGCGCCGTCGGAGCCGAAGCCTCCGGCGATCACGGAGAGGAACGACCTGTTCATGGCCTCGCACATGATGTAGCTCAGGTACGCACCGGACGAGCCCACGAGCGCGCCCGTGATGATCAGCAGGTCGTTGTTGAGCATGAAGCCCGCCGCAGCCGCAGCCCACCCGGAGTACGAGTTCAGCATCGACACGACCACCGGCATGTCACCGCCGCCGATCGACGCGACGAGGTGCAGGCCGAGCGCCAACGCGATGACGGTCATGAGGACGAGCAGCCACAGCGCCGGCGCCAGGACGAACCACACGGTCAGGCCGAGGAACGCGACGATGGCGCCGAGGTTGATGTAGTTGTGTCCCGGAAGCATCAGCGGCGCGGACTTCATGCGGGCGCTCAGCTTGAGGAACGCGATGATCGACCCGGTGAACGTCACGGCACCGATGAAGACACCGATGAAGACCTCGGCCAGGTGGATCTTGCCGCCCTCGCCAGGCACGAGGTACGAGTTGTAACCGACCAGCACGGCAGCGAGGCCGACGAAGCTGTGGAGCATCGCGATGAGCTCGGGCATNNCCCGTCATCTCGACCTTCTTGGCCCGCCAGATGCCGATGGTTGCGCCGATGATCACGGCCAGGAGGATGAGCCCGAGAGCGGGAAGACCCGTACCCGAATGGTTCTCGGTGGGGCTTACCTTGCTGCTGATGCCGATGACCGCGGCGAGCACGGTGATGANNGATGCCGTACGTGTTGCCGGACTTCGCCGACTCGTGCTTGCTGAGCCCGGCGAGGGCGAGAATGAACGAGAGGCCCGCGATGATGTACGAGCCCTGGAGCAGGGTCAAGCTCATGGTCAGGCCCTCCTGAACATGGCGAGCATCCGCTGGGTCACGGTGAAGCCGCCGAAGACGTTGATGCTGGCCAGCAGGATGCCGACGAACGCGAGCACGCTCACGACGACGCCGGTTCCTGCCGTGTCGATCTGGAGCAGCGCCCCGACGACGATGATCCCGGAGATGGCGTTCGTCACGCTCATCAGCGGGGTGTGCAAGGCATGGTGCACGTTGCCGATCACGTAGTAGCCGATGACCACGCTGAGCATGAAGACCATGAAGTGGCCGAGGAACGACTCCGGCGAGACCCAGAACAGGGCCAGGAGCGCCGCGGCACAGATCGCGAGGATCGTGATGTTGCGGGCCGGGCTGGCCTTCTTCTTCTCCTTCGCCGGTGTCGGTGGCGGCGGCGCCGCAACAGCGACCGGTGCGGCGGATACCTGTACGGGCGGCGGCGGCCAGAGAAGCTCACCGTCTTTGGAGACCGTCATGCCGCGGATGACGACATCGTCCATGTCCAGGACGAGCTGACCGTCCTTGGCGGGCGTCGCGAGCTTCATGAGGTTGACGACGTTCGTACCGAACAGCTGGGAGGCCTGGGTGGGGAGACGGCCCGCGAGGTCGGTGTAGCCGACGATCTTCACGCCGTTGGCGGTGACGACCATCTTGTCGGCGACGGAGCCCTCGACGTTGCCGCCGTTGGCCGCAGCCATGTCGACGATGACCGAACCCGGTTTCATCGAGGCGACCATGTCACCGGTGATCAGCAGCGGGGCCGGCTTTCCGGGGATCAGCGCGGTCGTGACGATGATGTCCACGTCCGGCGCCTGCTCCGCGTACAGGCGTGCGGCGGCCGTGTTGTAGTCGTCGGACATCTCCTTCGCGTACCCGTCGGCCGAGACCTGCTGGTCGGCCGATTTCACCGTGAGGAATTCGGCGCCCATCGACTCGACCTGCTCGCCGACCTCGGGACGCGCATCGGTCGCGCGAACGATCGCGCCCAGCGACATGGCCGTACCGATCGCGGCCAGGCCGGCGACACCGGCACCCACGACGAGGACCTTGGCTGGCGGTACTTTGCCTGCCGCGGTCATCTGGCCGGTGAAGAACGAGCCGAACTCGTGGGCCGCCTCGATGATGGCGCGGTAGCCGGAGATGTTCGCCATGCTCGACAGCACGTCGAGCGCCTGGGCCCGCGAGATGCGCGGTACGGCGTCCATGGCCATCCCCGTGACCCCAGCGGCGACCAGCGACTGTACGAGGTCGGGGTCGAGCCGTGGCGCCAGCAGGCTGATCAGCGTGGTGCCCTTGCTGAGCCGTCCGATCTCGGCCGGCGTCGGGGCGTTGATCTTGGTGACGATGTCGGACTTCCACACGCCCACGCCCTTGACGATCGTGGCGCCCTGGGCGGCGTATGCCGCGTCCGGATAGCTGGCAGCTTCCCCGGCTCCCGCCTGGACGACCACGTCATAGCCGAGACCGACGAGCTGTGAGACGGTCTTGGGTGTCGCGGCCACGCGTCGTTCGCCGGCCTGCGACTCCTTCGGGATCCCGATCTTCATGCGTCCCTCTCTGGACGCCGAATAGACCTCGACGTCCCATGCGCGAGTCACGATAGCGAGAACGTCTTGACGACGAGACACCGGGGCTCAGACTAAGGCCCGGGGACTAGTGTTCGACGCGACATCCCGCTCCCCCGAACCGCGCTCAGCTCACCCCGACATGGTGCCGCGAAGGGCTCCGTAGAGAAGGACCTGAGCTCCTGTGACACCGGTTGACATGCTCGGCTGGCTCGCGGTCGTGATGAGCGCCACCATGGGCCTGCCACAGCTCGTACGCCTGGCGCGCACGCGCAACGTCGAGGGTCTGTCGCTCCCGGCGTGGCGCCTCATCCTCACGATGAACCTCGTCTGGACAGTGCACGGCGCCGTCCTCCATCAGCTGCCGATGATCCTGACGAACTCGCTCGTGCTGTTCACGACGGTGCCGATCCTCACGCTGCTCGCACGCGAGCACGGTCGGGGGTTCATGACGACGATGGCACCGAGTGTGGCGCTGGCGGCCGCGATGATCGCCATCGACCTCACGCTCGGTTCTGCCGCGTTCGGGGTCGTGTCGACCGCCCTGGCAGTCTCGGCGAGCGGCGGACAGAGCATCGAGCTCATCCGGGCGCCGCACGTCCTGGGCGTCTCGTCGCTGTTCACCGTGCTCGCCGTGCTGTACCAGTCACTGTGGGTCGCCTGGGGTCTGCTCGTCCGTGATGCCGCGACGATCATGGCGGCGTCCACGATGTTCGCGATGGTGGCGTTCAACCTCCTCTGGTACGCGCTGCGACGCCTCGGGTTGCGCGCCTTCTTCAGCCGTCAGGAGTCCGCGACCGTACCGGTCGGCTGAGGTGACTCCGCCGTATCAAGGCGTTCCGGTATAGGTATCGTGGGTTCGCACATCCCTCACCCACTCGTGTCTGGAGTTCCTGTGACCGCCGCCGACATCGTGGGATGGCTGGCGGTGTGCGTGGGAATGGTCGTCGCCCTGCCCCAGCTCGTACGGCTCGCGCGGACACACAAGGTCGACGGCCTGTCGCTCACGTCGTGGCGATCGATCCTCGCCATGAACGTCGCATGGGCTGCTCACGGCGTCCGGCTCGGAGCGCCGGCACTGATCATCACCAACTCGATCGGGCTCTGCTCGACGGTACCGATCCTCTATCTCCTGGCGCGCCGGTTCCGTCGCCCCCTGGTCCCGCTGCTCCTGCCCAGCCTTGTGGTGGCGGCCGCGATGATCGCGGTCGACCACATCCTGGGGTCGGCTGCGTACGGTCTGGCGGCGATCACCATCGCCCTGGTCTCCAACCTCGGCCAGAGCATGCAGCTCGTCCGGGCCCCTCACGTCACCGGCGTCGCGCCGCTGTTCGTGACGATGGCTGTGGTGAACCAGGCGGTGTGGGTGACCTGGGGCCTCCTGGTCAAGGATCCGGGCACCGTGATGACGGCCTCCACCGTCTGTGGACTGGCGAGCTTCAACCTGCTCTGGTACGGGCTGCGACGAGCCGGCGTGCGCGCCTTCTGGCCGCACGAGGCGCTCGCCACCCCGCCGACACTGGCCGTCGCCGAGTCCTAGACGTCCACGGGTCATCCGGTTGCGATGGGCCGATGGTCAGTCGACCGCGGTCACCATGTACAGCAGAGCCTGGTCCGGGTTGATCGGCGGGTCGATGAGGCCGACGCGCTCGAGGACCAGCCCTGACACGACCACCGACGGCCTCGACGTCGGCCAGGTGGGAACGCGGCCGGAGTCCGGGCCGCCCCACCAGGCAGGCGCCCGCATGCCAGATGGAGGTCGCCCGATCGTCACGGGTTCGAGACGGTAGCGACGGTCGGGGTCGAGCCCTGGGAACCGTACGCGTCCGCGCTGGACGACGATCGGTCGGTCCACGGAGGCGAACGAGAACAAGCCCGAGGAGCGATCCTGCGCGACCACTCCCTTGGCGACCTGGCTGTCGTCGGTGTCGACCCGTACCACCGTCCCGGTCCCGATCAGGTCGCGCCACTGCTTGTAGAACGCGATCCACGCCGCGAGGTCGGCGCGCTCGTCGGCACTGGCCTGGCGCAGGTCCCACTCGATGCCTAGGTGCCCGAAGATCGCGCTCGCGGCGCGGAAGCCGAAGTCGTGCGAGCGGCCGGTGGTGTGGGAGATGCCGGATGCGATGTGCGAGCCCATGAGCTCCGGCGGGAGAAGCTGACCGGTCCACAGCAGCATGTGCTGACGATCATGGGGGTCGATGCAGTCGGAGACCCAGACCCGGTCCGTACGTTCCAGGATGCCGAGGTCGACGCGAGCGCCACCGGACGAGCAGGACTCGATCTCCAGACCGGGATGGGCAGCCTTGATCTCGTCGATCAGCCTGTACAGGGCGAGCGTCTGCGCGTGCACACCGGGCTGCCCGCCCGGTTGCGTACCGGCGTCGACGAGGTCGCGGTTGTGGTCCCACTTGATGTACGAGACGGCGTACTCGGCCAGGATCGCGAAGATCGCATCCCGGATGTAGGTGTAGCACTCTGCGATGCCGAGGTTGAGGACCTGCTGGTGGCGCGACTGCAGCGGTATCCGGCCACCGGTCGACATCACC
>PMLO01000223.1 GCA_003158895.1 Propionibacteriaceae bacterium
CCCGCCCGATGCTCGCGCAGATACCGACCCCTCGATGCCTCGTTACCTCCGCCACGGCGGTGTGGCACCCTTTGCTGTCCGCCGGCTGCCCACACAATGCGCAGAGACCACAAGCAGCCCCGTTGAGGAGCCACGACACGCCGAGAACTCGGCCGATCTCCGGCAGACGGTGACCCTTCGACCTGAAGGTGGGACGGGACCAGGTCGAGGACTCACGATCCGCCCCGCTCGCCCCCTCCGCACTCACTTCCACCGACGGAACCGCCAGAACGCACGGGACGCGGTCCAGTAGATTGTGTCTGCAGATTGCGTCTGCGCCCTTGTAGCTCAGCGGTAGAGCATCCGCCTTGTAAGCGGAAGGTCGTGGGTTCGACACCCACCGAGGGCTCCATGCCCGGCCCATTCGTCCGCGACGGGACGGGCCCGCGCCAGGGCGGTGCCTGGGTGTCGAGCCAAGGGGCTCCGGTGTTCGGCAACCGAACGTCTAGTTGCACAGGCACCTTTCATCCGGGATCACGCCGTTTCTTGGGATCTCACCCAGGCCTCCGTCTGGGTCTGCGTCTCCGCTGAGACGGGGTGGCTCCTTTGGGATCGATCGCTAGTCTTCGGCACATGCTGACTCCCCCACTCACGCGGCGCCGCGTAGTGGACCTGGGGTATGTGTCGGCAGCCGGCTGTCCGGCTCGCTGACACCCACGCGGCCAGCGCACCGATGCGCCGTCCGTCGCCCTGATCGGCCGCGCCATGACGCCGCCGACTCCCCTCTCACCCACAAGGAATCACTATGTCCGTACTGTCTGAAGTCCTCAGCGCCAACGAGTCGTACGCGGCCAGCTTCGGCGACAAGGCCGATCTTGCCCTGCCGCCCGCACGCCGGTTCGCGATCCTCACCTGCATGGACGCACGTCTCGACCCGGCCGGTTACGCCGGGCTGAGCGAAGGTGACGCGCACGTCATCCGCAACGCCGGCGGGCGAGCGAGCGACGACGCGATCCGATCGCTCGTCATCTCGTACAAGCTCCTCGGCACCCACGAGTGGTTCGTCATCCACCACACCGACTGCGGCATGGAGCTGTTCACCGACGACGTGATGCGCGGGTTGCTCGCGAGCAGCCTGGAGACCGCGGCGATCGTCGACGGGGCGTTCGTCGACGTCGGTACGGGACCTGGCTCGGCCGAAGCCCGCTACGTCGACTGGCTCACCATCTCCGACAACGCGGCCAGCGTCGTCGAGGACGTCACCCGGATCCGCAACCACCCCCTCGTACCGGCCAGTATCCCGATCCACGGCTACATCTATGACGTCGGTACCGGCCTGCTCGTCGAGGTCCCCGAGGCCACCGCGGCAGGCCAAGCCAGCTGATGTTCGGACTCCCCGGCGGGCACGGACACGTCGACCGCCCGCCGGGGAACGCCGCCCGTTCAGACGGCGACCCTGCACGTAGCATTCGCCCATGAGCCCCCAGCCCGACCGCATGGCTGCCTCGGCCACGCTGATGCGTCCGTGGCACTTCGTCGTGGCGTTCGGCATCGTCAGCCTCATGGCGGACATGGTGTACGAGGGGGCGCGGAGCATCATCGGTCCGTACCTGGCCGCCCTCGGCGCGTCGGCGACGCTGGTCGGCGTCGTCGCCGGAGCCGGCGAGTTCATCGGCTACGGACTGCGCGTGGTGACCGGCTATGCCGTCGGGCGGACGCGCCACTACTGGACGTGGACGATTCTCGGCTACGCGATGACCGTCCTGAGCGTCCCGCTGATCGGCGTGACGGGAGTACTCACGCCGGCGCTGATCCTGTACGGGACGGAGCGGCTGGGCAAGGCCGTACGGTCACCCGCCAAGGACACACTCCTCTCGTACGCCGCTGCCAAGACCGGGCGCGGCAGCGCTTTCGGGGTTCACCAGGCCCTCGACCAGACCGGCGCCCTGCTCGGCCCGCTGCTCCTGGCGGCCATCCTCAGCTGGCACGACGGCGACTACCGGCTGGCCTTCGGCGTGCTCGCCGTGCCCGGTGTCCTGCTCCTCGGGATGCTGCTCTGGTTGCGCTCCAGGGTTCCGGACCCCCGGGACTACGAGGCGTCCGCCGACGAGGTGCCCCCGCTCCCCAGTGCTGAGGATGCTCCGCTCGTCCGAGCAGCCGGCCTGCCCGCCACGTTCTGGCAGTACGTCGCGACGGTGGCCGTCCTGTCCGCCGGCGTCGCGTCGTTCCCGCTGATCGCCTTCCACGCCTTGGAGCGACACCTGGCGGTGGATGCCACGATCCCCCTGCTTTTCGCCGTCGCGATGGCGGTCGACGGGCTCAGCGGGTTCCTCGTGGGCCGCCTGTACGACGCGTACGGCCCCCGGGTGCTCGTCGCGGTTCCCGTCGCTGCAGCGCTCGCCGCGATCGCGTTCACCAGCAACGTGGCCCTGCTGTGGCTCGGCGTGGCGATCTGGGGCATCGTCAACGGCGTCCTGGACTCCACCGTCAAGGCTGTGGTGAGCGAGATCGTTCCGTCGCCGAGCCGCGCGTCCGCGTTCGGGTGGCTCGCGCTGGTCCGCGGCATCGGGCTTCTCGTGGCAGGTGCGGCGCTGGGCCTGGCGTACGAGCACAGCCCCGCCTGGGCGATCGGTCTGATCGTCGGCATCAACGTCGTCGCGCTGGTCGGCTTGGTGATGATCCTGCGCCGGATCGAGCGCCGAGGTGCCCATCGCTGAGCTCGGGTGGGTGCCTACCCGTACGATGCCGTCATGTCACCCACGATGATCGAGCTCATCGGCTACGCCGGCAGCGTCCTCGTGGTGCTGTCCTTCACCATGCGGCGCATCGTGCCGCTCCGGTTCGTCTCGGTGGCGGGCGCCATCATCACGTCCGCGTACGGGCTCCTGATCCACGCCTGGCCCGTACTCATCACGAACCTCATCATCGTCTGCATCCACGCCTGGTACCTGTACCGCGAGTTCACGACCTCGCACGAGTTCGACCTGGTGCCGGTGGAGGCGGATGCTCCGTTCCTCACCGACTTCCTGTCGGGTCACATGCCGGACATCCGCAAGTCGCAGCCGGACTTCACCGAGAACCTGCCCAACGACGTGGCGTACGTGTACATGCGCGACGGGATGCCCGCAGGTGCGCTCCTCGGAAGCCGCCAGGACGACCGTCTCAACGTGCACCTGGACTACGTCCTGCCGGCGTTCCGGGACAGCAGGCTGGGGCGTTGGCTGTACGAGAAGGGTGGCTCACGACCCCTTCGTTCGGCCGGTCTGCACGAGATCGCGGCTCGGGCCGGCACCGACACCCACCGCAGGTTCCTCGAGTCGATGGGCTTCATCGCCGACGGCGACCGCTACGTACGGAAGCTGTAGTCACTCCGGCGACGGGGCCTCATGGCGGGGAACAGCCCGTGCATGCTGGCCCTTCGCCCCTGACGTGGCAGGATCCTGGAACTCCGGGCGTTTCGAGGCCATCGCAGTGGCCACGGTGAGCGCGCCGATCGTGACGAGGGCGCCGAGAACGAGCGCCGCAGGTTCTCCGGGGCCAAGCAACCCGTTGCTCGCACCGATCGTGGCGGCCGCCATGGGCACGCCGAGCTGGGCCGAGGTCGAGATTGCCCAGAGCGGGCGCTGGCGGGAGACGGCGAGCGCGAGGTGGACGAGGACGGCGACTATCCCCAGCGCCAGGCCGAGCAGGACGAGGCGGGGGTCCTTGACCAGTGCCACGATCGACAGGGACGCGCCGAGCCACACGAAGTACAGGGGCGCCAGGAACCCTTCGGCGACCGCGAACAGCTGCTTCGCCAGTCGGTGGGGCTCGCCGGCGAAGGACACCGCGAGACCGGCGGCGAACCCCGCGAGAAGCACCGAGACGTGCATGAGTGCCGCGACCGTGCCGAGTCCGAACAGGACCACCAGGCTGATCCGCAGCTCGAGGGCGAGGTGGTGGTCCTTGCTGATGTCGCGCAGCCGATCCCAGTGGTCCCGTTCGTCAGCCCACCGCAGCGCGAAGGCGACCCCGACGGCCAGGACGGCGACGAGAACCGCACCGAGCGCGGCCCGCGGTGCGTTGGCGGGGTCGATGACGAGCGGCAGCGCCACGATGCAGGCGGTGTCGGCGACCGCGACCTGAGCGAGTGTGGGCAGCAGCTGGTCGCCGCCCAGCCCGAGCTGGTCGACGGCCGGAAGGACCAGCGCAGCCGAGGACGACGCCATGATCACCGCGTACAACGCACCGTGTCCCGTACCGAACGCTGCCGCGATCCCGAACCCCGCCGCTGCCGCGAGGACGCCGACGGCGACCGCCCGCAGGACGCCGGTCAGGAGCGCCGGCCGCAGGCGGGCGTCGCGGACCGGTACGTGCGTACCGGCGACGAACATCGTCACCGCGAAGCCGACCTCGCCGAGGAACGTGAACATGGGGTCCTGCGCGTTCACGAGCCGCAATCCCGAGCTGCCGATGAGGATGCCGGCCAAGAGCTGTCCGATGACGACCGGCATCCGCCACCTGGCGACACCCGCGAGCAGCGGTCCGGCAAGTGCCGCCAGGCCGACGAGGGCGAGGATGGGAAGGCTCACGGGATCAGTCGTCCCACGCGACGATCCGGCAGGGGATCTCCGTGTTCTCGTCGACGTGATAGCTCGCGCAGATCCGGTGGTATCCGTCTGCGATCTGCGCCGGGATCCCCGTGACCAGGTCTCCCTGGATGACCAGCACGGGCGACAGCGGCTGCCCCTTGTGGACCTTGCCGAGATCTGCGGCGACGTGCGCGTTGTTGTCGGCCAGGAGGGGGAGACGAGCGGCACGCAGCAGGTCCTTCGCCTTCTTCGTCACGACCGGTGCCTTCTGAAGGGCGGCCACCATCGAATCGACCCGTTGTGGTGAGGCGATCAGGGCCAGGTAGTCCGCCGCCGCCGGGTAGTCGTGCGCGTCCGGGTCGTGCTTCCAGATCACCGTCGTCGTCACCTTCGTCATGGGAGCATCTTGCCCCCTGCGCGCCACGTCCGTACGGCTCAGGCGCCGACGTCGTGGAGGTGGTGCTCGACGTCGTGCAGGAAGTACACGGCCAGGGTTTCGACAGTGAACTGCGAGCCGTTGCTGCGGGTCCCGCGACGCTGCCACGCATCGCCCGACACGTCGTCGAGCGTCGCGGCAGCCTGCTCTGCGGCGACCTCCAGCTCGTCGGCGACGGTCGCCGGGTCCTGCGCCCAGTACCGGTCCTCGACCGCCGTGGCGTCCTGGTCCCAGTTCGCGAACAGTGCGCCATCCTGCGCGAGCATCAGCTCGATGCGTCGTCCCATGGTGCGGTTGACGTCGCGTACGTGGCAGCCGTACTCGAGGGGCGACCACACCATGGGCGCGGGTCGGGTCGTGGCCGACGTCCCGGCGAGGGCCTTGCGCCACCTCGGCACGCTGGCACGAAGCCGAGCGGCGGCGAGGGTGGCGTCGAACGGCGTGAAGCCGCATTCGCTACAGCCCTGCGCGATGACGTACGTCCAGTCGCGGTCCTCGGGAGGTGGTGCGGATGGCTCAGACATGTCCGGAGCGTATGCCCCTGACCCCTTCGGACACGGCGATTTCCCGGTGCACGGACCAGTGAGAGTCTCCCCATGTGAACCGTGCCAACTCGTCGCGACTGCCAGCATCTGCACCGAGAGCTAGAGACAACTACCCCCCTGGCCTCGTACAGTTCGGCAGAAGTGACGCGCCGAACCGGAGATCGGTGAGTCTTCACGGCGCGACGCGGTGGGGACCCGCTTCAGGAGAGGAAGCATGTCTGACCTGCTGACCGTCCGCGGTGTGACGAAGGCCCATGCTGGAATGCCCGTCCTGCGCGGCATCGACCTCGACATCCGCCCCGGCGAGGTGCTCGGTCTCATCGGCGCGAACGGCGCCGGCAAGTCCACCCTCATGAGCATCATCTCGGGCGCCTACCGTGCGGACTCCGGGTCCATGATGGTCGAGGGCGACGCGTACGCCCCCCTCGACAAGGCTGAGGCCCGCGGTCTCGGTATCGGGATCATCGAGCAGAACTTCCAGATCGACGGCTCCCTCACGGTGGCCCAGGCGATCTACCGCAACACCTACCAGGCCGACCGGCCCCACGAGTCCCTCCGCCGTCAGGCGCAGTGGCTGCTCAACGAGGCCGGCGTCCACATCTCACCCGATGCCCGCATCGGTCACCTGCTTCGTCCCGAGATGGGTCTGGTCGAGGCCGTACGGCTCCTCGCCGACGACGCCCAGATCGTGCTCGTCGACGAGGTCGCGGCGACGTTCAACGTACGAGAGATCGCTGATCTCCACTTCATCACCAGCCGGCTGACGCGTCAGGGCCGCAGCGTCGTCTACATCTCGCACCGCCTGCACGAGGTGAAGGACATCACCAACCGCATCGCGATCCTGCGCGAAGGCGTCATCGTCGACATCCAGAAGTCGGCGCAGACGACGACTGAGAAGATGGCCGAGGCCATGTTCGGCCGAGTCGTCAACCGCGACAAGCGCCTCACGACGCACAGCCCCGAGATCGTCCTCCGCGCCACGAACCTGCGCGGCGGCACGCTCCAGGGCGTCGACTTCCAGCTGCACCGCGGCGAGGTGCTCGCGTTCGTGGGCCCGCGTCACTCCGGCATCTCCGACATCGTCGGCGCCATCACGGGCGATCGTCCCGGCACGTTCGACGAGTTCGAGGTGTTCGGCCAGCAGCGCCGGATCACCCGTCCCGAGGACGCGGCGGCCCTGCGCATCACGTACTTCTCCGAGGACGACATCGACCTCGGCGTCTCCCAGGATGAGAGCATCGCCCGCAGCCTCATGTCCGGCGGGTGGGGTGCCGACGTCGACTTCGACGACGAGGTGGCCGCACTGCGCGACATCATCGGCGTGCTCGGCAAGTTCCAGGTCAAGGCCAAGAGCATCCTCGGCAAGGTCGACGCCCTCTCCGGTGGCGACCAGCAGAAGATCGCGCTCGCCCGGTTCATGAGCGAGGACTGCGACATCATGATCCTCAACGAGCCCACCCGTGGGCTCGACATGAGCTCCCGTCACGACGTCCACAAGATGCTGTCCGAACTCACCGAGAGCGGCAAGTCCGCGATCCTGCTGTCGACCGACTACGAGGACGCGCTGGACTGGTCCGACCGCGTCGTCGTCGTACGGGACGGTCTCGTGTGGCGCAACGTGCTCAGCAAGGACTGCACCGCCGACCAGCTCACGTTGTGGGCCCGCGAGGCGGAGAAGCGGCCGCGCCGCGTCTGGGAGGACGACGAGAGCACGGCCCTGGCCGAGGAGCTCGCGAAAGAGCAGGAGGCGGAGGAGTCCGGGCTCCGTGCCCAGGAGGAAGAACTGGACCGCCAGATCGTGGCCCGCGCCTCCCGCGCGATCGTCTGATCGATCTCAGGATTCGCTGAGTGCGCGCTCGAACGCTACGCGCGCCCTGCCGCCGAACGCCACGAGCCGTACGTCCTCGACGTCCGTCGCCGCGCCCTTGATCGCTTCCACGGCCGCGTCCGCCGCGTCGTCCAGCGGCCAGCCGTACGCACCGGCACTGAGCAGCGGGAACGCGACGCTCGCCGCGCCGACCTCGTCGGCGACGCGCAGGCAGCTCGTGTAGGCGGCGAGCAGCGTGGGCCGGCGGTCCTCCCGCGACGTGTACACGGGTCCGACCGTATGAATCACCCAGGTCGCCGGCAGCCTGCCCGCCGTCGTCGCCACCGCTTGTCCCGGCGGAAGCCCCGCCGGGAGCGTCGTCGCACGCAGCGCACGGCAGGCCGCCAGTATCTCCGGTCCACCCGCGACGTGGATCGCTCCGTCAACCCCGCCGCCGCCCAGCAGGGACGAGTTCGCGGCGTTGACGATCGCGTCGACCCGCACGCCTGTGATGTCGCCCTCGACGATGCTGATCCGCATGGAGCCACCCTAGGTCCGGTGCCTGACGGGGGCACGGGATCGGGCCAGACGTGGTGAGATGGCTCTCAGTGGGCTGGGCACACGGTGCTCCTCCCCCGTAGATTGCTTCTTACCCTCGTAACCCGTTGAAGGATCGTCCGTGTCGAAGCTCCAGGCCAAGCTCGTTGAACTGGTCGAGACGACGACCGGTGCGGAGGGTGCTGCGCTCATCGACATCGGTACGGGGATGACGCTCGCCCAGGCGGGTACGCCCGGCTTCGACCTCGACGTGGCGGCACAGGGGTTCGCAACCGCGGTCCGCTACCAGCTCCGCACGATCAGCGACCTCGGCCTCAACGACCTCGCCGAGGGCATGCTCATCTCCCAGGGCTCGCACCACCACATCTTCGGCGTGCGGACGACCGACAACCGTGAGGGCCTGTTGGTCTACCTCGCCGTACGACGCGACGGCGCGACGCTCTCCGCCGCTCGTCGCCGGGTCGCGATGATGACAGCCCGGCTTCCCGCCTGACTCAGGCGGTGCGCCCAGCGGTGCGCGACCGGCGCCACCACCAGGTCGCGAACATCACCACGAGGATCCCGATCGTCACGTACAGGGAGTA
>PMLO01000017.1:0-12949 GCA_003158895.1 Propionibacteriaceae bacterium
GTCGAGGTGCTGAAGGCGTGGCCGTGGGAGACGAGGCCCGTCGCGGTCGTGTCCATGCCGTCGGTGAGCCGGCCCCAGCTCGTACAGAGCCTGGCCGAGGGGCTGTCGCAGGTCGGCCGGTTGCGCCACCTCGGACAGCTCGACCTGGTCCGCGTGGAGTCGTCGGGCCCGGGCGGCAACAGCGCGTTCCGGCTCGCGGACGTGTGGCCGCGCTTCGCGGTGGGTCGCGCTCTCGCCGAGGAGCTCCAGGCCCTGGACGGGCCAGTGCTCCTCGTCGACGACCTCTGCGACTCGCGCTGGACGCTCACCGTCGCGACGACGCTGTTGCGCGAAGCCGGGGCCGATGAGGTGCTGCCGTTCGCGCTGGCGACCGTCGCCTGACTCGGCCGCATCCCCGCGTCAGGGCTTGCGCGCCAGCACGTACAGCCGACTGGTCTCGGACTCGACGTCTGGTACCGGCGAGCGTACGTACCACTCGCTGACCTCGAGCCCGGCGGCCGTAACGGCAGCGAGCACGACATCCGGGTCGTGCAGCACGAAGTCGACATCGACGATGTGGCCCAGCATGTCGGTGACGTGGCGGGTCTCGGGCCCCATGTGGGTGGAGAGCGCCAGGACGCCGCCGCGGACGAGGGTCGCGCCGAGAGCCGTGATCGCCGCCGGCAGCTCCGACTCGGTGAGGTGGACGAGCGAGTACCACGCGGTGATCGCCGACCAACCCGCAGCCGTACGTGGGCGCAGCAGGCGCCGGAAGTCGCCGACCTCGAACGCGACGTCGGGATAGCGGACCGTGGCCTCGGCGATCATGCCGGGCGAGGAGTCGATGCCCGTCACGTCGGCGCCCCGTGCCGCGAGGTGGGCCGCGATCTGGCCCGGACCCGTACCGACATCGGCGACCGGCCCTGTGGCCTCCGCCGCGATCCGGTCGAGCAGCCACGTGTCGAACGGCTTGTGGCTGAGCTCGTCGCCGTAGTGGTCGGCGTACGCGTCGGCGACAACGTCGTAGGTACGCCGTACGGACTCGTCGCGGGCCTGCGTGCCATGGGCGAGCGCGGCCTCGCGGTCGACGGCCGGTATCGGTATGGCTTCGCCCGTCGGCAACGGCCCCAGCAGGTGCACCCAGCGGCGGTCCTGCTCGCGGGGACGGAGCTCGAGCTCGCGGACGAGCTGGCGCTCGGCCATCGCGCGGAGTGCCGACTCGACGGCCGAGCGATCCGCGAACACGTACATGCGCTCTGTCCGCGTGCGAAGCTCACCGGGCGTCTGCGCGCCGCGAAGCATGAGCACGGTGAGCAGCGCACGCTCGGCCTCGTCGAGGTCGATCGCCTGGTCCAGCGCCTGTGCGTACTTGACGGTGCGGGACCCCGAGGCCCACACGAACCGTACGAGCTCGCGCTTCTTGAGGCCGCGCAGCGTCTCGTCGACCTCCTGCTCGCTGTAGTCGACGATCGGGTCGCGGCTCGAGGTCTGGTTGCACGCCGTCCTTACGCCGTTGACCGTCATCGGGTACGAGCCGGGCACGGTCGTCTGCTTCTCCAGCAGGCTCCCCAGCACGCGCTGCTCGTGAGCATCGAGAACGGGCAGCTCCATGCCACCACTCTAGGGATCCCTGCCTGCCTCAGGCCTCGATCTCGGTCACGCGACCCTGGTCGACCGCAAAACGCCGGGTGAGGTGAACGGCGTCGAGGAGGCGCCGATCGTGGGTGACGAGCAGTAGCGTGCCGGGGTAGCTGTCGAGGGCCTCCTCCAGCTGCTCGATGGCGGGAAGGTCGAGATGGTTCGTCGGCTCGTCGAGCACGAGCAGGTTGACGCCGCGGGCCTGGAGAAGCGCCAACGCTGCACGGGTGCGCTCGCCGGGAGACAGGGACGACGCCGGCCGGTCGACGTGGGCCGCGCCGAGCGCGTACTTCGCGAGCAGGGTTCGCACCTCTGCGTCCGGCCAGTCCGGGACCTGGGCGGCGAACGCACGCCGGAGCGGCTCCGTACCGTCGAACAGCGACCGTGCCTGGTCGATCTCGCCGACGACGACAGCCGACCCGAGGCTCACGGCGCCATCGTCAACCGCCAGCCGCCCGAGCAGCGCCGCGAGCAGGGTTGACTTGCCGGAGCCGTTGGGGCCGGTGATCGCGACCCGGTCGGCCCAGTCGATCTGCAGGTTCACCGGTCCGAGCGTGAACGAGCCGCGCTGTACGACCACGCCCCGGGCCGTCGCGACAATGGCGCCCGCCCGGGGCGCCACCGCGATCTCCATCTGGAGCTTCCACTCCTTGCGTGGCTCCTCGACGACCTCGAGACGCTCGAGCATCCGGTCGGTCTGTTTCGCTTTCGCGGCCTGCTTCTCGGCCGAGTCCTTGTTGTGGGCTCTGACGAACTTGTCCGGGTCCTTGGACTTGCGGACCGCGTTGCGCACGCCCTTGTCCGACCACTCACGCTGCATCCGGGCCCGGTCGGTGAGGCCGCCGCGCCGTTCCTCGTACTGCTCGTACTCCTCGCGCGCATGCCTCTTCGCGACCTCGCGCTCGTCGAGGTACGCGCTGTAGCCGCCCCCGTACACGCCGATCTTNNGCCCGGAGGCTGGTGACGAACTCCTCGAGCCGCGCGAGCCCGTCGAGGTCCAGGTCGTTCGTCGGCTCGTCGAGCAGGAACACGTCGTAGCGGCTCAGCAGCAGCGACGCGAGCCCGGCACGTGCCGCCTGCCCGCCCGAGAGAGCTGTCATCGGCCGGTCGAGATCGACCCCGAGCCCGAGGTCGGCGGCCACCGCATCGGCACGGGTGTCGAGGTCGGCGCCGCCGAGGTTGAGCCAATGGTCGAGCGCTGCGCTGTACGCGTCGTCGGCGGGCACCCCGCTGACCGGCTCGCCGGTCCCGAGCGCGTGGCTGGCCTCGTCCAGGTCGGCCTGCGCGGAGGTCACGCCCGTACGCCGGCCGAGGAACTCGAGCACGGTCTCGCCGGCACGCCGCTCCGGTTCCTGCGGCAGGTACCCGACGGAGGCCGACCCAGGGGACCGTACGATCTCGCCGCTTTCCGGTCGCGCCAGTCCGGCCAGCAGCTGCAACAGAGTGGACTTGCCCGCACCGTTGGCGCCGACCAGACCGATGACGTCACCGGGGGCGACGACGAGGTCGAGGCCCGTGAAGAGCGTGCGGTCGCCGTGCCCGGCGGCAAGGCTGCGGGCGACGAGAGTGCTCATGATGTCGGCGACGCTACAGGCTGGGCGATCAGCTCACCCACGGGTTTCACTCCGACCGGTCAGTACCAGCCGTGCGCGCTCTTGAACGACCAGGCGCCGCAGGGGGTCGCGTAGCGGCCCTGTACGTAGCCGAGCGCCCACTTGATCTGGGTCGCGGGGTTGGTCTGCCAGTCGGCACCCGCCGTGGCCATCTTGCTGCCCGGGAGGGCCTGCGGGATCCCGTACGCACCGGAGCTCTTGTTGGTCGCGCTCACGTTCCAGCCGGACTCCTGCGTGATGATCTTGTCGAAGCAGGCGAACTCGGAGTCGCCCCAGCCGTACATGCTGAGCATCATCTGGCGAGCGATGTCTCGGGCGCTGCCTGGCGTCACCGCAGGTACAGACATCACGGCGGGCTTCGCTGCGGTGGTCTTCGCTGGGGTCGCACTCTGGGTCTTCTTCTGCGCCGCCGCTTGGAGATCGGCAGCGGCCTGAGCGATCTGGTCAGCCTGGGCCGACAGTTGGGCCGTACGGGCGATCGCTGCTCCATCGACGTCTACGCCGGGCTGCTCGAGCGCTGCGTGCTCGGGAGCCGAAGCGGGGGCCCGAACCTCGGCCGAGACGGGCACTGGTGCAGGCGCGGATCCTCCCACCACCGACGCCACTGCGGCGACGACAGCGAGAGCAAGCCTGATCGGGTAGCTCATCTGCACAGTCTGATGATTACATAAGAAACCCGTTCAGGAAAATCTCAGGAGAGAATTGGCACCTCGATCCGGCGCGGCGTGCCGAACCGATGGGCCGTCACGCACACCGCTTGCTCGCGCAGGAACGGGAGCAGCTCGACCCGTCCGGCCGAGACGACCGCGTTGTCGTACAGGGCCACGTCCGGCGAACCCTCCGTGGCGGCCGCAGCGGACCCGGGGTCTGCCCCGATCAGCCGGATGCGACCGCCGCTCTCGGTGATGTGTCGCAACCGAGCGGTCCACGCCGCGTCGCCCTCGGCCCACCACGTGACGCGGGCGCTGCCGAGGTACGCCTCCACGCCGCGCTCGAACCGGGGCGCGCTCACGGAGACGCGCGATCCCGCCCGCAGGCCTGCCGCGACCACCCGCAACAGCTCCACGACTCGGGTGCCCTCGAACCGTACGGTGACCGGTACGGCCTGGTAACGGAACGCGTTCTGCTCTCGAAGCAGCCCCGTCACGTCTCGTACGACCCCGAACTCGCGCGCCCACACATCGGCGTCGGTTGCCACGGCGCCGCGCAGCCAGTCCACATCGGAGGCCTCGACCCCGGCCACCGCAGCAGCAGCCAGTACCGCCGCACTGACCGACCCCCCCCGCTCAGGGAGAGGACCTGTGTGCGCGGGGAGAGGACCTGTGCGCTCGGGGAGAGGACCTGTGCGCGCGGGGAGAGGAGATATCCGCTCGGGGAGAGGAGGTGTGTCGACCCAGCGGGTCAGCCCGTACAGGTAGTTGGGCCCGCCGGCCTTCCAACCCGCGCCGACAACGGACCGCTTCCAGCCGCCGAACGGCTGCCGCTGGACGATGGCGCCGGTGATGCCGCGGTTGACGTACAGGTTGCCGGCCTCGATGCGCGCCAGCCACTGCTGGATCTCGGCGTCGTCGAGCGAGTGCAGCCCCGACGTCAGTCCGTACTCGACCTGGTTCACCATGTCGATGGCCTCATCCAGGGTCTCGGCGGTCATGACGCCGAGCACCGGTCCGAAGTACTCGACCTGGTGGAACTCGGAGCCCGGCTGCACGCCGAGCCGGATGCCCGGGCGCCACAGCGTTCCGGCGTCGTCGAGTCGCTTCGGCTCGATGAGCCACGACTGTCCCGGTTCGAGGCTGGTCAGCGCGCGCAGCAGCTTGCCGTCGGCCGGGCCGATCAGCGGACCGATGCGCGACGACGCCTCCCACGGCATGCCGACCGTGTACGCCGACACGGCGTCGACCACCTGCCGACGGAACCGCTCGGACGTCGCCACCGATCCGACGAGCACCACCAGCGACGCCGCCGAGCACTTCTGGCCCGCGTGCCCGAACGCCGAGTACACGACGTCCTTCGCCGCGAGATCGAGGTCCGCGCTCGGCGTCACGATGATCGCGTTCTTCCCGCTCGTCTCGGCCAGCAACGGAAGATCGGGCCGGAACGTACGGAACAGCGATGCCGTCTCGTACGACCCGGTCAGGATCACGCGCTCGACGCGGGGATCGCGGATCAGCTGGGTGCCCAGCGAACGCTCGTCGAGCTGCACGCACACCAGTACGTCGCNNAGCGCCGCGAGCGTCGAGCCGGCCGGGATGGCGACCGGGAAGTTCCACGGAGGGGTGACGACGGTGAGGCGTACGGGATCGGGTCGCGCACCGTCGACCTCGTACAGTGCCCGCGCCGACTCCGCGTAGTAGTGGGCGAAGTCGATCGCCTCCGACACTTCGGGATCGCCCTGCTCCAGCACCTTGCCGCATTCGGCACCCATCACCTCGAGCAGGTCGGCGCGATGCGCTTCGAGAGCGTCGCCGGCCGCATGGAGGATCCGTACGCGCTCGTCCACGGCCAGGTCGCGCCAGGAAGCACCGGCCGTGACCGTACGGGTGAGCAGCGCATCCAGATCATCGGGTGCAACCACGTGCGTGATTGCCGTGCCGAGCGTGGACGATTGCATGCGATTGCGGATCGCGTCGGCCCAGTCGCGGTTGGCGGCGATGGCCGGGTCGCTGTCGGGCGTGTTCTCGAAGCGATCGTTCGGGGCCGAGGTCGCTGGTTGCGTTCGGTCCTGGACGCGGTTCGGCGGCGGCACGCTCGCCGGCATGTCAGCCACAGACGCCAGGAAGCGGTCACGCTCGCGGGCGAACATCTTTGGGTCGTCGAGGTCGAAGACGGCGGACATGAAGTTCTCGCTGGAGGCGCCTTCCTCGAGGCGCCGGATCAGGTACGCGATGGCCACGTCGAACTCGTTCGGGTGCACGACCGGCGTGTACAGCAGCATCGAGCCGGCGTCGCGCCGTACGACCTCGGCCTGCGCCGATGCCATCCCGAGCAGCATCTCGATGTCGATGGCCTCGGTCACGCCGCGCAGCCGCGCGAGCTGCAGCGCGAGCGCCACGTCGAACAGGTTGTGACCGGCGACACCCACCCGTACAGCTCGCGTGTGCTCGGGGCGGAGCGCGTAGTCGAGGACCGCNNGTTGGCGCCTTTGACGACGCGCACCTTGATCGGCGCCCCGCCTGCCGCGACCCGCGCTGCTGCCCACTCCTGCAGGCGGATCATCGCGCCGAGCGCATCGGGGAGGTATGCCTGGAGCACGATCCCCGCCGCGTAGCCCCGCAGCGTCGGACGCTCCAGCAGCCTCGTGAAGACGGCGATCGTGAGGTCGAGGTCCTTGTACTCCTCCATGTCGAGGTTGACGAACGTCGTGGGAGACGACGCGGCCGCGACCTCGTACAGCGGCGCCAGCGTCTCGACCGCATGGGAGACGGCCTCGTCGAACGCCCACGGCGTGTGCGGCGCGACAACCGCGGACACCTTGACCGACACGTAGTCGACGTCGGGGCGCTCAAGCAGCCGACGCGTACCGGCGAGGCGCTTCGCGGCCTCTCCCTCGCCGAGGATCGCTTCGCCGAGCAGGTTGATGTTGAGCTGTACGCCGCCGTCGGCCTTGAGGCGCCGGATCGAGGCCCCGAGCCGGGCGTCGGTGGCGTCGATGATGAGGTGCCGGACGAGATGGCGCAGGACGCGCCGGGCGGCCGGTACAACGATCCACGGCGCGACGGGACCCACCGCCGCACCGACGTGGAACAGCGCCCTCATCCAGCCGGGGAGGAACCTCGGCAGCAGCGGCGTCAACGCGCGGAGAGCGCGGGCGGCGACGTGCAGGTCCTCGGGCCGTACGACCCGGTCGACGAATCCGACCGTGAACTCGAGCCCGTTCGGGTCGCGCAACACGTCGGCGAGCAGCTTCGCGGACGAGTCGGGCTCGATATCGCGGCTGGCGGCCAGCCACGTCCGTACCTGCTCGATCGCCGCGTCAGCCAGGCNNTCAATTCAAGGGTGGCGAAAGGAGCTCGAGGTGTTCGAGGTCCGAAGGTTGCGGCTGCTGCGTGAGCTGCAGCTGCGCGGCACGCTGGCGGCGGTGGCGGACGCCCTCTCGTACAGCCCGTCGACCATCTCGCAGCAGCTCGCGCAGCTCGAGAAGGACGCCGGCGTCGCGCTGCTGGAGCCGGACGGGCGGCGGGTGAGGCTGACGCCGCACGGCGAGGTGCTCGCGGCGCACGCGGCACGGGTGCTGGATCTCGAGGAGTCGGTACGTGCGGAGCTCGCCTCTGTACAGCCGGGGCTCACGCCGGTACGAGTGGCCGTGCTGCAGACGGCCGCTCAGGCGATCGTGCCTCGGGCCCTGACGCTGCTGACGCAACGCATGCCCGGCCTGCGCGTCGAGATCGTCGAGGTGCCACCCGAGGAAGGGCTCTTCGAGCTGAGCGCGCGTACGTTCGACCTTGTCGTCGCCGAGCAGTACCCCGGCCACACGCGCGCCCACATCCCGAGCGTCGACCGCGAGCCGCTGGGCAGTGACCCGATGCGGTTGGCGATCGCCCCGGGGGAGACGGGGCGCGAGCTGGGAGAGCTGCGAGATCACGCCTGGGTGATGGAGCCCGAGGGCACGGCGGCGAGGCAGTGGGCGGTACAGCAGTGCCGGGCCGCCGGGTTCGAGCCCGACGTGCGCTACGAGCTGGCCGATCTCAATGCCCAGGTGCGGCTGGTGGCCGCCGGCCACGCGGTCGGGATGCTCCCCGACCTGCTCTGGACCGACACGAAGCCGCCGCTACGCCTCGTACCGCTCCCCGGCAACCCCGTCCGCGACCTGTTCACGGCCGCGCGGGCGGCGACCAGCCGTGCCGGCGTACGAGCTGTACGTGATGCGCTCCGCGACGCGATGTCCGAGCTGGTGGGGCTGGGAGAAGAACGTACCTAACGGGCTCCGGGCGGCTCGGCTGCCGCGTAGGGGCCGGCTTGGCGCGCGCGATAGGTACATTCGTCTGTCACTCCGTACGTCGCGCGCCCCCTGCGGCAGCCGCCCGGAAGAACAGCGGCTTGGTGAACTTGTGGTGCTCGTAGGCGGAGTAGATCGCCATCTCGACGCTGGGTACGAGGCGTTCGGGGACGAGCGCGATCGCCGAGCCGCCGAAGCCGCCGCCGGTCATCCGGGCGCCCAGCGCACCAGCTGCGATGGCGGTGTCCACGGCCACGTCGAGCTCCTCGCAGGAGACGTCGAAGTCGTCGCGCAATGAGAGGTGGGAGGACGTGAACAGCAGGCCGACCTCGGCCAGCTCACCCTGCTCGAGCGCCTCGACCGTGTCCCGTACGCGCTGGATCTCGGTCACCACGTGCTGAGTGCGCGTGAACAGCTCAGGGTCGTGCTCGAGCTTGTGGAGTGCGTCGGCGAGGTGCGAGTAGGGGATGTCGCGCAGGCTCGCGACGCCCAGCTCCTTGGCCGCCCGCTCGCAGGCGGCGCGGCGGTTCCCGTACTGACCATCGCCCAGCGTGTGCTCGGCGCGCGTGTCGATGACGAGCAGCACCAGCCCATGGCGCTCGATCTCGAAGGGGATCTGCGAGACGTGGCCACTGCGGCAGTCGAGCAGGATCGCGTGTCCCGCCGTACAGCGCAGGCTCGCCGACTGATCCATGCCGCCGGTCGGCGCCTGGGCGATGACGTTCTCGGCCTTCTGGCACAGCGCCGCGAGCGTCGTGCGGGTCTCGTCGTCGGCCAGCAGCCCCAACCCGAACAGGTCACTGGCTGCCGCGGCGACAGCACCCTCGAGCGCGGCCGAGCTCGACAGACCGGCACCGATGGGTACCGTCGAGTCGATCGCCACGTCCAGGCCACCCACGAGATAGCCCGCCTCGCGCAGCGCCCAGAGCACGCCCGCCGCGTACCGTCCCCAGCCCTCCGGCACGCCCGGTGCGACGTCGTGGAGCGCGATCTCGGTGACGTCGCCGCCGGCGGTCGAGCTGAGCCGCAGGATGCCGTCGGCGCGGCGACGGGCGGCTGCGTACGTGCGTTGCGGCAGCGCGATCGGCAGCACGAGGCCGTCGTTGTAGTCCGTGTGCTCGCCGATGAGGTTCACGCGCCCAGGCGACTCCCAGACTCCCTCCGGCTCCTCGCCGAAGACGGTGCGGAAATGGTCGGTGACTGCGCTCATGGGTGCCCCTTCGCTCTACTGGTCGTCACTGTACGGGGCGGCGCTCGGCCCCACTGANNCCGTTCCGCGGACCGTCGACAGGGCGAATCGCGTCACAACTAGAGTCGAGCCATGACCGACGGACTCACCCTCGCCACCGAGAAGATGCGCGCTGCCGGCGTCGCCGACACCGCGATCGCGATCTTCGCCGACTATTACGCCCAGCTCGTCGCGGGCACGACGGGCATCGTGAGCGAGGAGTCGATCGCACCGATCGGCGACGTCGCCCGCCTAGAGGACGTCCCCAGCTCGCCCGACGACGTGGACGCGTTCACCAAGACCGTGATGATCCGGCTGAACGGAGGACTGGGTACGTCGATGGGGCTGAGCAAGGCGAAGTCCTTGCTGCCGGTACGTGACGGGCTCACGTTCCTCGACCTCATCGCCCGGCAGGTGCTGGCGGCCCGCGNNCGACGGACTTCCGCTCGACATGCTCCAGTCGCAGGAGCCGAAGCTGCGAGCCGATGACCTCACGCCGGTGACCTGGCCGGCGGATCCGAAGCTCGAGTGGTGCCCACCGGGCCACGGCGACATCTACCCGACGCTGCTCGACTCGGGGGTTCTCGACGCCCTGCTCAGCGCGGGGTTCCGATACGCGAACGTGTCCAACTCCGACAACCTCGGCGCCTCGCCGAGCCCGGAGCTGGCCGGCTGGTTCGCCCGGAGCGGAGCGCCGTTCGCGGCGGAGATCACGCCCCGTACGCCGATGGACGTCAAGGGCGGCCACCTCGCCCGGCGCCGCTCGGACGGCCGGCTGATCCTGCGCGAGTCGGCGCAGACCACCGCCGAGGACATGCAGTACTTCACAGACCCGGACATCCACCCGTACGCCTCCACGAACAACCTCTGGTTCGACCTGCAGGTGCTGCGGGACGTGCTGCGCGAGCGCGGCGGCGTGCTGGGTCTGCCGATCATCCGCAACGACAAGACGGTCGATCCCAAGGACCCGTCGAGCCCCGCCGTCGTACAGATCGAGTCCGCGATGGGCGCGGCGATCGAGGTCTTCGAAGGCGCCACCGCCATCGTCGTACCGCGCAGCCGGTTCCTGCCGGTCAAGACCACGAACGAGCTGGTGCTGTTGCGCAGCGACGTGTACGAGTGGGGCGATGACGACATCCCGCGCGCGACCGTGGATTCGTTGCCGGTCGTGAGCCTCGCGAGCACGTACTCCAAGATCGGCGACCTAGACGCCCGGATGCCGTCGCCTCTCAAGCTCCGCGCTTCGACGGCCCTGACCGTCACCGGCGACTGGACGTTCGGCCGCGACATCTCGGTCATCGGCGACGTCACCCTGGGCGCCGAGGGCGGGCGAGTTCCCGATTCCGCCACGCTCACCTGACGCCCGTAGACGAAGCGCCCGGTACCGGGGGTAGTCCGGGTACCGAGCGCTCCAGGTATGGAAAGCGGACGGCTAGAAGGCGGCCGCTCCGGCCTCCGCGACGGTCTGGTCCTGTTCGATCGAGCCCGTGGAGACGCCGATGGCGCCGACGATGTGGCCGTCACGTACGAGCGGGATGCCACCGGGGAACACCACGAGCCTTCCGCCATGAGCGTCGCTCAACCCGTACAGATCCCCGTCCGGGCGGGTGATGTCCGTGAGGTCCTTCGTCTGGCACTGGAAGGCGACCGCCGTGTACGCCTTGTTGATCGAAATGTGGATGCTGCCGATGAGGGCGGTGTCCATCCGTACGTGGGCCTTGAGATTGCCGCCGGCATCGACGACCGCAATGTCCTGCGGCTGGCCGATCTCGACAGCTCGTGCCATCGCAGCATCGATCACCCGACGGGCGTCGTCCAACGTGAGGCTGTCCTTGATCTTCTCTCCGGTCATGGTCTTCTCCTTCGGGGTGTGTGCGTTCGGAGATGGGGGTCATGGGTGCCCGGCCGGTCGACTGCCCTCGACCTGTGCCGAGCACCCGCTTGCGTTACAGGATCAGAAGATCCGGTTGACGACGCTCGCCGGTGCGGCGAGGAGAGCGTCGATCTCGTCGTCGAGCTTGACGAGCGTCAGCGAGGCGCCGGCCATCTCGAGCGACGTGCAGTACTCGCCGACGTAGCTGCGGGTCACGGTGATGCCCTTGGCGGCGAGCTTCTCGGCGGCGATGCCATACAGCAGGTACAGCTCGCTGATCGGCGTACCACCCAGGCCGTTGATCATCAGCGCGACCTTGTCGCCCGACTCGTACGGCAGATCCGGCACGATGGCGNNCGAGCAGGATGTCGACGATCTCGTTCGCGGGGACGACCTTGGCGCGGCGGCGGCCCGGCTCGCCATGGATGCCGACGCCGACCTCCATCTCGTCGTCACCGAGCTCGAACAGTGGCGAGCCCTTGGCCGGCGGCGTGCACGCGGTCAGCGCGATGCCCATGGTGCGGGTGATCGAGTTGACCTTCTCGCCCACGCGTACGACCTCCTCGAGCTCGGCGCCCTCCTCGGCCTTGGCCCCGCAGGCCTTCATGACGAAGAAGTTGCCGGCCACGCCACGACGGCCGACCGTCCAGGTGGAGTCCTTCACCGCGACGTCGTCGTCGATGAACAGGGTCGTCACCTTGAGGCCGTCGGCCTCGGCGAGCTCTTGGGCCATCTCGAACGCCATGCGATCGCCGGTGTAGTTGTTGACCAGCAGCAGGACGCCCTTGTCGGACGCCAACAGCTTGGCTGTCTGGTAGACGTAGTCGGACGGCGGGGCGGCGAACACATCACCTGGGCACGCGGCGTCGAGCATGCCGGGTCCGACCACCATGACGTGGGCGGGCTCGTGGCCGGAGCCGGATCCCTGGACGATGCTGACCTTGTTGTTGTTGGGCGCATCGGCCCGCATGATCAGGTTGTACTCCGGCACGTACTTGATCGTGTCCGGGTTGGCTGCCGCGATGCCCTTGAGCATCTCCGGTACGAACTGCTTCGGGTCGTTGACGAACTTCTTCATGGACGTTCTCCTTGTATCGGTGTGGGCATGTGTCTGTCACTGGGGCCAGTCGTCGGCCAGCTTCTCGAGGAGTACGGCGATGGCCATCGCGCCGGCGTCGACCGACCCGATGCTCCGCTCTCCGGTGTAGGAGGCCCTGCCGCGCCGGGCCTGCATGGTCTTCGTGTTCTCGGCGGCCTCACGGGCGGTGGTCGCCATGGCGCGTACGACCTCGGCGGGGGGCCTCCCCGCGCTCGCCTCGGCCTCGAGCGTGTCGATCGCCGGTACGAGCGAGTCCATCAGCGTCTTCTCGCCGAGCTCCGCCTTGCCGCGGGCCTTGATGCCCTCGACGGAGGCCCGCAACGCCCGTACGACGTCCTCGTGGTCGAACTCGTCCTTGCCGCGGAGCTGGGTGCCGGCCCGCAGCATCGCCGTACCCCAGATCGGTCCCGACGTCCCACCGATGCGGGCGGACACGGCTCCGGCGATCTTGATGAGGAACGTGCCGGGGTCGGACCTGTCGATGTTGTCCCAGTCCTCAGCCACGATCTCGAAGCCCCGTGCCAGGGAGTAGCCGAAGTCGCCGTCTCCGACGACGGCATCCAGGTCGCCGAAGTACTTCTCG
>PMLO01000017.1:12992-22309 GCA_003158895.1 Propionibacteriaceae bacterium
GGGTCGCCGAGGCTCGGCAGGACGATCGCGGCGCGGGAGAAGTCGTCGCCGGCGGTGTAGCTGCTGACGGTCACGAGCACGGTCAGGCCGGCACTCGCCGCGGCCTCGACACCGATGCCGCTGTCCTCGACGACGACGCATTCAGCCGGGTCGAGGTCGAGGTCGGTCAGCACCTTGAGATAGATGTCGGGAGCCGGCTTCTTGTGGGCGACGATGTCGCCGGCGAAGACGTGGCACTGCGCGTACGAGTCCTGGCCGACGGCGTGCAGCAGTACAGCCCGTACGGACGCCTCTGCTGATGTCGACGCGATCGCGACCGTCCATCCGGCGGCCAGGGCTTCGGCGATGAGCCGGTGGATGCCGGGCCGTCCGGGCAGGAGCCCCGCCTCGACGCGCTCGGTGAACAGCTCGGTCTTCCGGGCGTGGAGGCGCTTGATGAGCGCCGCCTGCTCGTCGGCGTCGGTGCTCAGCCCCGCGCTCGCGACCACGTCCGGCGTGAACGCACTGGCGATCCGCTCCTTGCCGCCGCCGGTCTTCAGCTTCTCCGCGTACGTGGGGTCGTCCCAGCTGATCGGCAGCCCGAACTCGGCGAACGCGAGATTGAACGCCGGCAGGTGCCCGTCTCGCTCGGTGTCGGCAAGGACACCGTCGCAGTCGAAGATCAGGGCCGGCATCGCTCAGGCCTTTCCTGCGCTGCCGAAGATGTTGATGTACGAGATCGTCATCTCACGGATGGCCTTCGACACCGGCGCGAACAGGCTCGGCGGGTCCCACTTGTTCGCCGCTTCGGCCGTCTTGAGGTAGTCCAGGCTCGACTTCATGTACGTCTCTTTGAGCGCTGTGGAGATGTTGACCTTGGCGCAGCCACGGGCGATGCAGTCCTGGAACTGCGCGTCAGTGAGGCCGCTGCCGCCGTGCAGCGCGATCGGCACCGGGTGCGCCGCGACAAGGTCGCTCACGCGCTGGAAGTCGAGGACGGGTGCGCGCTTGTACGTGCCGTGGGCGTTCCCGATCGCGGGCGCGAAGCAGTCGACGCCGGTCGCCTCGAGGTACGCGAGGCTGATCTCGAGCGTCTGTCGGTGCGACTCCGCGTCGCTGCCCACACCGTCCTCCTGGCCGGTGATGGACTCGATCTCGCCCTCGACGTCGGCTCCGTACCGGCGGGCCTCGGCGACGACCTCGATGGTCTGGCGCTGGTTCTCCGCGACCGGAAGCGTCGACGCGTCGAACAGCACCGAGTTCCAGCCCTCGGCAAGGCAGGTCGAGATCACCTCGCGGTCGGGGCAGTGGTCCAGGTGCAAGCAGACGGGTACGTCGATGCCGGCCGTCATCGCCTTCCACATGGCGAAGAGCACCGGGGCAGTGATGGTCCGTACGGTCTTCACCGAGGTCTGCACGATGATCGGCGACCTCGCCTCGACGGCGCCCGCGAGGACGCTCTCCAAGGTGAGGTCGTTGACGATGTTGATCGCCGGCACCCCGTACCGCGCCTCGAAAGCGGGCTTGAGCATCTCCCGCAGGGGGGTGACAGGCATGGCTCTCCTCTCGTCGTTGAGCGGTTGTCGCCGTCAGCCGGTCTGCGGTGGCGGCGACTGGTTCGACCCTAAGGACGCAGGTCGCTCCGGACCATGGGGGATTACCCGCACGGCGTCGTGCGGGTCGCTATGGGGGATGCGACCTCGACCCGGCCTCAGGACTGGCGGGCGACGAGCTCGGTACGGCTGTGGGCGTTCTCCTTGCGGAGCACCGCGCCCACGTGCTTCTCGACGGTCTTCACAGCGATGCCGAGGCGGGTCGCGATCTGCTTGTCGGCGAGGCCGTGCTCGAGCAGCGTCCGAACTTCGCTCTCCCGTTGGGTGAGCGTGCTGCCCACAGGCGTCAGGCTCAGCTGCTCCAGCAAGCCGCCGAAGACGAGTACCTCGCCGCGGGCTGCCGCGAGGACGGCGCGGCCCAGCGAGGTGGCGTCGACGTCGCGGGGTACGAGGCCGCGTACGCCATCGGCGGCCCACGCCCGTACCTCGGCCTCGGCAGCCGGGTCGTCGACTAGCCCGATCACGGGGACCTCGGGGTCGATCTCGCGCAGGGCAGCCAGCAGGCCGGGCTCGCCGGGCAGGCGGAGGCTGGCGATCACGACGTCGGGGTGGAGGAGTGCGGCGGCGTCGACGGCAGCGGTCACGTCGGCGGTCTCGGCGACGACCTGTACGCCGGGTTCGCTCGTGTCGAGCAGCTTGACCAGTCCCGCTCGCATGGCCGGCTGGTCATGGGCGACGATCACGCGCAGTCGCGCGCGGTCAGCGAGGCGGCTCAGCTGGGGCTCGTACGGCAGGTCCGAGCGGATCCGCGTGCCCCAGCCGGGCGTCGAGTCGATCTGTACGCGACCACCTACCTGCGCGGCGCGCTGCACCAGACCCGCCAGGCCCATGCCGCGGGGCCGCGCGTCCTGCGCGGTCAGATCGAAGCCGCGGCCGTCGTCCTCGACGATGACCGAGACGCCGTCGGTGCCGTAGACGAGCCCGACACGTACGGAGGTGGCCGCGGCGTGCTGGGCCACGTTCGTCAGCGACTCCTGGACGATGCGGATGAGCTGGACCCGTACGTCGTGGGCGATCTCGCGGCGATCCCCGAACACGCGCAGCCCGGTAGTGACGGCCGAGGTGGCGCGTACCCAGGCAAGCTCCAGCTCGATCACCTCGTCGAGGGGACGCCCGTCGAGCTTCGTCGGACCGAGGCCGAGCGCGGCCTGACGGCCCTCATCGAGGGTGGACTGGATCATCCGCTGGGCGCGCAGAAGGGTCGCGGTGATGTCCCCACCGTCGGCCGCGGCGTGCTGGGCGCTGCGCAGCGTGAGCATCACCGAGACGAGCCCTCGGCCGATCGTGTCGTGGATCTCGAGCATCGAGCGTTCTCGCTCCGCGGAGACGGCGGCCTGCTGCTCACGTTCGGCGGCCTCGGCGTGGAGGCGCGAGTTCGTGATGGCGATGGCTGCATGCGTGGCGAAGCGCTGGAGGAGCTGGGCATCCTCGGCGTCGAACACCGGATGGCTCATCGACGCGAACACGATCACGGCACCGATGAGGTCGTTGCGGCGGCGGATCGGCACGCCGATCACGGCCCGTCCGTACCGGCTCTCGGCCGGATCGATGTGACCGTGCGGCACCTCCGCGTACCGGTCGAAGATCACCGGCCGTGCTTGGCGCGCGACGCAGCCGGTCATGCCTTCGTCGAGCGAGAAGACCAGGCCGGTCTGGCAGCCCTCGTCGAGGTCGATCTCCTTGCGGTACGTGTGGGCGGCCTGGTCGATGAGGCAGATCGACCCGCTCGTACAGTCGAGCAGCTCGACGGCGCTGACCAGGATCCGTTCCAGCAGGGGCCGCAGCCGGAACTCCCCGGCCAGATCGTTGGCCAGCTCGGTGAGGGTGTCCAGGGACGTACGGTCGCGGCGGGAATCGGGCAGCGGAATGCTCCGCTGGACGTTGTCAGCGACCATACTGACCCCGATCATCGAGCCTCATGTGAGGCGATGCCGTCGGAGTCTAGCCGCGAAAGCCCTCGGTACCCAGGGGCTCAGAACGGGAGCTTGGGCTCGATCGCCTGCTCGGCGCGCAGATCGATGAGCGCGGCCTCGATCTCGGCGCGTTCGGTGTCGTCGACCTCGGGCAGCAGGCTTTCGAGCCGAGTGATCTCGCCGGCCCGGACGCGCCGGCGGTCCTTCTCCACCTGCCACCACAGCTCCCGCAGCTCCTCGAGCATCGCGACCAGCTCCTCCTGCGTAGCAGGGCGCTCGGGATCGTCGGCAGCAGGTTTGGTTACGTCGGACATGCCTAGGACTGTACGGGGTGGGGGGTGGTGCCAGGAGGTACGGAACTGCCCTGCTCGCCTGTGATAATCTCTCCTGGCTGCCGGGCGACCGGCATGCGCGAGTGGCGGAATGGCAGACGCGCTGGCTTCAGGTGTCAGTGCCCGCAAGGGCGTGGAGGTTCAACTCCTCTCTCGCGCACAGTGATGTATGGCTTGCTGACTACGGTAAATCCCTTCTGACAAGGACTTTCGTCCTTGCCAGTCGTGGACCCCTGTGGACAGAAGTGGCCCTGAGTGGCCATTCATTCCCCACGTATTCCCCACGGAAGCCCTCGCGTGGGGAATGGGTCCACCACTTCGCCCCCCTCCGATGTCCACCGTTCAGCACTGGTGGCCGTGACCGAGCGTGACGGGAGGGCCGCTCCATGGGTAGCCGACGGGCCAAGTTGAGGCGGGGCTTCGGCCACTTCGAAGGGTCTAGAGGTCGAGGCCTCTACCATGGCCCAAGGTGTTTCTTGGCTAGATTCCGGGATTGAGCAGCTCACCGACGCCGAGCGCGACGTGCTCAAGCAGGCTACTGATCTGTTGAAGAGGATCGCAGGATCCTGAGCCAAACCTGAGGTCGGCCCACTTGCTCCGCCTGGAAGCGAGCCTTAGGCCAGATGTGCCCTTTCGGTGCCAACGACGCCCACTCACGACACGAGCGCGCCGGGCATCCATGCCGATCGGCGGAACCTACTCCCTTTGCCCATGATCGGACGGTGCAGGACACCAATGGAATCGATCTCTGCTTCGTCTGGGATCGGTTCCGGAGACAGGCTCGACAAGAGCTGTGGCGCAATATGGTCCCCTTCAATCGGCAGTCTGGCATTCAGTACATTCCATCAACACCGCTGCCGATTGGTCCGCGGGCTCGTTGTCGGCTGGACGTGTCACTGTGCCGGCGAGCACGTGTGAGGACACCATGACCAGCAGGCCGGCTACAGGCACAACCAGCAAGCCGAGACGGAGTGAAGACGCATCGGCGATCGCGCCGACCACGGGGGGCGACACAAGAAAGCCGACCCGCAGCAGCCAGCTGACGATCGTGAGTCCGGTGCCAGGTCGGAACCCCGGCAGTCCGTCGGCGGCGTGCATTGCCGCCGGGATCAGGGTCGCGACACCGAGGCCGGCGAGACCGAACCCGACCACCGTCCCGAAGACCGTGGGCAGGGCCAGGGCAACGCCCATCCCGACGAAGACGACCAGGCCACCCGTGCGTGCCACCGCGCGCTGGCCGAAGCGGTCGACGAGCCGGTCGCCGAAGATCCGTCCGATGAACTGCATTCCCTGGAGGGCAATGAAGCCGACGCCGGCGACGAACGCCGACGTCTCCAGGGAACCCGACAGGTAGATGGCAGACCAGGAGCTTCCGGCGTCCTCTACGACGGCACCGGACGCGGCGATCACGACGAGCGCGGCAAGAATCCCGTACTTGGCGAGCGGTTGCGGCCCACGCCTCAGGCGGGGTGACCTGACGTCGGGGGCCGAGGCGGGCTCGACGCTGGCGGGCTCTGCACCGGACAACAAGAACCGGTTTGCGACCACGGCCATGAGGCTGAAGAGCACTGCCGAGCCGGTGAGCTGCACCCCAACGGGCACAGCCAGCTGCGCGGCGACCGCGCCCAGAATCCCGCCAATCACTGCACCGATGCTCCACACTGCATGGAAGGAATTCAGGATCGACCGTTTGTAGAGCCTTTGAACGCGTAGCCCGTGCGAGTTCTGAGCGACGTCGGTGATCGAATCCATCGCTCCGGCAAGGAAGAGCCCTCCGGCCAGCACGATCCACGCAGGCGCCACCCCCGCGATCAGGATTCCGACCGACGACAACACGGCCGCCACGATCGCCACCCTCGCCGAGCTGAACCTGCGCACCAGCAACCCTGCCGTCAACCCCGCGAGAAGCGCGCCAAGAGGGAAGGCTGCGACAGCGAGGCCGAACGCGGCGTTGCTGAGGTGGAGGCCAGCCTTGATCTCGGGGTACCTGGGCAGGAGGTTGGCGAAGATGGCGCCGTTGGTGAAGAACAGCATCGCCACACCGGCGCGGGCGCGCACAGCGTCCCGGGGTGGTCGCTGGGCTGAAGTCGTCATCGGAGTCATCAGGCGGAATTACCCTCTCGAGTAGTTGACGTCGCGGCGGCTGCCGGTCTCTGGCAAGGCAAGGCAAGGCACGAGAAGAGGCCCACACGGCCGTACGCACTCGCGGAACTGTGACGACCCCCGTGAACGTTCACGGCGAAGTTACCAGTAGTGTCAGTTCATGGCAACCAGCGTTCCAGCGACCACGATCCTTGACGTGGCCCGGGTCGCCGGCGTGTCCCGACAGACCGTGACCCGAGCACTCAACGGCCTTCCCGACATCAGCGCCTCAACGCGCGAACGGGTCGTTCAGGTTGCCCGTCAGCTGAACTACCGACCCAACCGTGCCGCGCAAGGCTTGGTGCGTGGCCGCGACGTGACCATCGGCCTGGTCCTGGAAGACCTTCGCAACCCGTACTATCCCGAGCTCGCATCAGCGCTGAGCCGCATCGCTTCGGACCAAGGTTGGAGCGTGATCCTGTGCGACATCGGAGACGACGAACAGAAGTCCCGGGCTCGGCTCGAATCGATGGTGCAGCGTGTTGACGCGCTGGTGCTGACAGGCTGCCGCACGGAGACCGTGGGGCTTCTCCCGCATGATGCGCTTCGCGGGAGGGCCCTCGGCATTCCCATTGTGATCTTGGATGGTTCGCCGGACGATCAGGCGGATGCCGTTGTCGAGATCGACTACCAGGCAGGTGTTCGTGCGGCCCTCGATCACTTGACCGCCAGTGGACGCCGACGGATTGCCATGATCGATTCGAGCCACATCGCGTCGTCGCGGCGTGAGTCATACCGCGACTACCTGCGCGAGCACAGTCTGCCGTGGACCAGTCGATCCGAGTTCCGCGCCGACGAAACCCATGAGGGGGGAGTCAGCGCAGCTCAGGAGCTGCTCGGTGTCTACCCGGAGGCGGATGCCGTCCTNNTCGATCGACAAGACGGCACTCGCACAGCACGCCATCGAGCTCGTGGAGAACATCCTCTCCGGCCGTACACCCGCCGGCTCGCGTCAACGCCGTCGCATCGGCCTCACCCTGGTGGTGCGCGAGTCCGCCTGATCAGGCTGCGGCGGCTTTGGCCTCACGGCAACCACAGCTGCCGGGTCACGGCCACCACCTCTCGACACCGTTGGCCTTCTGGGTTCTCAACCGCCGCGTCGAAACTTCTGCACTGCGAAAGGACCCGCTATGAGCCGCATCGACTATTGGCGTGGACGGCTGGACGACGAGATGTCGCGCTTGGCTGCCGAGTGCGAGGTGCCGGAGGTGTCGATCGCGGTACTGGTCGACGATCAGGTCATCGAAGCCACCGCTGGCGTGGTGAATCTGCAGACCGGAGTCGAGGTCACCGCAGCCACCCGTGTTCCAGATCCAGTCGACCACCAAGGTGTGGACAGCCACCCTGGTCCTGCAACTCGTCGATGAGGGCCTGGTCGACCTGGACGCGTCGGGTCCAGACCTACCCCTGGTACTCAAGTCCTTGGCATCGGCCGGACGCGACATTCCACTAGCCCATCGCCACCGGATCTGCATTCAGCATCTAGCGCTTCGGTTGGATCGGGCGGATATTTGTCGGCAAGGCAATCAAGCCTCAACCGAAGTCGTACACCGTTCACCGACGCTTCACAGGAGACGCACAGTTACGGCCGCGACGGTAGGTGACATGTCAACGACCACAACTGACCGTTCGGTGATGCGGAGCACTGCGGCTCCGCGGATGCCGGCCTCACATCGCGGCAACCGGCTGAGGGACCTCGTCCCCTACGTGGCCGACAGCGACGTGTATATGTGTGGCCCGCAGGCCGCGTCCGACCTTGTGGTCGCCGACTCGCTGGCATGTGGCACCCCCGCCAACTCCATTCACAACGAAAGGTTCGTCCGGTGAGCATCCGAGCGAAAGCAGCCGCAGTCGTCGCCTCTGTCGGTGTGCTCAGCGCCGGCTGGGCAGTCGGCACCGCCAACGGTGCGACCGTCACGAACACGACGACCACGGCGGGGACCAACAACAGCAACACCACGACGACGTCCGGCAGCACCTCGTACAAGGACGGCACGTACACCGGTACGACCGTGCAGCATCAATACGGCTCGGTGACAGTCACCGTGACCATCTCCGGCGGCAAGATCAGCAACGTGACCGCCCAGGCTGACTCGGCCGGTAACGGCAGGTCGGCGTCGATCGACAGCCAGGCCGTCCCGATCATGAAGTCCGAGGTCCTCGCGGCCAACTCGGGCAACGTCCAGACGGTGAGCGGTGCGACCTACACGACGACCGCGTACATCACCAGCCTGCAGTCGGCCCTGGCTAAGGCCTAGGTGTTGCTGGCCGGCGGGCACGCAGGCAGCTGGAGGCATGAACGCCCAAGCGACAATCAGCCGGCGTCGACAGTCAACATCCGCGGATCGGCACTATCGCCGCCCACCTCGCGGCAGATCCGTGCGTCTATCGAGAAGGTCTGCTGGAGGTGAGAATCCCCTCCCGCTGACGGTGACGGGAGGGCTAGTCGCCGTACCGTGACCGCATGTGGCCTGTGATGGACATACAGCTGACTGTCGGTGATCGCGTGGAGTTCCAGCGGTACTGCTTCAGGAAACATCCGGCCAGTAGGGAAGCGGTGACGATGCAGCGGGCGCGCGGCATCCTCGCGGTCGTCATTGGTGTCTCGATTGGGGCCCAGATCTTCGGAGATGGAGCGCTGTGGAGCGTGGGGTGGGGATTGCCCATACTCCTTGTGATGGTCGCCCTCGCGACGGTCATGTGGTTCGGCGCGCCGAGGATGCTGCTTGAGACGTATGAGCGTCGGCTGAAAGCGGGTGTCCCGAACGGATTCCCTCCCAATCGTCTGTGGTTGGACGAGTGGGGGATCTGCGATCAGTCTGCGGTCCGCTTTACGGGCTACCCCTGGAGCACGGTCGGGCAGGTCGTCGAGACCCCCACCCACGCCTTCATCTGGACCACTCGATCCACAGCGCTGATCGTCCCGAAGCGCGTCGGAGAACCGCACTTTCGCGCCTTCATCGACGGTGTCAAGATGCACAGCGTGCTGGCGCAGCAGCCGTGGGTTGCGGGGTACGACGTCAGCGGAAGGTGATCGTGAGCACGCTGTCGGCGGCATGTGCGAACGTAATCGTCAACCGCGACCTCTGCCGAGATCGCGTCACCGTGCTGGTGGCGGCGCTGGCGACGACATCGATGTCCGGCTGTTCGCTCATCAGCCAGCCCATGGCCGTAGGCCCGGATCGAGGGCGCCCACCTCCACTTCCTGCAGATCCTGAAACGAAGCACCACGCGGCTGCTTCTAGCCAAGCTTGCATGGGCAGAACGTTGGCGCCGATCCGCCGCTGTTTCGTCAGCCTCCGGTCGGTCATTGATCCCTCGCCTGAGCGTGGACGCAC